>JBIQID010000053.1:0-19770 GCA_044508215.1 Actinomycetota bacterium | reverse complement strand
GGGATCGACGGTCTTGGTGTGGTGGGGCTGCGCGTCGCGCGGGAGCTGATCGCCACGCCGGGCGTCGACCGCGTCCTGGCACAGAGCTCGCGGAAGGGTCGCGTCGAGCTGGCGCAGGCGTCGCTGGGCGACCAGCTGCAGCCCTGGGACGGCGAAGAGGTGCCCGACGTCGTCGTCCTCACGGGCCTCGCCGGCACGCACGTCACCGCCGCCGGCCACTGGCTGCCGCACGGGGTGCCCGTCGTGTCGGTGAGCGACGACCCGTCCGACGTCACCGCCCTCTTGGACCTCGCTCCGATCGCCCGCCACCACGAGACCGTGCTCATGGTCGGTGCGTCGTTCTCCCCGGGCCTGTCCTGCCTGCTCGCACGCCACGCTGCCGGTGCGCTGGACGAGGTGACCGAGATGCACGTGGCGATGGTGGGCGCCGGCGGCCCCGGCTGCGTGAAGCACCGGCAGCGGTTGCTCGCCGAGCACGGCACCGAGCTGCGCGACGGCGAGTGGATCGACGCACCGGCCGGCTCGGCCAAGCAGCTCACCTGGTTCCCCGAGCCGATCGGCGCACGCGACGTGGTGAAGGGCAACCTGTCCGAGCCGCTGCTCCTGTGCCGCCTCTTCCCGACGGCCACCCGGCTGACCGCCCGCGGGGCGGTCGACCGCGCCGACCGGATCTGGGGTCGCCTGCCGCGCTTCGGCCCTCGCACCAACGAGGCCGACCCGGGCGCCGTGGTCGTCGAGGCCCACGGCACCGTCGGTGGCGTGGTGGAGACCCTCGTCTACGCCGTGCTCGACCGGCCCGCCACCGCCACCGCGGCGCTCGTCGCCACCTTGGCGCCGATGCTCCTCGACGGCTCGATCCCCCCAGGCGCCCACGGCGTCGCCGAGGCGGTCGAGCCGCTGCCGGTGCTCAAGGAGCTGGCACGTCGCGGCGTGAAGGCCGCGACGTTCGAGAACGCCTGAGCGTCACTTCCTGATTGAGCCGGGCCAGCTCCGCTCAGGCTCGGCCTCGTTGCTCGGCCTTCTTCGGCTGCGCTACCCGGCGTCCGCCGGGCGCTGCGTGAGCGTGGTTCATCACGATTCGTGAGGTTTCGCCTCAAGATCGCCACGCTCCGTGTCGATGCACACCCCCAACAGCTGGGACATCGACGAAGGCCTGTCGTCCGCCGCACCCTCCGGACGGAAGGCCTGCTTCGTCGTGGAAAAAAATCCCTCAAGTTCTCCTCCGGACCTGTCGATGACTCGTAGCGCAGAGGCGAGACACCGGTCACCAACCGGTGCAGGAGGAGAACCACAGTGAGCGAGACCGCCGAGATCCAGAAGCTGATCGAGGACAACCTGCAGCTGGTCAACCACGTCGTGTTCCAGGTGGCGGTCCACTTCCCCCGCCACGTGGAGCGTGAGGAGCTTGCCCGTGCCGGTGCCCTCGGGCTGGTCGAGGCGGCCCGCCGCTACGACGAGGCGAAGGGCGTCCCGTTCCAGCGGTTCGCCGCCCAGCGCATCCGGGGCGCCATCCTCGACGCCGTGCGTGCCGCCGACTGGGCCCCCCGCTCGGTGCGGGCCCTCTCCCGCCGCCTGGACGTGGTCGAGCAGCGCCTCGCCAACCAGCTGGGCCGGCTGCCCTCGCTCGGCGAGATGGCTGCCGCCCTCGACGTGTCGAAGGAAGAGCTGCACCGCCTGCAGGACCGCCTGTTCCGCTCGGTGGTCCTCGCGTTCGAGCACCTCGTCACCGACGCCCCCGACGAGGAGCTGACCCTGGTCGACGTGCTCGCCGACCCCACGGCGGTCGAGCCGTCGCAGGAGCTCGAGGAGCGTGAGCTGCACGCCTACCTCCGTGACGCCATCGCCCTCCTGCCCGAGCGGCAGCGCTTGGTGATCGTCGGCTACTTCCTGCAGGGCAAGACCAGCCAGGAGCTGGCACGGTTCCTCGGCGTGACCGAGAGCCGGGTGAGCCAGATGCGCACCGAGGCGCTCGACGCCCTGAAGCTCGGGATCCTGGCGCAGTACGAGGGTCGCGACGACGACGTCGAGGCCCCCGTGGGCCGCCAGGCGAAGCGCCGGGCCAACTACGCCGACGCGATCGGTTCCCGGCAGAGCTGGGCCGACCGCATCGAGGACGGCATGTCGCTCGAAGACGAGCGCCTCGTCGAGAGCCTCATGGCGTCCGTCTGACGCCACCCTCCGGGCCGCCCCGCGCGGTGGCCCGACCCACGTTCGTCCCCCAAGCCCCGAAGCGTCCTCTCCGGATCGACCCCGAGTCGGTCCAGGGAGGACGTCTCGGTTTTCGGTAGCCCTTCGTCAGGTGCCGTGGAGAGCGGCGAGGAACCGCTCCCACAGCCCCGCGTCACCGAACACCTCGAGCCGTTCGAGCGGGGTTCGCCCCCAGCACGCCAGCAGGAGCTGCTCGCGGGAGCCGCGGAGCGCCACGTCGCCCTTGTGGTGGGCGTGCTCCCAGGTGAGCCCGCCGTCCAGCCGGATGTCCCACTCGCCGGCCAGCGCGGGCTGATCCTCCGCCCCCTCGGCGTCGGAAGCGGCGTCGTCGAGGTCGGTGGCGTGCAGGTGGATGCTGCCCCGGAGGTCGTCGGGGATCGGGATCCCACGGACCAGGTTCAGCTCCAGCCACTCGTCCACGCCGTCGGCAGCGAACCTTCCGTCCAGGCCCGACGGCTCGCGCCCCGCTGTCACCTCGGCATCCCAGCGGTGGATCGCCGTCTCGTGCGCCTGGCGGCGGAGCCACCACCCGATCGTGGTGTCGCCCGCCCAGCGCCGGCACGGCTGGTCGAGGTCGGCCGAGTCCAAGGCCTCCACGAGGGCGTCGAGCCCGGTGAGCACCCACTCCAACCGTTCCTGGGGGCCGGGCGGCCGCTCCGTGGCGCGAGGGACCTCCTCGCCCGGGGGCGTGGCGGCCATCCGACCGGCCATGCGGTGCACGAGGCCGAGGTGGGCGAGCAGCTCGGCGAGGTCCCACTTGGGGCACGCCGGCACGCGTGCCGTGAGGTCGGCGCCCTCCAGGGCCGCGAGGCGTTGCCGGTCCGTCCGCAGGGCCGTGATCCAGCCGGCGGGGTCGAACGCGCCAGCGCTCATGCCGTGCCGTTGAGGATCCCGAGCACCTCGTCGTGCAGGTGCCCGTTGGTGGCGACGAAGTCGGGGACCTCCAGCGCGTCCACGCCGGCGAACGACGTCGCGCTGCCGCCCGCCTCGGGCAAGATGACGCGGCACGGGGCGATGTCCCAGACGCTGATCTCCGGATCGACCATCACCTCGGCTCGCCCGGAGGCCACCAGCACGTAGCCGAAGCCGTCGCCCCAGGTCCGCATGCGGATGCCCGACGCCTGGACCCGGGCGAGGACGTCGGGGTCCCAGTGGTCGAAGCCGGACGTGGTGAGCAGGGCGCCCTGCAGCTCGGTCCGGTCCGAGACGTGGCACGGCACGCCGTTGAGGGTGGCGCCCAGGCCGCGGCCGGCGGCGCAGACCTCGCCGATGGCGGGCACGTTGATGACGCCCACGGCGGGCCCGTGCTCGTCCTCGACGTACAGGAGGTTGCAGTACAGCGGGACACCGCACGTGAACGTGTAGGTGCCGTCGATCGGGTCGACCACCCAACGCCGGCTGCTCGTGCCCTCGAACGTCTCCTCCTCCTCGCCGAGGATCGTGTCGTCGGGGTACAGCTCGGCGATCCGTTCGCGGACCAGCCGCTCGGCGCCGAGGTCGGCCTCGGTGACCGGTGTGCCGTCGCCCTTGTGGTCGACCCTCAGCTCGACGTCACGGAAGTGCTCGAGGGTGAACCGGCCCGCCTCCAGGCAGATCTCGGTGGCCGCTTCGAGGAGCGCCCGGTCGGCAGGGGGGACGTCGTGCGCGTTCACACCGGACATTCTGCGGCAGCAGGCGAGAGCCTCCCTCATCGCGCTCAACGTGGGGCCGCGCGGGCCGAAGGAGGAACATGGCCGATGCACCACCGATCGAGCTGACGGTCCCTTGCCCCGACTGCGGTCCCGTCAGCCTGCCGCTCGACGGCGTGACCCTCTGGTCCACCGGCGACGACACGCGTTCGTGGCTCTCCGTGCGATGCCCGGCGTGCGGTGGTCGCTTCGTCCACCACACGGCGCCGGGGGAGCACCTCCTGCTCCTCACGTGCGACGTCCCGACCCAGGCGTGGGTCGCGCCCGCCGAGCGGATCGAGGTGGACGCCCCCAGCGAGCCGGTCACGCACCGCGAGCTGGTCGCCTTCGCCGAGGCCCTGGCCGGGATCGACGCGGTCACGGCCCTCCTGCCGCCCACCGCCTGAGCCCGAGCTCCCCACGGGGCGGGCGCGAGCGACGCAGCGTGAGCAATACCCGAGTTGTTTGGTCGGGAATTGCAGGTACGATGAGCGGCATGCGCGAGGTCTTCTCCTTCCCTCGGACCGTCAACGAGCTCGCTGCGCGGACCGTCGCCGCCGGTGTCGTGCTCCTCTGCGCCACCATCCTCCTCACCGGCTGGCACTGGCTCCTCGTGGCGCTCGCCTACGGCTTCGTGGCTCGTGTCCTCACCGGCCCCACGCTGAGCCCCCTCGGACAGCTCGCCACGCGCGTCGTCGTGCCCGGCCTCGGCCTTCCCGACCGCCCCACGCCGGGTGCACCGAAGCGGTTCGCCCAGGGGATCGGCGCCACCCTCTCGCTCGCGGCCGTGGTGTCGTGGCTCGCCGGTTCGACCGTGGCGGCCAACGTGTTCGTCGCCATGATCCTGGTCGCCGCCACGCTCGAGTCGGCGCTCGGGTTCTGCCTCGGGTGCTGGATCTTCGCCCGGCTGATGAAGGTGGGCGTGATCCCCGAAGCGGTGTGCGAGGACTGCGCTGACATCAGCCGCCGCCTCGGCGCGGCCGCCTGAGCGACCCCCGTCAGCGGACGAACGACTCGACGACGACCAGGTCCGGGATCGACACCGTCGTGTTCGGGTCCGACAGCAGCGGCTCTTCGTGCGTGCTCAGCGGCGGGTCGGTGCCGGTCAAGGGCGCCTCGCCACCGGTGGCGTCGTCGTGCAGCTTCAACCGGAACCGGGGCACCGAGCCGTTCGGGGTGTCGAACGACTGCGACCCGTCGCTGTAGGCGATGGTCGTCGTGCCGGGCACGAAGTACCCGAAGTGGTACAGGTTCGAGCTCGCTGTCGACGCGGTGATGGCAGCGGACCTCTGGACATCCACCACCTTCCTCGAATCGCCGGTGATCGACATCGTCTCGAGCGTCGAGGCGATCTCGTTGCTGGTCGGCGTGTTGTAGCAGGCCACGAGCACGCGGTCGTCGACCGACCAGCCGAGCGGAAGCCAGCACCCGATCGTGGCGGCCAGCACGGTGGAGGGCGTCGCTGCGGGGGCGGCGTCGAGCCGCATGATCGACTGTTCCGGCGAGTCCTCCGAGATCGAATAGAGGATCGCGGACGAATCCGGTGCCCAGACCACGAGGCCTGAGGTGGGGTGGTCGGCCGGCTGGCTGGGGCTGTAGTCCACGTCCCAGCGGACGATCGACGGGCAGTCGCCGCCTGGCTCGAGGGACAGCACGTCGACCCACGCGACCGTGAAGCCACCCGGACCCGAGATGTCCCGGCCGACGAACGCCGCCTTCGACCCGTCTGGCGACGGGGTCAACCCGCCGATCTGCAGCCCCGTGCTGGCGGGGATGGAGCAGGTCCCTCCGGGGAACGTGACCTCGATCGACAGCGGGGTCGTGGCAGCCGAGATGCCCTCGCCCGCGAAGCCGTTCCACGGGAACATCGCCGTGCCGTCGGGCAGCGTCTCCGCCCCCAGGTTGAACCCGAGCGCCCCCCAGAACGTGGCGGGGAACGGCGAGAACCCGGTCACCGGGGTCGGCCCGGTGGTGGCGCCGTCCAGCGTGACGAAGCGCTCGAACGCAGGCTGGTAGGTGGGCCCCACGAACGGCACGTCCTCGATGGTCCCGCCGGCGTCCTTCCACCACGCCACACCGGTCCCCGTGGGCAACGTGGGAGCAGGTGGGGGTGGAGGGGGCTGGCAGGCCGCGGCCGTCGCCGCGACCATCAGGATCACCACTGCGACGCCACGGACCGTGGCGCTGAGAAACCGTCGCATGTCGTCCTCCCCCTGGCCGCCCCGCTCGCTCCACCGAGGGGATGGTTGAAGTCTGCGCCCGGCCGGCTGGATTGTGAAGCGCAGCGTTGACGAAGGCCGGGGTGGGCGGGCCCGTCGTACGATCGCTCGGATGGACGCGATCGGCGAGCGCTGCGGGGTCACCCGGCGATGAGACCGCTCGTCGAGCGGATGGCTGGCTTCGGCACGACGATCTTCGCCGAGATGTCCGCGCTGGCCGAGCAGACCGGCGCGATCAACCTGGGGCAGGGGTTCCCCGACACGGACGGGCCGCCCGAGATCGTGGAGGCAGCGATCGCGGCGATGCGCGCCGGCCACAACCAGTACCCGCCGGGGCCGGGGATCCCGGCGCTGCGGAGGGCGATCTCCGACCACCAGCGGCGGCGGTACGGGCTGGAGGTCGACCCCGACGCGGAGGTCCTCGTGACCGCCGGGGCCACCGAGGCGATCGCCGCGTCGGTGATGGCGCTCGCCGGGCCCGGCGACGAGGTGGTCACCTTCGAGCCGTACTACGACTCCTACGCCGCGACGATCGCGCTGGGCGGCGCCACCCGGCGCACGGTCACCCTCCGCGGGGCCGACTTCTCGTTCGATCCCGACGAGCTGCGGGCGGCGATCACACCGGCGACGGTGGCGATCGTGCTGAACACCCCGCACAACCCCACGGGGAAGGTCTTCACGCGGGACGAGCTGGCGGCGATCGCCCAGCTCAGCCGGGAGCACGACCTGGTGGTGGTCGCGGACGAGGTCTACGAGCACCTCGTGTACGACGGCCGCCACGTCCCGATCGCAACGCTCCCGGGCATGGCGGAGCGCACGCTGACCATCTCCTCCGCGGGGAAGTCGTTCTCGTTCACCGGGTGGAAGATCGGGTGGGTGACCGGCCCGGCCGAGCTGGTCGCCGGAGTGCGCACGGTGAAGCAGTTCCTCACCTACGTGAGCGGCACGCCGTTCCAGCACGCCGTGGCGGAGGCGCTCGCGATGGGCGATGCGGTCACCGACGAGCTGGCCCGGTCGCTCCGGTCGAAGCGGGACCGGATCGCCGCCGGGCTGAGCGCGGCCGGCTTCGAGGTCTCGATCCCGGCCGGGACGTACTTCATCTGCGCCGACATCCGCCCGGTCACGACCGCCCTGGGGCTGCCGGCCGACGGGCTGGACCTGTGCCGCCGCCTGCCCGACCTCGCCGGCGTCGTCGCGATCCCGACCCAGGTGTTCTACGACGACCCCGACGACGGGAAGCACCTCGTGCGCTTCGCGTTCTGCAAGCGGGACGAGGTGATCGACGAGGCGTGCGCCCGGCTCGAGAAGATGGAGGTTCCGAGGTGAGGGTCACCGGGATCCAGCACGACATCGTGTGGGAGGACGCGCCGGCGACGTGCTCCCAGCTCGCCCCAGCGATCGCCGAGGCGGCGGAAGGCGGCGCAGACCTGGTGGTGCTCGCCGAGATGTTCGCCACCGGGTTCTCCATGGACCCGCAGCGCATCGCCGAGGACCCCGGGGGACCGGTGGAGCAGTTCCTCTGCGAGCAGGCCGCCGCGCACCAGGTGGCGGTCGCCGGTTCCATCGCGCAGTGGGCCGGCGACGGCAGGGCGCACAACGTGCTGGTGCTGGCCGACCCGAGCGGCGTGCGCGCCCGCTACGTGAAGCGGCACCCGTTCAGCTACGGCGGCGAGGACGAGCACTACGCACCGGGCGACGAGATCGTGACGGTGGACGTCGGCGGCGCCGCCGTGACGCCGTTCGTCTGCTACGACCTGCGCTTCGCCCCCGAGTTCTGGGAGACGGCCGAGCGGACCGACTGCTACCTGGTGGTGGCGAACTGGCCGCGCGAGCGCACCGCGCACTGGTCCGCGCTGCTGACCGCACGCGCGATCGAGAACCAGGCCTTCGTGGTGGGGGTCAACCGGGTGGGCAGCGGGGGAGGCCTCGACTACGCGGGCGGCTCGACGGTGATCGACCCGTGGGGCGTCACCTTGGACCACCTCGCGGATCGCGCCGGGACGGTCTCCGCCACGGTCGACCCGGCCGAGGTCCGGCGCATCCGCAGCCGCTACCCCTTCCTGGCGGACCGCCGCTGAGCCGTGCCTTCCCGCTTCTGTTTCTCCCTCGACGACGCCCACGTCGTCGAGGGAGGAACAGAACGAGCGAGCGCGTGCGATCCCTTGAACGAACGTTCAATCAGGCGTAACGTCGCTGGGGACGACAACGGAACTGCCGGCCCATCCCTGCGGCCGTGAACCCCCCGGAGGTAGGAACGCCATGAGCATCGTGGAGAGCGGCGGCCGCACGACCAGCGACGTGGACTTCTGCGACCCGAGGGTCTTCGACGACCCGTGGGCGCTGTTCGAGGAGCTGCGCAACCTCGACGAGCTGCCCTACGCGACGGAGAACGACCTCTACATCGCCGCTCGCCACGAGGACGTCTTCACGATCAGCCGTGACTCCGAGACGTACTGCAACCGCTACGGGGTGCGCCCGAAGATCGCCGGCGACATGTCGATCATCACCCTCGACGGCGAGGAGCACGTCCGGCAGCGCCGCCTGATCAACAAGGGGTTCACCCCCCGCCGCACCCGGGCGCTCATCCCGCACGTGCGCGAGCTGACCAACCAGATCGTCGACGAGATGGTGAAGAAGACGGGCGACGTCGACTTCGTCTCCGACTTCGCGGTGCACGTGCCGCTGATCGTGATCTGCGAGCTGATGGGCCTCGACCCCCAAAAGCGCCTCGCGATGTACCGCTGGTCGGACGCGATGATGGCGGGCGACGGCCACGTCGAAGCCGACTCGCCGCAACTGCTGGCCGCCGCCGAGGCGTTCGGCGAGTTCGCGGTGATGGCCGCCGAGCTGATCGCCGAGCGTCGGGAGAACCCCACCGACGACATCATCGGGATCCTCACCCAGGCCGCCGACGAGGGCGAGCTGGCGAAGGCCGAGATGTCGCTGCAGGGCGTCGACGAGGAGCGCCGCGCCGAGATCGCCGCGCAGCGTGAGCAGCTCGACGACGACGAGCTCCTCGCGTTCCTCACGGTGCTGCTGGTCGCCGGCAACGAGACCACCCGGAACGCCATCTCGGGCGGGCTGGCCGCGCTCAGCAAGTTCCCGGAGCAGCGCAAGCTGATGCTCGAGAACCTCCACGACGAGGAGTTCATGGACCGGGCGGTCGACGAGCTCGTCCGCTACGTCACCCCCGTGCTGGGCTTCATCCGCACGGTCACCCGCGACCACACCTACCGGAACACCGATCTGAAGGAGGGCGACCGCGTCCTCATGCTGTACGGCTCGGCGAACCGTGACGAGCGGGTCTTCGACCGTCCCGACGAGCTCGACCTCACCCGCGACCCGAACCCGCACCTGGGCTTCGGGATCGGCCAGCACTTCTGCCTGGGCGCCAACCTGGCCCGGATGGAGATCAAGACGGTCTTCCAGGAGCTGCTCACCCGCCTGCCCGACATCTCCACGCCGCCGGACTTCACCCTCGACCGTGGCGACTCCACCCTCGTGCTCGCGCTGCAGCACATGCCGGTGTCGTTCTCCGCGCCCGAGGGCTGCCCGGCGCACTCGTCGTGAGACCCGCCGCCACCCGGATCGAGCAGCACGCGTGACCGCCTCGTCGACGGCCTCGTCGAGGGGCAACCAGCGCGAGCACATCCTCGACGTCGCGCTCGACCTGATGGCACGCCACGGCGTGCACGGGGTCAGCATGCGACAGCTGGCGCAGGCGTGCGGCGTCCAGGTGGCGGCGATCTACCACTACTTCGAGTCGAAGGACGCCCTGCTCACGGCGGTCATCGAGGAACGGCGGTACTCCGCTCGCCTCGCCGACCAGCTGCCGGCCGACCTCACCGGCAGCATCGAGGATCGCCTCCGTGCGGTCTTCGAGGTCTTCTGGCGTGGAGCGCTCGACGAGCAGGCCATCCTGCGGCTGCTGTTGGGCGAGGGCATCCGTGGCGAGGCGGCCGCGCTGCCGATGGGTGCCGAGCTGCTCCAGACGTTCCGCGAGGGCGTCGCCGGCTGGGTCCCGCACGTGCTGCCCGAGATGGAGGACCCCGGCCTGGTCGCCGAGGTGCTCGTCGGCCAGGTGCTGATCGGGTTCTTCCGCTACGTGTTCAGCCCGGGAGCGGACCCCGATGAGATCGGGCGCGAGTGCGCCGACGTGCTGGCCGCGATCGTGCTGCCGCACACCCCCGCCACGGCCTGAGTCACGCGAAGCGGATGTCGAGGCTGCGCAGGTAGGTCTGCAGGCCCGCGTCCTGGATGGGCAGCAGGTAGGCGGGCTGGTCGGTCTCGTTGAAGTGGGCGTGCCAGAGGCCCGGTGGGGTGATGAACGCGCCGCCCGACTCCCAGTCGACGCGCACCGGGTCCACGATGCGGCCCTCGGGGTCGAGGCGCCGGCCGACCAGGGTGTAGCAGCCGGGCCGTGCGTCGAGGATGAGGTCGAGGGCCACCGACTGGTGGCGGTGGGGCTTCTGCACGGCGCCGGGCGGCACCACCCCGTACATCGCCCAGAGCACGTGCGTGATCGTGAGGGTGAGCGCCTGCTCCTCCGTCGACAGCAGCACGCTGAGCCGGTTCCGGTCGAGCGCCCGGGGTGACGCTTCGATCCGGGCGAGCTCGTCGCGCAGCTCGGCGGCTCGGAACAGGGTGGGCTCGAACCGGCGCACCGTGGGCGTGACCCCCAGGTGGCGCAGGAGCGGCTCGTCGGTGACGCGGTAGAGCGTGGCGTCGTCGTGGGCGGTGTGGATCGCCGTCATCGCGGCGGGCAGGACGAACACGTCGCCCTGCGCCCAGGGGACCTCGTCGACCTCGACGGGAGCGGCGGAGGGATCGCCCAGGCGGGAGGTGCCCTTGCCGGAGAGCACGTAGTAGAGCTCGGAGGTCGAGAGCGGCGCCGTGGAGAGCGGCTGGCCCGGGGCGATCCTCACGAACGACGCGCACAGCGCCGGGCTGGTGGCGGGACCGGGCACGCCGAGACGGCCGGACACGTCGAGGAAGACCTCGCCGGTGCCCTCCCGCTCGAGGTGGAGGGCGGCCGGGAACTGCTCGAGCGGGACCGGCGGGGTGATGCCCGCGCCGATCGGGTTGGCCGCCCGGCTGTACTCGTGGAGCCGTGCGGAGCGGGTCAGCGGATCGTCGGCCATGCCTGCATCCTCCCACCGCCGGCCACGCCGGGGCGGGTCGAGTCAGCTGTGGAGGAGCCCTCGGAGGTAGGCGGCCTGCCCGGCGTGCTGGATGTCGTCGTCAGCGATGCTGATCATGCGGACGCCGAGCGTGACCGGCGGGTCCCAGCCCTCGTCGACGATGCGGTCGAGGTCGTCGCCGTCGAGGCCCGCGATGAAGTCGTCGGTCCGCGCTGCGACGGTGCGGTAGTAGTCGACGAGCGCCTCGGGACCGTCGGGCTGGATCGCTGCCACCTGCGCCCCGTCGTGCCCGTAGCCGGTGTTCGACGGATCGGGGTCGACGCCGAAGCGCGCCGCCCAGTCGCCCTCCACCCAGACCTGGTCCCGTTCGAGCAGCTCGGCCATGTGCGCGTCCTGCACCCGGGTGAGGTGCCAGATCAGCCAGCCGATGCTGTTCGTGCCGGGCACGACCGTGGCGGTCAGGTCCTCGACCCCGCAGCCCGACAGCGCCTCCTCGATGTGCGCCGGGATCCGCCCGAAGAGGTCCTGGAGCAGCGCTCGCCCGTCCATGGTGACCACCTGCCCCGCCGCTCCCAGCCCATGCGCGCACGGGGCGGGCGGAGACCGGGTCAGCTGGCGGGGACGGGGCGGGCCCGGTCGATGATCGAGGCGAGGTCGAGGCCGGCAGGCAGCTGCCCGAAGGCTCGGCCGGAACCGTCGCCGAAGCGGGAGGCGCAGAACGCGTCGGCGACCGCGGCCGGGGAGTGGCGGACGAGCAGGGAGCCCTGCACGACGAGGGCCAGTCGCTCCACGAGGTTCCTGGCCCGGAGCTCGATGTCGCCGACATCGCCGAGGTCGGCACGGAGCTGCTTTGCGGCGGCGTCGAGGCGCGTGTCGGCCCCGGCGGCCAGCTCCACCTCGGTCCAGTAGGCGTCGAGCGCCTGGGGCGCCTTCACCAGCGCCCGCAGCACGTCGAGGCAGATCACGTTCCCGGACCCCTCCCAGACCCCGTTCAGCGGGCTCTGCCGGAACAGGCGCGGAAGGTCGGTCTCCTCCACGTAGCCGACGCCGCCCAGGCACTCGAGCGCCTCCGCCGCGTGCTGCGGCGCCCGCTTGCACGTCCAGTACTTGATGACCGGCGTGAGGAGGCGCTTCACCAGCTGCTCGTGCTCGTCGCCTGCGTCGGCGTCGAACGCGCGGGCGAGGCGCATCGCCGCGACCGTGGCGGCCTCCGACTCGAGCGCGAGGTCGGCCAGCACGTTCGCCATCAGCGGCTGGCGGTCGAGGACCTGCCCGAACGCGGAGCGGTGGTGCGCGTGCCACGTGGCCTGCGCGACGCCCTGGCGCATGATGGCGGTGGACCCCAGGATGCAGTCCAGGCGGGTGTGCTGGACCATCTCGATGATCGTCCGGACGCCGCGGCCCTCCTCGCCCACGAGCGTGCCCCACGTGTCGAACATCTCGATCTCGCTGGACGCGTTCGATCGGTCGCCCAGCTTGTCCTTCAGGCGCTGGATCCGGATGGGGTTCCGGGTGCCGTCGGGTCGCCAGCGCGGGACCAAGAAGCAGCTCAGGCCCCCGGGCGCCACCGCGAGCATCAGGAACCCGTCGGACATCGGGGCGGAGCAGAACCACTTGTGGCCGGTGATGAGGTGCTCGCCGCCGTTCCCCGTGGGGGTGGCGGTCGTGGTGTTCGCCCGCACGTCCGAGCCGCCCTGCTTCTCGGTCATCGCCATGCCGAAGGTGACGCCGGCCTTGCCGTCGACCGGCCGGTTCGCCGGGTCGTACGTGCGGGAGGTGATGCGCGGCTCCCACTCGGCAGCGCGGTCGGGCTGGTGCCGCAGCGCCGGGACCACCGAGTACGTCATCGAGATCGGGCACATGTGGCCGCCGTCGACCTGGTACCAGGTGATGACCTTCGCGGCGCGGGCGACGTGAGCGCCGGGGCGCTCGTCACCCCACGGGGCCGCGTGGAGGCCGTGCGCGACGGAGGTGGTCATCAGCTGGTGGTACGCGGGGTGGTAGTCGACCACGTCGAGGCGGTTGCCGTAGCGGTCGTGGGTGCGCAGCACCGGCGGGTTGCCGTTGGCCTGGCGGCCCCACTCCTGCGCTTCGGCGGTCCCTGCGAGGCGTCCCAGCTCGCCCAGCTCGGCGAGCGCCCAGCCGGCGGCCTCCCGCTCCACCGCAGCGGCGAGCGCGGCGTCGGACCCGAACACGTCGTGGCCCTCGAGCGGAGGCGGCTGGTTGGTGACCTCGTGCGTGTCGAACGGCGTTGGCATGCGCGAACGCTACCGAAGGGCGCTCGCGGATGGTCGCCGGGTGTCACCCCACCGGGGTGGGCCGGCTGGCCGGGACGGGTGCCCGGCCAGCGTCAGCGCCGCCAGCCCGCCAGGTGCTCGGGGAGGGAGACGTGCGCCGGGGTGGCCTCGTCGGGCACCGGCGCGCCCGCCGCCACCGAGAGGGGGAGCACACCGCCCCAGGCGCCACCGTCGACGTCGCCCGGCGCCTCGCTGGGCGGTCCGGTGCGCACCTTCGCCGAGGCCTCGTCGAGCGGGAGCGCCAGGAACATCGTCTTCCGCAGCTCCTCGGTGGTGACCGGGCGCGTGCCGTCCGAGCGGCCTCGGGCGATGTGCTCCACGAGGGCACGCGACGCCGCCCACTTCTCCTCGTCGTCGGTCACGAGCCGCGGCCGGCCGTACACCACCGCGCACCGGTAGTTCATCGAGTGGTGGAACCACGAGCGGGACAGCACCAGGCCGTCGAGCAGGGTCACGGTCACGCAGATCTCGCCCTCGGCCCCCGTGCGGAGGAGGTGGTTGGCCACCGCGCCGTGCAGGTAGAGCGTCTCGCCGATCCGGGCGTAGGCCATCGGCAGCACGACGGGGTGGGCGCCGTCCACCACCCCCACGTGGGCGACCAGGCCCTCGTCGAGGATCGCTTCGAGGGTCGCCCGTTCGTAGCGGGCCCGTTCGCGGTGGCGTCGCACCTGGGTGCGGTCGGTGGGCTCGATCGTGGTTGCGCCGTCGCTCGCGGCCGCTGCGCTCATGGCACGAGTGTGTCCGCACCAGCCCCTCCGCCCGGAGGGATTTCCGTCAGTCGCCCGGACCGGAGGTGTGTGGGCAGCCGGTAGCTTCCTGCGGATGGACCTGGCTGCGATCCTGGAGCTCGAGTCGCACGGCGCCGACACCTACGTCGGGACCGGCCCGAAGTACCCGTGGGGCGGCCTGTACGGCGGGCAGATCGTGGCGCAGGCGCTGCGTGCTGCGGCCGCGACGGTCGACGATCCCGAGCTGGTGGTCCACTCGATCCGCTCGTACTTCATCCGCCGCGGTGACCACAACGAGCCGGTGCGCTACGAGGTCGACCGCCTCCGCAACGGCCGCTCGTTCTGCACCCGCCGGGTGGTGGCGCGCCAGGCCGTCGGGGCGATCCTGAACCTGGAGTGCAGCTTCCAGCGCGCCGAGCGGTCCGAGGACGTGCAGACCATCGAGATGCCCACCGGCCTGCCCGACCCGGAGACCGCCGAGCAGTCCAGCTGGAGCGACGTGTTCCTGCGCGCCACCGTGCCGCAGGGGGTCCTCGACGACACGGACCGCGCCGGCACGGGCCGCACCGCCGCCTGGCTCCGGGTGAGCGACGAGATGCCCGACGACGGCCTGCTCCACGCCGCGGCACTCGCGTACCTCTCCGACGACATGCCGACCGAGGCGGTGATCCGCGCGCACCCGCTGGGCCTCGAGCCCGAGCAGGTGCTCTACGAGAACACGTTCAGCGCCAGCTTGGACCACACCATCTGGTTCCACCGCCCGATGCGGGCCGACCGCTGGCACCTTCACGACTTCAGCTGCCTCACGTTCGTGGGGGCACGCGGCCTGTCGCTCGGCCAGATCTTCACCCTCGACGGCACGCACGTGGCGACCGTGGCGCAGGAGGTGCTGGTCCGCGACAAGCGTCAGCGTGAGTCGGCGGCTCCCACGGCGTAGCGACGGGGCGGGTCGTCCCACCGGCGGCCCGGGCAGTTGCCGTTCCCGGTCGGCGGGTCGTCGTCCACGCTCACCGACGGCGTCCGGCCCTCGCGGATCGCGTCGAGGAAGGCGGTGGCGGTGGTGGTGTCGTCGTACGCCACGAAGTGCCCGCCGGGCAGCTCGATGTTCACCCGGGTGGCCGTCCCGCCCTCGCCGGCGTTGCCCTCCACCGTCCCGCTCTCCTCGACGGGTGGGTCGAGTGCCTCGTCGCCGTAGAGCGACTCGAGCTCGATCGGGGAGATCGTCACCAGCCCCAGCGCGCCGGCGAGGTGGCGGGACGTCTCGAGCGACACGCAGGTGTCGGCCTGACCTGAGATGTTGAGGTAGCTCATGGTGCTCGGGAAGTTGATGCCGTCGCCCGCCTCGAGGAGCGTCTGGATCAGCTGGACCACGGGGTTCAGCTCGTCGAGGAGGTCGACGTCGCCGGTGAACGTGGCGAGCCCCACGCGCTGGGTGCTGATGTGGGCGAGCGTGTGGTACTGCCCGCCCGACCCGGTGGACGAGATCACACCGTCGATCGTCGGGTCGGCCGCCGCCACCAGGGGGAGGCTCTGCGCGCCCTGGCTGTGGCCGCTCACCACGGTGATCGAGTCGTCGGTCTCCACCCGGACCTTCGAGCGCTGGCGCCCGCGGTCGAACGACATGGCGGCGACGGCTCGCTGCAGCGCGAGGTGGTCGGCCGCCTGCTGGATCGGGTTGGTCCGGGCGGCTGCGGGGTTCAGGAAGTTGTAGAAGAGCAGCTCGGACCGCAGGGCCGGGTCGGTGAGGCCGAACGCCTCGAGGAGCGCGGTCACGTCGGCGGGCGGCTCGCGGCCGGCGCCGAAGAGCGGCGGGATGGTGGCGGTCACCCAACCGGCGCGGTTCCACAGCGAGATGCCGTCGAGGTCGGCGCCGGCACCGGTGCCGTCGATGAACGTGAGGATCGGCCAGCCGTTCGGCGGCGGGTCACCGCACGGCACCTTCACCACGATCGGCGCCTTCGCCGTGCCCTGCGGAACGGCCCGGCCGTCAGCGTCGACGTGGATGGCGCCACCCTCCCGCAGGTGCGGCCACGGGCCGGCCTGGAAGCGGGTCAGCGTCACGAAGCCCACGTAGGTCGCAGCGCCGGTGCCGTCCGTCGGGGCGTCGGCGGCGCACCGCTCCCGGCGCTCCCAGTTCACGACCGGTGGCGGACGGTCCCTCACCGCCGCAGCCACCGCGGCCATCTCGCGGCCCACGTCCTGGGTGCGGAACACGGTGAAGGCGACGAGCCCGTCGCGCCGAGCCTCGGCAGGGAGGGCACGGCGGACCTCGTCGCGCTGGCTGCGGAGGGTCCGCCAGGTGGCCTCGTCGACGCCGGTCGACTGGGACCACCGTTCGTCGAGCCGGTCGATGAGGGGTGACGGCTCGACCGGCGCGCCCGCCCGGGATCGGAGCGCCGTGGTGACCGCCAGCCCGTACCGGGTGCCGGGGTGGAGCGGGTGGCCGGGGTACGGCAGCACGGTGAGGAGGTGGTCCGGGCGGAAGCGGTCACCGTCCTGCACCTCGACGATCACGGGAGCTGGCTCGCCCCGGTCGAGGTCGATCAGCTGCACCGACGCGGTCGGCTCGAGGCTCTCCGACGGGGTGGGGATCGACTCGCTGTCCAGCGCGCCGGTGGCACGCAGGTAGATGGCGCTGTTCGTGCCGAAATCGGTCACGGCGCGTGCCAGCTGCGCGGTGAGCTCGGGCAGCAGCGACTGGCCGGGCGCGGTGGTGCCCGGAGCGTCCTCGGCGGGAGCCTCCACCCCCGGGAGCCCGGTGAGGTCGAGCGTGCCGTCCGCGGCCTTCCGCAGCTCGTTCGGCCAGGGGAACGAGAAGAAGCCGCCGGAGTGGTCCGCCAGCATCTCGACGGTGACGGGCTCGGGCGGCTGGTCGGGCCCACCGGCGTCCGCGCGCTTCTCCTTGGTGCAGGCGGTGAGGCACAGGCAGAGCGCAACCATCGGCACCACGACCGACAGCACCGCCCGCGGCGCCGTCAGGGAGGACCGCTCGCTGACCCGCACCGCCTGAGCCTGTCAGACGGAGGGCGGTGCTCGGTAGCGTGCCGCCGCATGGACGACGATGCGATGACCGATCGAGGCCCCGACGGCGTCACCGAGGAGCAGGCGCCGCCGTTCACCGAGGAGACCATCGATGCCTACCTGGGCACGCCCGTCGACGTGGTGATCGACGGCGACTGGGTGCCGATCCAGCAGGCGGTGGGCCGGATCGGCGGACCGCTCCACGTGCTGACGGCGTGGAACCCCGGCGACGAGCGGCCCGGCGCGGCCGCGAACCGGGCGGCGAACCGACGGCTGGCAGCGGCGATCGACGAGGCCGGGGGCCGCCGTTGGGGCGCCACCGGAGTGGCCCCCGACGACAGCTGGTTCGAGCAGGGGTTCGCGGTCACCGGGCTCGACCGGGACACCGCGGTGCGCCTGGCGCGGGAGTGCCGCCAGGTGGCGATCTTCGAGGCCACCGGGGACACGATGTGGCTGGTGTTCTGCTTCGGCGGGCACGAGCCGATCGGTCGGGGCTGGCCCGAGCGCGGCAGCTGACCGTCGCGGAGGTCAGTCGCCGGACGAGCTGATGGCCTCGTGCGCGGCGCGAGCGCCCGAGCCGGCGAGCATCACCGCGAACGCTGCTTCCTCCCGCTGGCGCGCAGCCTGGACCGCGTCGCCCCGCGCCTCCATCATCAGCCGCTTGATGGTCTGGGTCGCGGCGGGTGGGTGCTCCGCGATCCGGCGGGCAAGGGCCATCGCCGCGTCGAGGAGCTCGTCGGGGGCGACCACCTCGCGCACGAGGCCCCACTCGAGGGCCTGCTCGGCGGTGACCCAGTCGCCGATCAGCAGCACCTCGGCGGCGCGCTGCCAGCCGATGCGGGCGGGGAACAGGTAGCTGGACCCCGCCTCGGGAGGGACACCGAGCGGCGCGAACGGCACCTTGAACTTGGCGGTCGTGCTGGCCACGGCGAGGTCGCAGTGGCCGAGGATCGTGAAGCCGAGGCCCACGGCTGCGCCGTTCACGGCCGCGATGAGGGGCTTGGGGTAGCCCTGGACCACCTCGAGCAGGCCCTGGAAGCCGGTCTCCGCTCCCTCGGGCGCGGTGCCCTCGGCGAGCGCCGCCATCTCCGCCAGGTCCTGGCCGGCAGAGAACGCCCGTCCCGCGCCGGTGATGACCACCACGTGGACGCCGTCGTCGGACGCCGCCGCTTCGAGCGCTTCGGTGAGCGCCCGGTAGAGCCCGATGTCGAACGCGTTCATGACGTCCGGGCGGTCGAGGGTGACGAGCCGGACGTGGTCGGTGTCGGAGGTCTGGATCACCCCGGCATGGTCGCAGCCGTCCATGGGGCCCGGCCAGCTCCGGCTCAGATGGCGTCGAGCACCCGGAGGGCCAGGGTGGCCAGCTCGCCGGTGTCCGGTGCGTCGTCGTGCGGCAGGAGGGCCGGCACCTGGTCCGCGACGTCGACGTGGTGCAAGCGCAGCAGCTCCTCCAGTCGCTGCCGGGCCGGCAGGTCGAACGAGGACGAGTGGGCGAGCAGCGCGGTCGCGCCGTCGAGGAGGTCCTGGTGGGCGGATTGGTCGACGAGGTCCACGAGCTCCACGAGCAGGATGCCGAGGCCCACCGGCGACAGCTCCGCCAGCGGCGGGATCGCAGCGCGGAAGAGCGAACGCGACTGCTCCACGTCGCCGCGCTCACACGCCAGTCGGGCCAGCTCGCGGGTGCACTCGGCGGCGAGCGTCCGGTCGCCTCGCGCCACCGCGCTCTCGAGTGAGGCCTCGAGGCGGCTCTCGCTGTCGCCCGGGCCCTCCTCGCCGAGCTCCGCCAGCATGAACATCGCCCTCGACTCCATGCCACCGACGCCGGCCTGCGCCGACAGGGCGAGGCTCCGTCGGAGCTCGGCCCGGGCGCCTTCGGTGTCGCCGGCCAGGCGGGAGCCGACCGCAGCCCAGATCGACAGGCGGGACGCGAACGCGAAGTCGCCTGCGTCGGCCACGGCGTCGCGGGCCACCCCGATGTCGGCGATGCCTTCGGCCAGCTCGCCGCGGACCGCCCGCCCGATCGCGGCGATGGCATCCGCGCTCAGCCGGAACCACGCCGAGCCCGCCAGTGGGGCCCGGGGGGAGTGCCGCTCCATGATCCGGTCGAAGCGAGTGACGTCACCGCTGATCGCGGCGTCGATCGCCAGCAGCCCGGCCGCTTCCAGCTCCTGTTCCACGGGGCCGTGCTCGGCCAGCACGTCCAGCGCTCGTTCGAGGTGCGCGCGGAGGTGGTCCATCGAGTCGTCACGGTTCCGGTGGGTCAGCGCGATCGCCAGCACCATCCGGGCGTGGGTCAGCGGGTCCTGCTCCTCGAGGTCGGGCGTCGTGAGGAGGTCGAGCCACCGGAGGCCGTCACCCCAGTGGGGGCGGAGGTACCAGTAGCGGTCGTGCGCGGCGGCGAGCGGTCGGACCGATGCCAGGTCACCGGTGCGCTCGGCGTGGGAGAGGACCTCCACGACGTTCGGGTACAGCGCGTCGAGGAGGGCGAC
>JBIQID010000052.1:18336-19827 GCA_044508215.1 Actinomycetota bacterium | reverse complement strand
CCCCCGCGCACGGATCGGGACAGGCTCAAGCTGTCCGCATCCGGACGACCTCCGCGACCGGATCGGGACAACCTCCGCGCCCGAATCGGGACAGGCTCAAGCTGTCCTCATCCGGCCAACCCCCGCGCCCGGATCGGGACAAGTTCAAGCTGTTCTCATCCGGACCAGTCCGCATGTGCCGCGGGTAGCGTCCCGCCGATGACGACCGACGCCGTGACCTTCCCCGGATGCCCGACCCCGACGGTGCCCCTGGGCGTGGGCACCTGGGCGTGGGGCGATCGCACGACGTGGGGCATGGGCGGCTACGACGCAGCCCTCACCGAGTCGACGATCGCGGAAGCGTGGGAGGCGTCGCTCGAGGCCGGCCTCAACTTCTTCGACACCGCCGAGGTCTACGGCGCGGGCGAGAGCGAGCGGATCATCGGCACGCTGCTCGCCCGGGACCCAGGTCGACGGCAGTCGCTCGTCATCGCCACGAAGTTCATGCCCAGCCCGCAGAAGCTGAACGTGCGGAAGGCCGTACGGGAAGCCGTCCTGAGCTCGCTCGACCGACTGGGCATCGAGCGCATCGACCTCTACCAGGTGCACGGCCCGATCAGCCTCCGGTCGCACGGGGCGATGGCCGACGCGCTCGCCGCCGTGCACGCCGACGGACTCGTGTCCGCAGTCGGGGTGTCGAACTACTCGATCTCCGAGATGGGCGCGATCCACGGCCAGCTCGCCGCACGCGGGATCCCCCTCGCCTCGAACCAGATCGAGTACTCGCTCCTCCGCCGCCGCCCGGAGACGACCGGGCTCATCGAGGCGTGCCGCCGGCTGGGCGCGGTGCCGCTCGCCTACTCGCCGATCGGCCAGGGCCGCCTCACCGGCAAGTACGACGCCTCGAACCCGCCGCCCGGCCGCCGGGAGTTCTCGGCGCACCCGATGGAGGTCGTCGACCGGGTGGTCGCCGAGCTGCGGCGCATCGGCGAGGCGCACGACCGGACACCCGCACAGGTGGCGCTGCGCTGGCTGATCCAGAAGGGCTCGGTGCCGATCCCCGGCGCGAAGAACGCCGACCAGGCCCGCGCCAACGCCGGGGCACTGGGGTGGGAGCTGACCGACGACGAGGTTGCGCAGCTCGACCGCGTGGGCCTCGAGGGGCGCCGCTCGCTCCGCAACCGGTTCTGGCAGCACGGCTGACCTATCCCGCCCGTCACGGCGACCGTCGTCCACGCCGCGCACCGCCGGCGGATCCAGGCGAGACCCCGAGCGGCTCGGGTCAGGCGGTCGACTCCGCCGACCAGATCGCAGCCGTCAGCGGAGCCGTGAGCGGCCAGTCGAGCCCCCGGTCCACCAGCTCGGCACCGGTCGCCGTCACAGCACCGCCGGCCACACCAGCCGCGACCGCCCCGCCAGCCGCGGCCATCCCACCAGTCGCGACCGCTCCACCAGCGGCATCGGCTCCGCCCGGCTCCACCCGCCGGACCTCGTAGGTCAGCTCCGGATCGA
>JBIQID010000052.1:13127-18236 GCA_044508215.1 Actinomycetota bacterium | reverse complement strand
GCATCGGCTCCGCCCGGCTCCACCCGCCGGACCTCGTAGGTCAGCTCCGGATCGAGCCCCGCCAGCCGCAGCACCGACGGCGTCGCGTCGCCGGGTTCGTCCAGCTGGTAGGCGAACACGATCGAGCGGTGCCGATCCTCCGACGTGTACGACATCGCAGCGCTGCCCGTGCGAGCAGCCTCGCCATCGCGTGACGTCGCCGCGCCGTCGCACCACGGCGACACCAGGCGGTGCAGGTCGCCGTCCTGGACCAGGTCGCGGTGCGCCAGGTACACGGCGATCGCCTCCCGGCACACCTCGCGCTCCGCGTCGGTGAGCCCCGACGGGTCGAGGTCGAACCCGAACCGGGCGCTCATCGCCACGGCGCAGCCGAACGCCACCGGCCGCTCGCCCCACCGCGTCACGTGAGCGCCCAGCACCCGCGCCGGCACGAAGTGGGACGCCGCCCACTGCATCAGCACCCGGTCGACCGGATCGGTGTTGTCTGAGGTCCACACCTCGTCGAACCACCGAAGCGTCCCGAGGTCGAGGCGCCCACCGCCCGACGCGCACAGCATCAGGTCGACCTCCGGCCAGCGTCGGCTGACCTCCGACATCACCTCGGTGGTCGCCCGCTCGAGCGCCAGCCAGTAGGAGGCCTGGCGGTCGGCCGGCAAGGTCGGCGACCCCGGTTCGCTCACGTCGCGGTTCGCATCCCACTTCACGAAGCTGATCTCGGGGTGCGCGTCGAGCACGCCGGCGAACACGTCGAGCACGAACTCACGGACCTCGGGGCGGCAGAGGTCGAGCACCAGCTGCTGCCGCTCCTCGCGCCGCTCGCGGTCGGGCTGGTGCACCACCCAATCGGGGTGCGCCTCGTAGAGCTCCGACCGAGGGTTCACCATCTCCGGCTCCAACCAGATGCCGAAGCGGATGCCCTTCTCCGCCGCAGCTCGGGTCAGGGCCTCGATGCCGCCGGGCAGCTTCCGCCGGTCGACCATCCAGTCACCCAGCCCGGCGTCGTCGGCGTCACGTGGGTGCCGGTCACCGAACCAGCCGTCGTCGAGGAGGAACACCTCGGCACCCAGCTCGGCAGCATCGCCGATCATGCCCACGAGCTTCTCCTCGTCGAACTCGAAGAACGTGGCCTCCCAGTTGTTGAAGACCACAGGCCGAGGTCGGTGGCCGTCGCGGACCGCGTGGGCGCGCACCCAGCGGTGCAGCCGATGCGTGAGCGGTGCCCGTCCCTCCCCCGACCACGCCCACACCATCGTCGGACTGCGCAGCTCCTCGCCGGGATCGAGCACCACCTCCGAGCCCACCGGGTTCCAGCCGCACAGCGCCCGGATCTGGCCCATCGGGTTCCCCAGCTCGAACGCCAGCCGCACGTTGCCGCCCCACGCGAGCGCACCGGCGAGCACCTGACCGGAGTGCTCGGTCGACGGCTCGCCCATCGACAGGAGGAAGAACGGGTTCACCTGGAGGGCCGGGCGGATGCCGCCGTACGACTCGATCAGCTTCGTGCCGGGCAGCAGCCGCTGCTCGTGGGTCTGCCACTCCTCGGCCCAGCCGCCGCCGTGGTGAGTGAGCCAGGCGTCGGTGCCCCACCACGCGGGCGCAGCAGCCGCCACCTCGTGGACGGTGATCGGCCCGGCCTCGCCGTTGCGCGCCTCGACCCACTGCTCGATCACACCGTCGTCGTCCCAGGTCCGGAACCCGAGCGTGACCTCCAGACCCCTCGCCTCGTCACGCAGGCGGATCGAGTGCGCGGCCCCCGCTGCACCGTCGAGGTCGGTCCGCTCGTACCCCGCGAACGTGAGGCGGGTGACCGTGTCCCCGCCGTGGTGGGTGACCCGCAGCGCCGGCATGCGGGTGAGGCCCTCCCCCCAGGTGGGCATCGCCAGCGGGAAGACGGCGAGGGGCAGGCCGCCGCTCCACGCGGGGCTGAGGCCGAACCCGGTCTGGTGGACCCGCCCGTCCTCCGCCACCTCGAAGCGATAGCCGGCGCCGCCGGCGGTCGTGATCTCGATCTGCCGCTCGTCCATCGGTCCCCTCATGCTCACGGGCGCGCCGATGGTAGGTGTGCGGAGGAGCCGCTCCAGCCTGGCGCCCGTAGCGTGGGGGCATGTCAGAGCTGATCATCGACTCGGCGCCGCTCGGCATGCAGTGGCCAGGCATCGACCCGTTCCTCTTCTGCGTGCACCACGACGACGCGTACCCGGCCGGCAACGAGCAGTTCGGGCCCGCGGCGTCGCTCGAGGGCCGGCAGATGGGGTCCGACTTCGAGGGCATCGACGGGTGGCGGATGTACCACGGCGAGGTCGTCCCGGGCTTCCCCGGCCACCCGCACCGCGGCTTCGAGACGGTCACGTTCGTCCGCCACGGGCTGATCGACCACTCCGACTCGTTGGGCGCAGCGGCCCGCTTCGGCCGCGGCGACACGCAGTGGCTCACCGCCGGCGCAGGGGTCGTGCACTCCGAGATGTTCCCGCTGCTCGACCGCGAGGGCCCCAACCGCCTGGAGCTGTTCCAGATCTGGTTGAACCTCCCTGCCGAGGACAAGATGGTCGACCCCTACTTCACGATGCTGTGGGCCGACGACATCCCCACCGTCACCTTCGGCGACGAGGGTCGTGCGGTGGACGTGACCGTGATCGCAGGGCGGCTCGACGACGCCACGCCCCCACCCCCTCCGCCCAGCTCGTGGGCTTCGCGGGCCGACGGCGACGTGGCGATCTGGAACCTCCGCCTCGATGCCGGCGCGTCGTGGACGATGCCCGCGGCCCGCAGCGACGCCACGATCCGGGCGCTCTACCTCTACGAGGGTGGCTCGTTCGCGGTCGACGGCCGGCGCTTCGAGGGGCCGACCGTCGTGGTGGCCCGCGGCGGTTCGCCGCTGCCGATCGAGGCGGGCGACGAGCCGACGCAGGTCCTGTTGCTGCAGGGCCGCCCGATCGGTCAGCCCGTGGCGCAGTACGGCCCGTTCGTGATGAACGACGAGGCGGGCATCCGCAAGGCGATGGAGGACTACCGCCGGACCGGCTTCGGCGGTTGGCCGTGGCCCGACGACGCACCGGTCCACGGGGGACCCGAGCAGGGCCGCTTCGCCCGCCACGTCGACGGCCGGGTGGAGGAGCCCGACGCCGACCTCACCACCGACCGGACCACCGACCGCTCCACCACCGCGCCGGCCGGATCCTGACGGCGATGCAGGGTTTGGGCCCTGTGTCCTGTAGCGTGTGCCCCGGCGCCCACTTCGGGGCTTCCCACCGCTGAGCCGCTCGCCGGAACCCCCGCTCCATCCAAGGACCGGGCAGGACGGCGCATCGACAGCGGATCCCTCAGCTTGGAGAACACCATGGCGGCCCGCCGCCCACACACCACCCCCCACCGCGGCGCGCGCGCCGTCGAGCCCTCAGGTCCCAGGACGTCCGGCGATGCGAGCCGGTCCTCCGAGCGGATCCAGTCCGCCAGCACCGACGACAGCGTCGAGGTGCAGGTGCCGACGTTCGCCGACCTCGGAGTGCACCACCGCGTGGTGCAGGTCCTCGAGGCCGAGGGCATCACCCGTCCGTTCCCGATCCAGACCGCGACGCTTCCCGACTCCATCTCGGGGCGCGACGTGCTGGGCCGGGGGCGCACCGGGTCCGGCAAGACGCTCGCCTTCCTCCTGCCCATGCTCACCCGCCTCGCGACGTCGGGCGCCGAGCGTCGGCCCCGCCACCCGCGGGCGCTGATCCTCGCCCCCACGCGTGAGCTGGTGAACCAGATCCGCGACGCCGCGCTCCCGCTCGCGGAAGCGCTCGGCCTCCGGGTCCTCACCGTGTTCGGCGGCGTCTCCCAGGTCGGTCAGGTCAACGGGTTCCGCCGTGGCGTCGACGTGGTCATCGCCTGCCCCGGACGCCTCGAGGACCACATGGGCCAGCGGAACGTGCGCCTCGACTCGGTCGAGATCACGGTGCTGGACGAGGCCGACCACATGGCCGACCTCGGCTTCCTGCCCGGCGTGACGCGCATCCTCGACGCGACGCCCTCCGACAGCCAGCGCCTGCTGTTCTCGGCCACGCTCGACAACGGCGTCGACGTGCTGGTGAAGCGCTTCCTCACCGATCCGGTGACGCACAGCGTCGACCCGCCCAGCTCGCCGGTCGAGGCGATGGACCACCACGTCCTCCACGTGACCACCTCGGATCGCCTCAGCGTGCTCGTCGAGCTGGTGTCGCGCTCGCCTCGGACCATCGTGTTCACCCGGACGAAGCACCGTGCGAAGACGCTGGCCCGCCAGCTGAACGGCGCGGGCGTGCCCTCCGTGGAGATGCACGGCAACCTCGCCCAGACCGCCCGCGTGCGGAACCTGGCCGCGTTCGCCGCAGGGCGGGCCTCCGTGCTGGTCGCCACCGACATCGCCGCCCGTGGCATCCACGTCGACGACGTCGAGCTGGTCGTCCACGCCGACCCGCCGGTCGAGCACAAGGCGTACCTCCACCGCTCCGGCCGCACGGCGCGCGCCGGTGCCCGAGGGACCGTCGTCACCATCGCCACCGAGCAGCAGCGGCGCGACGTCAAGCAGCTCACCCGCAAGGCGGGCATCGACCCGACCGTCACCCCGGCCCGTCCGGGCGACGACGTGATCGGTGTGATCTCGCCCGGCGAGCCCCGGATCCTCTCGGCCGAGGCGGTCACCGCCTCGCTGCAGGAGCCGGCCTCGCGCTCGGGTGGGCAGGGGAACGGGTCACGCCCGCCTCGCAAGCCGCACCAGCCGGGCTCGCCCGGCCGCTCACGCCAGCGCCGCGACGGCCGCCGTCGCGACGGTGCTCGCCCCGAAGGCGGACCGCGCTCCGACGGCGGGCGCGAGGGGGCCCGCGCGGGCGCTCGCTCCGGTGGTGGTCGTCCCGACGGCGCTCGTTCCGACGGCGCCCGTCCGGGAGGCAACCGCTCGGGTGGTCGTCCCGACGGCGGGCGCGCCCGCTCCGGAGGGGCCGGCTCACCTTCAGGTCGCCCCGGCGGCAGCCGCCGCTCGGGTGGCGCTCGCCGCCCCAACCGCTGACCCTCCGCACAACTGTCACCGATCCGGCCGGCATCACGCCGGATCGGTGACCGTCACGGAACCCGTGCGTCGAACTTCGTGAC
>JBIQID010000052.1:10754-13027 GCA_044508215.1 Actinomycetota bacterium | reverse complement strand
CCCGCCTTGTTCGGGTGGACGGTGTCGTCGACGAGGTCGTCGGTGACCCTGCCGTCCCAGTCGATGATGCCGATGCGGCTGTCGTCGGACGCGAGCTGGTCGAGCACACGGTTGATCGCCTCGGCCTCCCCGGTACGGGATTCGCCGCTGCTCAGCATCTTCGTGTTGATGTTCACCAGGTGGATGCACTTCGCGTCGGGGAAGAACCCGATCATCTCGCGGAGGTGCTGCTCGGTCTGCTCCACCGGCTTGCGGCCGATGGCGTCGTTCGTGCCGAGGGCGATGATGACCTGGGCCGGCTCCTCGGCGACGGCCTCACGAGCGTGTGGGATCAGCTCCTCGACGGTCGCCCCGAACTGCGCTCGCAGCGTCACGTCGTAGGCGGCGAGGTCCTCTTCGAGGTCCTTGCCGGTGATGGCGGTGATCGAGTCACCCATCACCAGCACCTTGTCGCCCTCGTTGCTCGTCGCTGCATCAGCGATGGCAGCGATCGCCACCAGCGCGACGATCACGACGATCACCCCGATCCCCAGCCTTCGGTTGCGGTCCATCCCGTCCTCCCGTTCCAACCCGGCAGGACGTTCCCCACGCGAGGCGCTTCTCAACCCCGGGAGGGCCGACGTGCGTCAGGCGACCACGGCGCCGACGATCTCGGACACGCCTGCGGCGAAGGCGTCGACATCGTCAGGTGACGTGTCGAAGCTGCACATCCAGCGCACCACCGACCCGGCGGGATCCCACACCCAGAAGAACGACCACTCCTGCAACGGCTGCACCGCGGCCGCGGGGATGCGGGCGAACACGCCGTTCACCTGCGGCGCTCCCAACAGCTCGACGCCGGGCACCCGCTCCACCGCCGACGCCAGCCGCCCCGCCATCGCGTTCGCGTGCCGGGCGTTGCGCAGCCACAGGTCGTCGGTGAGGAGCGCCTCGAACTGCGCCGCGACGTATCGCATCTTCGACGGCAGCTGGCCCGCCTGCTTCCGGACGTACCGCACGTCGGCGGCCAGCTCCGGCCGGAGGAACACGACGGCCTCGCCGTACATCATGCCGTTCTTCGTGCCCCCGAACGTCATGAGGTCCACGCCGGTGTCGACCAGCATCGTGTGCAGGTCCACGTCGAGCGCGGCCGCCGCGTTGGCGATGCGAGCCCCGTCGAGGTGCACGAGGAACCCGGCGCCGTGGGCCGCGTCCACCAGCTCCCCCAGCTCGTCGACCGAGTAGAGCGTGCCCATCTCCGTGGACTGGGTCACCGAGACCACGCGGGGCTGCGAGTGGTGCTCCACCCCCAGCAGATCGGCGGGACCTGCCAGGTCGTCGGGGCGCAGCTTCCCGTCGGAGGTCGGCACCTCGATCAGCTTGCAGCCGGTGAAGCGCTCGACGGCACCGCACTCGTCCACGGCGATGTGGGCGGACGCCGGGCACACCACGGCCTGCCACGGGGAGAGGACGCTCTGCAGGCCCACCACGTTCGCGCCGGTGCCACCCCAGGTGAAGAACACCTCGACCGGGGCGCCGAACAGGTCCCGGAACTGCTCAGTCGCCCGAGCGGTCCAGTCATCCGCCCCGTAGGCGAGGGCGTGGCCCGCGTTCGCCCGGCCGAGGGCCTCCATCACCTCTGGGTGGACCCCCGAACCGTTGTCGCTGGCGAACAGGGTGGCGGGTGCATCGGGGAGCCGGGGAGCAGGCATGTCCGCCGACGCTACCGGCGCGTCCCCAATGGCCCCGCCGAAGAGCTCAGGGACCGACCTCGACGCGGGCGAACAGCGCCTTCAGATAGGCCCCCTCGGGGAACCCCACGGGGTGGTCCTCGGCGTGGCCGGTGCGGCGCCGCTGGGTGAGCCGCATGCCAGCGCGCTCCACCGCCTCGGTGACCGTCGCCGACAGGTCGGCCGCGGTCACCCGGGCAGAGCACGAGGCCTGCACCAGGGTGCCGCCCGGTTCGAGGAGTGCCACGGCCAGCTCGGTCAGCCGCCCGTAGGCGCGCAGCGCCCCGTCTACCTGTCCCTTGCGGGTGGCGAACGCGGGCGGGTCGACGATCACCATGTCGAATCGACGCCGTGCGTCGGCGAGGGAGCGCATCACCTCCATCGCGTCGCCGGTGGTCGTCTCGTGGCGGCACGACGCGACGGCCCGTCGATCGCGGTTGAGCGCCATGTGGCGGCGCGCCGCCTCGATGGCGTGGGGGCTGAGGTCCACCGAGTGGACGAGCGATGCTCCGCCCGCCGCCGCGTTCACCGAGAAGCCACCGGCCGACGAGAACACGTCGAGGA
>JBIQID010000052.1:6680-10654 GCA_044508215.1 Actinomycetota bacterium | reverse complement strand
GTGGTGTGGGTCGATGACGCGAGGCGGGAACGGCCCTCGACCGCCTGCGCCACGACGTCGCGCCAGAAGGCGGCGTCGACCGGCTTGGGGTCGCCCTGGTGCAGCACCCGGATGCGGATGGGTGAGGCCGGGTCGTACAGGCCGATCGCAGCGAACCGGTTGCGGTCGTCGAAGACCACGGCGAGGTCACCGGGGCGGCCGTCGCCCTTCACGGACACCACCGAGCGGTCGTAGACCCACGGGTGCGGCTCCCGGATCCGGCGGAGCGCGTCGCGTGTGACCCGCACGGCGAGGCGGCGCGGCGCTTCGAGCGCGGCAGCCCCGTCCGCCACCGGCTCGGGCGGCTCGGTGGGAGCGGTCACTCCTCGGGTTCGTCGAGCAGGCCGGAGGTGGCGGCGAGGGCGCCGGCGAGGGCCGCCGCACGCTCGTAGACAGCGGCGAAGTAGTGCTCCGCCACCTTCTCGCGACCCGGCAGCGGCGCCTGGCCGAGCGACCGCACCATCGCGGTGGGGTCGTCGGCGGCGGACACCCGGGGCACCTCCTCGCGCTCGGCTTCGGGGTCACCCCAGAAGACGACCGGTGAGACCTGCTTGCGCCCCCGCGAACGACGGCGTCGACGTTGCCCGCTCATGCGTCACCTCCCTCGGCGACCCCGGCCGCCACCAGCTCACCGTCATCCGGGCCGTTGCCTGCACCATCGGGACCAGCTCCCGCCGATCCCTCTTCGTCAGACCCGTCGCCGGTTGCGTCGTCGTCGACGGTGAGGTCCTCGGTGAGCAGCTGGTCCTCGCGGATCCCCAGCGCGGTGCGCAGCTGGTCGTTGTCGAGGTCGGCGAGCGAGCTGGACTTCGGCAGCACCATGTCGGCGATCTGCCGCTTCCCGGCGACGACCTCCTCGACCCGTTCGTCGACCGTGCCGGGGCACACCAACCGGTGGCAGATCACGGTCTTCGTCTGCCCGATCCGCCACGCGCGGTCGCGGGCCTGGTCCTCGACCGCCGGGTTCCACCAGCGGTCGTACAGCACCACGTGGCTGGCTGCGGTGAGGTTCAGCCCGGTGCCACCGGCCTTCAGCGAGAGCACCAGCGCGCCCGGTTCGTCGCCCGACTGGAAGTCGGCGATCATCCGGTCGCGAGCGCCACGCGAGAGGCCGCCGTGGTAGCAGTCGATCTGGCGCCCGGTGCGCTTGGTGAGGTGCTCGGCCAGCTTCATGCCCCATTCGGCGAAGTGGGTGAAGACCAGCACCCGCTCCCCCGCAGCGAAGACCGCATCGACGATCTCCTCGAGGCGGGCGAGCTTCCCGGAGCGACCGTCGAGCGGACGGCCGTCGTCGCGGTAGGCGGCCGGGTGGTTGCAGATCTGCTTGAGCGCCGTGATCGCAGCGAGCACCTGGCCCTTGCGTGGCTCGGCGCCCTCCTCGGCGTTGCCGGTGATGAGCTTGTCGAGCACCGCCTGGTACAGGCCGACCTGCTCGGGGGTCATCGAGCAGAGCGCCAGCTCGTCGATGCGGTCGGGCAGCTCGGCGGCGATGGCCGGCTCGGCCTTCGTGCGGCGGAACACCAGGATGCCGTTGAGGGCGCGCATGGCGTCCTCGCCCTCGACACGGGTGCCACCGTCGCGGGAGAGGCTGGCGATGAACTGCGGGCGGGTGCCCACGAGACCCGGGTTCGTGAAGTCGAGGATCGCCCAGAGGTCGCCGAGGCCGTTCTCGATCGGTGTGCCGGTGAGCGCCACGCGGGTGTGTGCGTCGAACCGACGGAGCTGCTGCGACGTGTCGTTGGCGGGGTTCTTGATCGCCTGCGCCTCGTCGAGCACGAGGCGGTTCCACCGCACGGTCTCGAGGGCCTCGATGTCGCGGACAGCGGTGCCGTAGGTGGTGATCACCACGTCGGCACGGGACACCTCATCGGCGACCTCGTCGATCGACACCCGGTTCGCGCCGTGGTGGACGACCACCCGCAGGTCGGGGACGAACTTCGCTGCTTCCGCTGCCCAGTTGCCGACCACGGCGGGCGGCGCGATGACGAGCGACGGGCCCTCGCCCTTCCCCACCAGCAGGTGGGCGAGCATCGTGGGCGTCTTGCCGAGGCCCATGTCGAGGGCGAGGCAGCCGCCGAGACCCACGGAGTCCAAGAAGCCCAGCCATGCGAGCGCTTCGGCCTGGTAGCTGCGCAGCTCGCCCTTGAAGCCCTCGGGCGTGCCGGCCACGTCGAGCTTCACCTCGGACGCACGTGCCAGGAGGTCAGCGGCCCACGACGAGCCGGCGAGGCTGACGCCGCCGGGGAGGGTCGCGCCCTCGAGGCCGAGGGCCATCCGCAGCATCTCGCCGCCGGTCATCTGCGTCTTCTGCGAGCGCTCGGCCAGCGCCTCGGCCGCCGCCTGCAGGTCGGCGTGGTCGAGCGCCACCCATCGGGCGCCGGAGCGGATGAGGGGGCGGGCCTCCCGCGCCAGGCGGGTGATGTCCTCGGCCGACAGCTCGACGTCGTCGAAGAGGGCCGACCAGCGCACGTTCGCCAGCTGGTTCGCACCTGCGGCAGACGGGGTGGACGTGTCGGCGAAGAGGCGCAGCGACGCGGTGGGCTTGCGCTTCTGGAGGGCGGGGATCCGCACGTCGAAGCCTGCCGACGCCAACTGCTGCCCGGTCGAGGACATCAGCTCCCAGGCCTCGTCCTGACCGATGATCACCTGCCCGCGGCGCATGCCGCCCGGGCGGAGGAGTGCCGGGACCATCCGCTCGACGCGGGTCATCTGCTCCTCGATGTCGCGTGGCTTGGCGCCGGGCTGCGCCATCGCCTCCTCGACCGACATCGGCACGCCGTCGGGGCCGGGTGCCAGCACCGCGAGGTGCCACGAGCCGTCGCTCTCGGGCGGGTCGAGCTGCACGATCAGGCGGATGTGGGCGCCGGTGACCGGGCGGGCCCAGCGCTCGATGCGGGCGACCGACTCGCCGCCCAAGCGGATCGGGACGTCGAAGGCGCTCCCGTCGAGCCGGGCGAGGAACGACTCGGCCACGTCGTTCGCGTTGCGGACCTGCGGCGGCGGCGCCGGCACCTCGATCTGGCGTGCGGCGGTGCGGCAGATCGCGTCGACCATGCCGGTGAGCGCCGACTTGGCGACGGCCCGCCCGTCGCTCGATGCGTCGAGGGCCGCCACGGCGCCGGGCATGCGCTCGGCCGCCTCGCGCAGGCGGTCCTGGTCGACCAGCGCGGGGGTCCACCGCACGGAGTACGAACCGGTGGAGTCCCCACCGTTCCCCCGGCCGCGCTTGCGCTGTCTGAGCTGCGGCACCATCGCACCGGCGGCGGTCAGCTCGACCGCCCAGATCGCGATCCGTCCCAGCCAGCGGAGGCTGGCGCCGATGTCGGGGGCGCCGGCGACCGACTCGGTCTCCTCGGGCTCGACGTCACCTGCGCCGACGGCCGCCAGCCAGCCGAGGACGTCGCCCACGGGGATGGCGAGCGCATCCGCGGTGCCGCCGCTCGGCAGCTTCACCGAACCGTGTCGGGTCCATCCGGTGGAGGGGGCGCCGGACGCCTCGAGCATCGCCTCGACCAGCTCCAGGTCGCCGGTGGGCACGCGGTGACCGCCCGCCCAGACCACGACCCGTCCCGGCTCCCACGATGCGTGGAGCTGGAGGGTTCCGGGCTCGCCGTCGGTGTCGTCGTCTGCCTGCTCGGACGCAGCCGCGCCCTTTTCGGCAGAGCGCTCCGGCTCGGGCTCGGGCTCCTCCTCACCGGTCAGCCGAGTCCACGCGTCGGACAGGCGGCGCAGCTCGCCGCGGAGGTCGGCCATCACCTGCTCGCGCTCGGGGCCGTTGCTCCGGCGGGCGGCCTCCAGGTACTCCTCGGTCTCGTGGAGGAGGCGCAGCAGCGACGACCGCCAGGCGAGGGGGTCGGCTTCGAGCACGGCCAGCTGCTCCGGCGTGGCGGTGCCGTCGGCCTCGGCCTCGACGTACATGTCGAGCTGCCAGGGCG
>JBIQID010000052.1:1491-6580 GCA_044508215.1 Actinomycetota bacterium | reverse complement strand
GGCGTGGCGGTGCCGTCGGCCTCGGCCTCGACGTACATGTCGAGCTGCCAGGGCGCGAGGTGTGGTCCGCGGTCGACGGCGGTCATCGTGCCGTCCCCCGTGGAGGCGTCGCGAGGTGCTCCTGGTTGGGCCGGGTGGGCCGGCCCGCTGCGTGCTGAGCAGGAATGATGATGCGTCTCCGCTGTGTGTGCGTGTGCTGTGCGCCGCGACCCGAGGTAGGCGGCCGCGTCCCCTTCGTTCCCGGCAGGCGTGCCCCGGCGGGGCGTCCCGGTCGGCGGGTCCCCTGCGGCATCCCGATGCGTCGGGCGACCGCCGCGGACCGGCCCCCTGCGTCGATTCCGCATTCGTCGACGGAGTGCCTGTGCGCCTCAGTGTATCCACCCCACTCCGCGGGATGGCCACTTCGGAGGCGGCACACCCGCCGGTGAGCCGAGGGTCACAGCCGGAACCGGCGGACCCGGTCGGCCTACTCCGGGAAGGTGGCGCCGGTGTCCGCGAGCAGCTTCTCGGCCGCCTCGGGGAAGATGTTGCGGACCAGGAACGGGTCCTTGATCACGGCGTAGTCGGGTGCCAGCTCTCGGGTGTACCGCTCGATGTAGAGCAGCTGCTTGCCCACCAGCATCATCTCCTGCGGGGGCGTGCCGCCGTACTCCTTCATGAGCACCACGCTCGACGAGATGAGGTCGCCGAGGTTCACCGACCCCATGCCGGCGTCGAGGAGCGGGCCCAGCAGCATGCCGATCCGCTCGCCGATCTCCTCGTCGGTGCCCATGTCGGCCGGGAACACGCCCACCCGCCGGTACGCCGCGGCGATGCGCGTGAAGTCGCGGTCGAAGACGCACGAGTAGTAGAGGTCCCGCGCGACGCCCCGCCACTCCTCGTCCAGCTCGCCCATGATCCCGAAGTCCAAGAAGCAGCCGCGACCGTCGTCGAGCACCCAGATGTTCCCCGCGTGGAGGTCGCCGTGGAACGGCCCGTGCAGGAGCACCGCCTCGGTCCACGCCTTGGCGCCACGCCGGAGGACCAGCTCGCCGTCGATGCCCCGCTCGCGGATGGCGTCGAAGTCGTCCATCGGGATGCCGTGCACCCGCTCCATGCAGATCGTCCGGCGGCCGCAGCGCTCCCAGTAGACCTCCGGTGCGGTGACGTTGTGGTTGTCGTCGAACGCTCCGAGGCGCTCGCGGAACTGGTGCTGGTTCCACGCCTCGACCACCGGGTTCAGCTCACGAGCGGTGAGCGCCGCGGCGTCCTGGACCATGCCGACGACGTTGGCGCTGCGCCCCCACTGGCTGCGCTGCAGGAGGCGCGACAGCGCGTACATGACGCGCAGGTCGCGGGTCATCGCCTCGCGCAGGCCCGGGCGCTGCACCTTCACCACCGCCTCACGGCCGTCGTGGAGCGTGCAGGCGTGCACCTGTCCGATCGACGCGGCCGAGAGCGGCACGTCGTCGAAGCGTGCGAACAGCTCCTCGACCGGCGCGCCGAGGTCCTCCGCCACCGTGCGGCGGACCTCCTCGGCTGGGAACGGGGGCACCTCGTCGAGGCACCGCCGGCAGGGACCGGCGAGCCACACGGGGAAGATCCCGGGCGACGACGCCACCACCTGGCCGAGCTTCACGAACGTGGCTCCCAGCACGATGAACCCGTCGACGAGCCCCTCGCTGGCGGTCTCGGTCCAGTCGCCACGCCGTTCGCCGCGATCGGCACCACGCCGGAAGCGGCTCCGGACGAGCCGAGTGGCCACCGAGCGGAGCACCGAGACGGTGAGCACCCACCACACCACCACGATGCGGGCCAGCTCCCTGCCGCCGAACCGGCTGAGGTCCGGCGGCTCGGAGTGGAGCAGGTCGGGCGTGGGACCGTCGGTGAGCGGTCCGGCGGGCGCGGTCATGTGTGGCCTCCATGGCTGGTCCCGGCGCCGAGGAGCGACCGCAGGAACGGATCGAAGAGATGGTGGAGCGCGGTGCGCGCCGCCGCATCATCGTCGAGCGGCAGCGTGGACGACGGCATCAGCACGAACGAGACGGCCAACCGGAACAGCGTCTCGGCGGCGTGCCGGGCCCGGTCCTCGTCCAGCACCGGGGCGTGACGGCGCAGCTCGGCGACCAGCAGGCCGGTGACGAGCTGCATGATCGGCGCCGAGTCCTCGATCACGAACATCAGCAGGTCGGGCTCGCGGCGGGCCAGGGGGACGAGCAGCGTCGACTCGGCGGTGCGGACACCCCGGAGGAACCCCTCGACCAGCTTGTCCTCGAGGTCGTCGAGGTGGGCGACCGACTCGGCGATCCCCAGGAGGAACGTGCGCAGCTCCCGGGCGAGGACGGCGTGGACGATCTCGTCGCGTCCGTCGAAGCGGCGGTAGATCGTGGTGCGGCCCACGTTGCCGCGCTCGGCGATCTCCTCGACGGTGCAGCGCCGGAGGCCGCTCGTCTCGAGGACGGACGCGGCGGCGTCGAGGATCCGCGTCGTGATCTCGTCGGACGGGTCGTCGGAGAGCGCCCCGAGGAGCGGCGCCAGGTCGAGGTTGGGGGCGCGGCGGCTCACTGCGCGCCCGCGCCGACAGTCGCTGGCTCGGTCCCGGCCTCGGTCGCTGCCTCGACCTCGGCCTTCGAGCCGTGCGGAACGGCATCGGCCGGGATGCGCGAGCGGCCGGCGAGCCGTCGCATCGGGAGCCGGCCGATCTGTTGCGGCACGACCCGGGACGACTCCCGGGCAGCCACCATCAGCGCCCGGTACTGCAACGCGTCGGTGGTGGACCACGGGATGTCGAAGCGGTCTCGCACGGCCGCAGGGAGCCCGCCGATCGAGGTCAGCCGCGCGATCGGGGTGGCCCCCAGCTCGACGGGCATCGCGAGCAGGCGGGGCAGGGCGACCAGCCCCTCCACACGACCGTTGAAGGCGAGGTACACCGCACGTTCCGCCGCGGGTGTCATCTCCAGCTGCTCGGAGCAGATCTCCCGGAACCGCTTCGTGTAGGCCCGCCGTGTCTGTGGCAGCCCGCGGTCGCTCACGCCGAAGCGCCGGTACCAGTCCATGCCGGCGACGTACATCTCGTCGCGCTGCACATCGGTCAGCCCACCCGGCGTGAACCGACGGGCCGCCTGCTCGATCGCCCGGTAGATCGTGATGTGGGCCCACCAGAAGGTGAGCGGCTCGAGCGCGTGGTAGCGGCGGCCCTTGTGGTCGACGCCCTTGATGTGGTGGTGGTAGCCGCGGATCGCGTGCGCCGTGTGGTCGTCGCGGATCGAGGCGACGATCGGGCCGATGCTGCGGTTGATGCGCTCGAACGGCTCGTTGAAGAAGTTGGAGTGCTCGGCGACACCGGCTCCGAGGCTCGGCAGCATCAGCTGCAGCATGCCGGCGCTGAGGCCGGTGAGCCCGAGCCGCCAGTCGGTGGCCCACCGCCACAGCAGGCGCTCCCCCTCCGTCGGTCCAGGCCCGCCCGAGCCGCCAGCGTCTTCCCCCCCGATGCGGAACATGAACACAGATTCTGTTCCTCCAGCCCAGTTGTCAAGGAGCTCGCTCACCGCCGCTCGTCGACGACCGCGCAGGCGTCGCAGACCGGACGGGAGGGGTACCGCCTGGCGTGCAGACGTTCCTTCCCTCACCCGACTTCGCCGAGACGGCCCGGCTCCTCGACCCCAGGCGCCTCGGCAAGCAGCGCGTCGAGGTGATCCAGATCGTCCGTGCGCTGACGTGGCCCGAGTACGGCTGGAAGCGACACCCGGCGGTGCGCATGTGGGCCGGGCACGAGGAGGCGCTCGGGCGGTACGGCATGGAGATCGTGGCGCGCTGGACATCGCTCGGGTTCAAGGACACCTGCCAGGCCACCATCCGCGCCGACCTCGCCGCCGCCGGCATCGATGAGCTGCGCACCCAGGCAGAGCTCGCCCGGGCGGGCGAGCTGCCGAGCTGGCTCGGCGACGAAGCGCTGCACCGGAGCCACCGCTCGGCGCTCCTGCGGAAGGACCCGGACTGGTACGGCCCGCTGTTCGGCGACGTCCCCGACGACCTCGACTACGTCTGGCCCGTCCAGTCGGCTTGAGGCTCGGCTTCTGTTCCTCCCTGGGCGACACCTGCGACGCTGGGAGAGGAACAGAACGAGCGGCGAGAAGTGTGGTCGTCGTGGCCACACCGCTGGTAAAGTGACCTTCGTGTCAGCACTCGCCCACCTCCTCCTCCTCGACTAGGCGAGTGCCGCACACATACGGCACTCGCCGAAGCTCCTGAGCCCTCGGGCCAGGAGCTTCTTGCGTTTTCCGGCCCCGAAGACCCCTCCACCAACCCAGACCCTGAGCGAGCACCCCATGCCACCGCAGCCAGTCACCCCGAAGAAGATGCCGTTCGAGAAGTACCAGCCGTTCGTGCCGCTCGAGCTGCCCGACCGGACCTGGCCCGACCGCAAGCTCACGGCGGCGCCCCGGTGGTGCGCGGTCGACCTGCGTGATGGCAACCAGGCGCTCATCGACCCGATGGACCCGGCGCGCAAGCTGCGCATGTTCCAGACGCTCGTGCAGATGGGCTTCAAGGAGATCGAGGTCGGCTTCCCCTCCGCGAGCCAGACCGACTTCGACTTCGTCCGCCAGCTGGTCGAGGAGGACCTGGTCCCCGAGGACGTGACCATCCAGGTGCTCACCCAGTGCCGCGACGAGCTGATCGAGCGCACCTACCAGTCGATCGCCGGCGCCCACAGCGCCATCGTCCACTTCTACAACTCCACCTCGATCCTGCAGCGACGGGTCGTGTTCGGCCTCGAGAAGGGCGGGATCACCGAGATCGCGGTGAACGCGGCCCGCCTCTGCAAGAAGCTCGAGGAGCGCGTCCCCGGCACCGCCGTCCGCTACGAGTACTCACCGGAGAGCTACACGGGCACCGAGGTGGAGTACGCGGTCGAGATCTGCGACGCCGTCGCCGACGTCATCGAGCCGACCCCCGACCGGCCCCTCATCATGAACCTGCCGGCGACGGTCGAGATGTACACCCCGAACCTGTACGCGGACACCATCGAGTGGTTCCTGCGGAACATCTCGGGCCGCGACTCGATCGTGCTGTCGCTCCACCCGCACAACGACCGCGGGTGCGCGGTGGC
>JBIQID010000052.1:0-1391 GCA_044508215.1 Actinomycetota bacterium | reverse complement strand
CTGCGGGCCGACGCCGAGGCCGCCGGCCGGGGCACCGACTACGAGCGCTGGGAGGTGCCGTACCTGCCCATCGACCCCGCCCACGTCGGTCGCACCTACGAGGCGGTGATCCGTGTGAACAGCCAGTCCGGCAAGGGCGGCGTCGCCTACATCATGGAGGCCGAGCACGGCTTCAGCCTCCCCCGCCGCCTCCAGATCGAGTTCTCGAAGACGATCCAGGCGGTCGCAGAGGACACCGGGACCGAGATCACGCCGACCGCGATGTGGGACGAGTTCCGCACCGTCTACCTCTGCGACACGCCCTCCGTGGTGCTGCGGTCGCACGAGCTGGTGACCAAGGATTCCGACGAGACGGCGATCACCGCGCACCTCGAGGTGGACGGGCGGGCGACGACGGTGTCGGGCGTCGGCAACGGCCCCATCGCGGCGTTCGTGCACGCCCTCGCCGACGTCGGGATCGAATTGGACGTGGTCGACTACCACGAGCACTCGATGGGCCGCGGGGCCGACGCGACCGCCGTGGCCTACGTGGAGACGGTGGACCCGGACAACGACATCCGTTGGGGCATCGGCACCGACCCGAACATCATCACCGCCTCGCTGCGGGCGGTGCTCTCCGCAGCCGACCGCATCCGCCGCGGCCGCTGACCGCGGGGCAACCGCCGCGGCGTTGCGGCACGACGGAGGGCCTCGGCGTGCGGGCGCCTCTGGGAGGCGCCCGCACGCAGGCTCCGAGCACGCAGACGGTGCTCGCCGATGGGCCGTGGCGCTTGACGGCGCTCGTGTTCGTCACGCCGCCCTGCCACCTGCCATCCGCCGATCCCGTGGGACGACCCGCCTCGCCGGCCGCCTGCCCCGGGATCGCCCGTGCGGCGACCCTCTACCCCGGATGGCCCGGGGTCGTACCTGGTCTGTTGCGGTGTGGCTCCTGGCTCACCCGAGGCCGTCGCTGAGCTCGGGCGTGCGCCGGCGACGCCGGTTCTCGACCACGACCACGATCGCGCCGGCGAGCAGCAGCATCGTGCCGGCCACCACGTTCCTCGCCACCTCGGCGCCGGTGAAGGCCAGGCGCCGCGGCCGGCTCGGCGGCGGCTCATCGCTCCCGGCGGGCTCCGAGGACGGAGCGCGCTCCCCCTGCTCGGCGAGCACCTCGAAGGTGATCGGCGTCGGGGTGCTCACGATGCCATCTGCGTCGACGACCTCGTACTCGAGGGTCACGGTCCCGGTGAAGCCGTCGGCGGCGACGAAGGTGATCTCACCGGTGTCCGGGTCGATCGTCGCCGTGCCCTGCGACGGCAGCAGCGGCGTCACCAGGCGGAACGTGAAGGGGCCCTTACCCACCGGGGTGGGGGGCGTCACGGTCACCGGCTTGGTCCCCGTGGTGGTGCCGC
>JBIQID010000005.1:42666-68624 GCA_044508215.1 Actinomycetota bacterium | reverse complement strand
CCTGATGGCCACGGGCCGAGCCTATGGGTCCGTCGCCGTCGGCGGTGCCGCTTCGCTGCCGTCGAGGGTGCCCTCGACGGCAGCAACCGCCACCTGAGCGGCTGCGGCTGCCGCTTCGAAGAACAGGGGGTCCTGGGTGTGGTCCCGCCCCATCGTGGTGATGCGCAATCCCAGGTCGTCCATCCACGGACCGACCGGCTCGCCGTCGACGTCGCGAGCGACCCGCACCCCGGGCAGGTCGGCCGCCTCGGGCGGGATCGCTGCCACCCACGGGCGGGCGCTCGTGAAGCGGGCGACGTTCGTGGTGTGGTGGCTGACGCCGCGGTGGCGCTCACGGGCGTCGCCACTCGACGCACGCACGGCGAGCACGGGGGTTCCGCCCATCGTCGCCGCTGCGTCGAGCGCCCAGGCCGAGTCGACCGCCGTGTTGCCGAGCGACGTGCTGGTGCCCACCACGCCCGGCCCCATCCCGACCACGATCACATCGGCGCCGCCGGGGCCCTTGGCGAGCCCGAGGGCGCTCGGGACCGAGACGGCCTCCAGGTCGCCGCCGAACGCGTGCCCGGCCGTGACCGTGAGGTCCAGCAGCGACCGCTCACGCAGCTCGGCCACCAGGTCGGACAGCGCCAGCGGCAGCGCGGCTCCGTCGGTCATCACGTAGGCGACGCGAAGCTCCGGGCGGAGCCGCTTCAGCGCCGCCGCGACGACCCCGACAGCGCTGTGCACGAGGCAGGCCACCACCGGTGTCCCGTCGAGGTCCTCGGGGAGGTCGGGGTGGACCAGCTCGGACGTGCCGGCGTCGAACTGCAGCGACGTGTAGCGCAGCTTCATGACGTGGTCGGGCCCCGGGTGCACCAGCTGGTCGCGCTCGAGGTTCCAGTGGACGACGTGCCAGCCGCCCGTGCCCAGGCCCAGCTCCACCGCGGTCGTGTTGCACACGACCCGGTCGCCGGGCCGCACCTCGCCCACCAGCTCGGTGAGCACGTAGGCACGGGCCTCCGACCCGGGGCCACCGTCCTCGCCGGGGAGGTGCACCGCCACGCGCTGCAGGCCGTGCCGCTGCGACAGGACCTCGGTGACCTCGGCAGTGCGGAACGTCGCCACTAGCCGGACGTCCGGCGTCGAAGGGTGCGGGGGCGCGAGCCCCAGGGCGCGACGGTCACGGCGCTACAGGGACGCGATGAGCTTCTCGACGCGGTCGTCGTGGCTCTTGAACGGGTCCTTGCACAGGACGGTGCGCTGCGCCTGGTCGTTCAGCTTCAGGTGCACCCAGTCGACCGTGTAGTCACGCTTCCGCTCCTTGGCGACGCGGATGAACTCGCCGCGGAGGCGGGCCCGGGTGGTCTGGGGCGGGATCTCGGCGGCCTCGCTGATCGCCGCGTCGGTGACGATGCGCTCCACGAGCCCCCGGCGCTGCAGCTTGTAGAAGACGCTCCGGCGGCGGTTGATGTCGTGGAACTGCAGGTCGAGCAGGGCCACCCGCGGGTGCGACAGCGGGAGGTCGTGCTTCGCCCGGTAGGCCTCGACGAGGTTGTGCTTGGTCACCCAGTCGATCTCGCGGTCGAGGCTGAACGGGTCGCGCTCGAGGCCGATCATCACGTGCTGCCACATCTCGAGCGCCTGCTTCTCCTGCGGCTGCAGGTCGTGCGTGTCGGCGTACCGCAGCGCCCGCTCGAGGTACTCGTTCTGGATGTCGAGCGCCGACGCCTCGCGCCCGTTCGCCAGCCTCACCCGGCGACGGCCGGTGAGGTCGTGGGAGATCTCCCGGATCGCACGGATCGGGTTCTCGAGGCTCATGTCGCGCAGCACCACCGACGGGTCCTCCAGCATCCGCAGCAGGATCGCGGTGGCCCCCACCTTGAGGAACGTCGGGTACTCGCCCATGTTCGAGTCGCCCACGATCACATGCAGGCGGCGGTAGCGGTCGGAGTCGGCGTGGGGCTCGTCGCGGGTGTTGATGATCGGGCGGCTGCGGGTCGTCGCCGAGCTGACGCCCTCCCAGATGTGCTCGGCGCGCTGCGAGGTGCAGAACATGGCGCCCCGAGCCGTCTGCAGCACCTTGCCGGCGCCTGCGTAGATCTGCCGGCTCACCAGGAACGGGATGAGCACCTCGGTGTAGTGGGCCAGCTCGTCGCGCCGTGACGTGAGGTAGTTCTCGTGGCAGCCGTACGAGTTGCCGGCCGAGTCGGTGTTGTTGCGGAAGAGGTAGATGTCGCCGCGGATGCCCTCTTCGTTGAGGCGCTGCTCGGCCGACTCGAGGAGCTGTTCGAGGATCCGCTCCCCCGCCTTGTCGTGCGCGACCAGGTCGTGCAGCGAGTCGCACTCGGGCGTGGCGTACTCGGGGTGCGAGCCCACGTCGAGGTACAGCCGGGCGCCGTTCGCGAGGAACACGTTGGAGCTGCGGCCCCACGACACGACTCGACGGAACAGGTACCGGGCGACCTCGTCGGGGCTCAGCCGGCGCTGACCGCGGAGGGTGCAGGTGACGCCGTACTCGTTCTCCAGTCCGAAGATGCGACGATCCATGCCAAGGCCAACCTACCGGGGGCACCTCTGTTGCGTGGGGCAATGCCTGAGAGCCCTCGATCCGCCGCTCCCCTACCCCGCCAGGGCGAAGTGTGCCAGGACGTGCGCCGCCGTGCTCGCCCGATCGGCGGACATCCAGCGACGGTTCCGGGCGGGTGAGCTCAGTCGGCGTCGTCGGACGGCGCAGCGGCGGGCGCCTCGGCGGGGACCCCGGCTTCGACGAGCAGCTCGTCGAGCTCGCCGTTCTCGATCCGCCGGAACGTGCGTCGAAGGCCGTTGCGCTCGAGCACCGCGATCTCGAGCTCGTTCGACGTCAACGTCCGCTCGGGACCTGCCAGGGCACCGACCGCCACCCCCAGCACCTGCGAGAGGGACGACGCCGCCTGGAAGGTCGACGCCAGCCGCTCACGGATCGTGTCGGCGTCGCCGCCGAGCACGGTGAAGTCGTTCTCGTCGACGAGCGTCCCGTCGTAGTGGATGTGGAAGAGCTGATCGCCCTGCGGCTCGTGGCCCACCTCGACGACGAGGATCTCGACCTCCATCGGCTTCATCTCGTTGGTGAAGACCTGGCCGAGGATCTGGGCGTACTGGTTGGCGAGGCTCCGGGCGTCGACGTCCTCGCGGCTGAAGGTGAAGCCCTTCAGGTCGGCGTGGCGCACCCCGGCCATGCGCAGCTGGTCGAACTCGTTGTACTTGCCGACCCCGGCGAACGCGATGCGGTCGTAGATCTCGGAGATCTTGCGGAGCATCCGCGACGGGTTCTCCGCGGCGAGGAGCACGCCGTCGGCCCAGGTGGCCGCGACGAGCGAACGGCCCCGAGCGATCCCCTTCCGGGCGTAGTCCGCCCGGTCCTTCATCACCTGCTCGGGAGCGACGTAGAACGGCATGCTCATGGGCGAGCCTCCGGCGAGCCCATGAGTCCGTCAGGGGCGGGCGGTCGGGGGGCGAAAGGGCGGGGCATGCTCATCGCTGTGCCTCCGGGTCGGAGGTGCCCTCGGCCGGCTCGCGGTGGTGCATCGCGGCGGGACCGAGGCTCTCGACCAGCTCGCGGGACCGCTGCTCCAGCTCGCCGTCCTCCACGCGGTGGAACCCGTCCGCGGTGATCGTGGCGACCACGGGATAGATGCCACGGACCAGGTCCGGGCCGCCGGTCGCAGAGTCCTCGTCGGCCGCCTCCCACAGCGCCCGCAGCACCAGGTCGATGGTGCTCTCGCGATCCATGTCGAGGCGGAACCCCAGCTTCACCACCGTGGAGGCGTGCAGCGAACCGGAACCGGTCGCCGTGAAGTCGGTCTCCTCGTAGCGGCCGCCCGTGATGTCGTACTGGAAGAGCCGGCCGACGCTGCGCTTCGTGTCGTACCCGGCGAAGATCGGCACCACCGCCATGCCGGCCATCGCGGCCGGGAGGTTGTTGCGGATCATCTGGCTCAGCTGGTTGGCCTTGCCCTCGAGGCTGAGGTGCGTGCCCTCGACCTTCTCGTAGTGCTCGAGCTGCAGCTGGAACAGGCGCACCATCTCGACCGCCGGACCCGCGGCGCCGGCGATCGCGACCCCGGAGTAGCGGTCGGCGGGGAACACCTTCTCGATCGTGCGGTGGCTGATCCAGTTGCCCGACGTCGCCCGACGGTCGCCTGCCATCACCACCCCATCAGCGAAGCGGACCGCCACGCACGTGGTCCCGTGCGCGATCTCGAGGCGGTCGGCCGCGTCGACCGTCACCGCCGGAGGGGTGAGCCCACTGCGACGGAGCAGCGCCGCGAAGTCGGGCCCCGGGTCGTCGCCCGGGGCGAAGAAGGGCATCGACACGGGTGCTACTCGCCGCCCTTCTGGATGTACGACTTCACGAAGTCCTCGGCGTTGGTCTCGAGCACGTCGTCGATCTCGTCGAGCAGGTCGTCGAGCTCGGCCTTGATCTTCTCGCCCTGCGTCGAGGGCGCGGGGGCCTCTTCGACGACCTCGTCGCGCCGAGATGGGGTCGGCTTCCTGATCTGTTCACGTTCAGCCATGTTCGACCTCCAGGTGCTCTCACCGTAGCGCCTGCCCTCCAGAGCGCCGCGCCACGTTCCCGTACCCATCGGGCGGCGCGATCAGGCAGGACCGCGCCGTCTGAGACGAGGATCACTCCTGCGCGCTCCACCTCGGGCGGCAGCGTTCGCGCCCTGAGCCGCAGGTGGACGACGGGGGTCAGGAGCCGAGGAGGGCGATGAGCTCCGCCGCGCTGCCCGCGCGCTCGATGAGCGGCCCGAGCTGCTCGCGGGTGCCCTTCGACGGCTCCATCATCGGGACGCGCTGCAGCGACGCCGCGCCGATGTCGAACACCATCGAATCCCAGTTCGCGGCGACGATCTGCTCCGGGTACCGATCGAGGCACGTGCCCCGGAACCACGCCCGGGTGTCGGGCGGTGGCTCGGTCATGGCCGCGGCCACCTCGTCGGGCGCCACGAGGGTCCGCAGGCCCACCCGGCGAGCAAGCGATCGCTCGGCGCGCAGGTCGTGGTACTGGAGGTCCATCGCCCTGAGGCGGTCGTCGCCCCACGACAGGCCGTGCCGCTCGCGGTAGCCGTCGAGGAGGCGCAGCTTGGCAACCCAGTCGAGGCGGTCGGCGAGGCCCATCGGGTCGGCCTCGAGCCCGGTGAGCACCTCTTCCCACAGCGCGAGCACCTCGGCGCCCACCTCCTCGCCCACGGGTTCGAGCCCTCGCTCGTCCGCGTAGCGGCGGCAGGCCGACAGGATCTCCCACTGCACGTCGAGCGCCGACATCTTCGAGCCGTCGACCATCTCGATGGGCTTGGCGAGGTCGACGTCGTAGCTCACCTGCCGCATGGCGGCGACGGGGTGGGCGAAGCGGATGTCGCGCTCCATCGCCTCGTCCTCGACCACCGACAGCCACAGGGCCGTGGTCCCCACCTTCAGGAAGGTCGCGACCTCGCTCATGTTGGCGTCGCCCGTGATCACGTGCAGGCGGCGGTACTTCTGCGGGTCGGCGTGCGGCTCGTCGCGGGTGTTGATGATCGGCCGCTTCAGGGTGGTCTCGAGGCCGACCTCCTCCTCGAAGAAGTCGGCGCGCTGGGTGATCTGGAACGGCACGTCGTCGAGCCGCACCCCCGGGGCCTCCGAGCCGACCTTGCCCGCTCCGGTGAAGATCTGGCGGGTGACCAGGTGCGCGGTCGCACCGGTGACGATCCGGCCGAACGGCAGCGAGCGGGAGAGCATGTAGTTCTCGTGGCAGCCGTAGCTCTGCCCCTTGCCGTCCGAGTTGTTCTTGTAGACGACGATCTCCTCGCCGGGTGGCAGCAGCTCGCGGGCGCCTGCCATCGACCGCAGGAGGATCTCCTCCCCCGCCCGGTCGTAGAGCAGGGCCTGGCGGGCGGTAGCGCACTCGGGCGTGGACAGCTCCGGGTGGGCGTGGTCCACGTAGTAGCGACTGCCGTTGGTGAGCACCGCGTTCACGAGGTGCGTCTCCACCTCCGGGGCGAAGCTCATGTAGGGCGACTCGCCGCGGGCGTCGTTGCCGGGCTGCTCGTCCTCGAAGTCCCACCCGATCCGGTGCGGCGCCGCCTTCGAGCGGGACCTCGACATCTCCGCCACGTAGGCGTTCACGAGCGTCGAGGAGGCGGTGATCGGGTTCGAATCCGCGGCGCCGCGGACGATGATCCCGTACTCCGTCTCGATGCCACAGATCTTCGGGATGGCCACGGCACCGACCCTATCGACGCTTCCCCGGACCACGCGGTCCGCTTCGGCCCCTTCCTGCACCTTCCCTTCGCCCGATCACGGGTCGCGCTGGCTCAGGACCGGTGCCGGTAGCGTCGATCGGCGATGACGGCGTCCGTACGACCCGCCGGGGACGAGCGCGAGCCGGAGCGGGAGGTGCTCGAGACCGCTTCCGGCGACGAGGCGGTCGAGCCGGCCACGGGAGGTCCCGAAGGCGGCTCGAGGCCGGCCGACAGCGGCTCGGACGCCGGCCGGGTGGTGGCCCTCGACGGTCTGCGCGGCCTCTCGCTGGCGATCATCGTGCTGTACCACGTGCGCCTCGGGCCGTTCACCGGCGGGCTGTCGGCCGTGACCGTCTTCTTCACCCTCTCGGGCTTCCTGATCGCCTCGCGCACCGTCGCCGAGGTGGACCGCACCGGCAGGTTCCGGTTCGGGCGCTTCGTCGAGCGACGGATCCGCCGCCTGGTCCCGGCCTCGCTCGTGTGCCTCCTGGGCACGCTCGCCGCCACCCACCTGCTCGGCGACGCCGTGCAGCGCAGCCGCATCGGTGGCGACACCGTGGCAGCGCTCCTGCACGTGGCGAACTGGCGGTTCCTGTTCGAGGAGCGGTCGTACGCCCAGCTGTTCGCAGGTGCGTCGCCGCTCACCCACTACTGGACGCTTGCGATCGAGGAGCAGTTCTACCTCCTCTTCCCGCTCGTGGCGGCGGGCGTGATGGCGCTTCGACCGCAGCTGCGCGGCCGCGCCGTGGCCGCCTCCCTTGGGGCCGCCGTCGCCGCGTCGCTCGTGCTCGCCGCCACCGCCGGCTCGTTCGACCGCTTCTACTACGCCACCGACACACGCCTCTTCGAGCTGCTGGCCGGCGTGGTGCTCGGCGTGTGGACCGCCAGCCGTTCGGCGAGCGGGCGATCCCAGGTCGCTGCTCGGGTGCCGGACCGGGTGCTCGACGTGATCGGCCTCGCGTCGCTGGCGGGGCTGATCTGGGCGGGGATCGTCTTCAAGAGCGGGGCGATGTCGTTCGTGAGGGGCGGCGCGCAGCTCACCGCCGTGCTCACCGTGCTCTGCATCGTGGTCCTGCAGCGCCCTGGCCTCGTGCCGACCCGGCTCTGCTCGTGGGGGCCACTCGTCTGGCTCGGGCGGCGCTCGTACGCGATCTACCTCCTCCACTGGCCGATCGTGGCGCTCACCGACGGCGGCGTCGGCCCGATCGACGGAGGGCTCCTCGCCGTCGCCCAGATCGCGCTGAGCCTCTCCCTCGCAGAGCTGTCGTGGCACTGGGTGGAGCGGCCGGTGATGGAGCGTGCGGTCTTCCCGGCGCGTCGCCGCCTCGTGTCCGCGTGGCTCGGGGCAGGCTCGCTGCTCGGCGTCGCCGCGCTGTTCGCGGGCACGCTGCCGATCCCGGTCGGCGAGTCGTACACCGGCGGCGACCCCACCACCTTCGGCCCGGTCGAGACCGTCCCCACGCCGGTGGGCGCCGATCCGGTGCGGATCGCCGTGGCCGGTGACTCCACCGCGGTGGTGATCGGCAACGCGCTCGCCCGCTACCAGGTCGACCACCCCGACGAGATCGCCGTGCTGCCGTTGGGGCAGGTGGCCTGCACCGTCACGATCGTGGCGAGGTCACGCCACTACCGGGGCGAGTCGGGCGGCGACATGACGTCGTGCAACCACTGGCCCGAGACGATCCCCAGGGAGATCGCCGAGTTCCGGCCCGACGTGTCGATCGTGGTGATCGGGATGATGGAGCAGGCCCAGCAGCAGCTCGAGGGCTCCGACGAGTGGCACGACCTCATGGAGCCCGAGTGGCGTGAACGGCAGATGCGCGACTTCGCCCGCCTGGCGGAGGCGATGGGCTCCACCGGCGCGCCCGTGTGGTGGTCGGACGTCCCCTACATGGAGTTCCAGGAGCCGCTCCCCTGGATCAGCCACGCCCCCGAGCGCACCGACGTGCTCAACGGGATGTTCCGCCGGCTCGCCTCGGAGCAGCCCGGGGTCAGGTTGCTCGACTACGCCGAGCAGATCGACCCCCAGGACGGGAGCATCGACCTGTCGCGACGCCCCGACGGGGTGCACCTCACCGACGCAGCAGCGGACGAGCTGATCGCCGAGTGGCTGGTGCCGATGGCGCTCGCTGCAGGCGAGCGGCGCTGACCGACGGGATCAGAACAGACGGGGCCAGGGGTCGAACGCGACCCGGCGCACGTGCGCACTCCGGCAGGTCCCGCAGGTGTTCGCCGCGGGATAGGTGTGGAAGATCACCCTCGCCCTCCCGTCGGCACCCGTGAAGAACGACAGGCCGCCGGGTCCCACACGTCCGCCGGCCGAGGCCAGCCATGGGCCCGCCGGTGACGAGTTGCACGGCCCCACCGGCGTCGCGCAGCGAGCGATCCCCGTGACGTACGACGGCTCCTGCCATCGCCCGGCCGAGTAGGCGAGGAGGTAGTCGGTGCCGTCGAAGGTCATCGACGGGTTCTCCAAGAACCACTGCTCCCAGGGCTGGGTGCGGGCCAGCAGGTCGATCGGACCGGAGATGGCGTTGGCGTTGCCGTCGAGGCGGATCGCCCTCAGGTTCATCGCGGACCCTCCGAACGCGCCCAGCAGCGTGATCGAACCGTCGGGGGCGACGTAGATCGACGGGTCGAGCGCTCCCCTCACCCCGTCGAAGCCGCAGTTGAAGGGCTGGGGATCGGGCACGTACGGCCCGGCGGGGGCCGACGCGAACGCTCGGCCGATGCAGTGGGGGTTCGCCGGATCGGGTGGGTTGCGCCGCGGCGCCGAGAAGAACATCACGTAGCGCGAGCCGATCCTCCGAGCGGTGGGCGCCCACACCTCCTGGCGTGACGCCCACGGCACCGGGGACGGCATGGCGTCGACGGTCGCCGAGTACGCCTCGCCCATCGGGGCGTCGATGTTGCGGACCACCCGCACCGGCACGTTGCGGAAGTTCCGCGTGGAGAACACGTAGTGGACGCCGCCCACCACCATCACGTCGGAGTCGGCTGCGTTCTCGATCACCACCGGCCCGAACGACGCCGGCCGGACCACCTGGCCCTCGGACCGACGCTTCGCCTCACCCAGGGCCTGGAACAACTGGACCACCTGCACCTTCGTGGCCTTCCGCACCCAGCGGCCGCCCTCGCAGTGCAGCACCCAGTCGCCCTCGTGCCCCCAGATGTCGCCGCGGCAGCGGCTCCCGGCCCGCGCCGGCTGGCACCCCGAGGCCACGACGGCCAGGGCGAGCAGCAGCACGGTGGCGATTCGGGCGCGCGACGTCATTGGGCTCCTCGGTCTCGGCGACACCTTTCCTTTCGGCGCGCTGCGCGTCCCGCCGGAGCGCGCACCGCAGGTCGACCGTCACAACCACCTTCATCGAAGAACGCGACAGTCAGGATTTTCCGCGGGATCACGCGAAGAACGCGACAGTCGCGAAGTTCGACTCGTCGAAGAACGCGACAGTCAGGATTTTCCGCGGCAAGGGCCGAAGAACCTGACAGTCGCGATGTTTGGCGGCCTCGCTGACGCAGCGGTCCCGGGGCTCAGAGGTACTGGCCGGTGGCGACGCGCTCGATGGCTCGGCCGCCGGAGCGGTCCTCGTCCTCGGTTTGGACCAGCGTGCGGATGTAGGTGATCCGCTCGCCCTTCTTGCCCGAGATCTTCGCCCAGTCGTCGGGGTTCGTCGTGTTGGGGAGGTCCTCGTGCTCCTTGTACTCACGGCGGATCGACGAGAGCAGGTCCTCGGTGCAGATGCCGCGGTTGCCGTCGGCCAGCTCGCGCTTGATCGCCAGCTTCTTGGCCCGTCGCACGATGTTCTCGATCATGGCGCCCGAGCTGAAGTCCTTGAAGTACAGGATCTCCTTGTCGCCGTTCTGGTACGTGACCTCGAGGAACTGGTTGGCCTCGTCGGTGCGGTACATCTCCTCGACGGTCCGTTCGATCATCGCCTGCACCGCCTTCTGCGGGTCGCCGCCGCCGAGGGTGGCGACCTCGCCCGCGTCGAGCGGCAGGTCGGGCGTGAGGTAGCGGGAGAAGATCTGGCCGGCGGCGAACGAGTCGGGCCGGTTGATCTTGATCTTCACGTCGAGCCGTCCGGGGCGGAGGATCGCCGGATCGATCAGGTCCTCGCGGTTCGACGCGCCGATCACGATCACGTTCTTCAGCGTCTCGACGCCGTCGATCTCAGCGAGCAGCTGCGGCACGATCGTGGACTCCATGTCGGAGCTGATCCCGGATCCGCGGGTGCGGAACAGCGACTCCATCTCGTCGAAGAACACGATGACCGGCGTGCCGTCCTCGGCCTTCTCCCGGGCGCGCTGGAACACGAGGCGGATGTGCCGCTCGGTCTCGCCCACGTACTTGTTCAGCAGCTCGGGGCCCTTGATGTTGAGGAAGTAGCTGCGGCTGTCGACCCCCGTGACGTCGGAGACCTTCTTCGCCAGCGAGTTGGCGACGGCCTTCGCGATGAGCGTCTTGCCGCAGCCGGGCGGGCCGTACAGCAGGATCCCCTTGGGGGCCGGGAGGCGGTAGTCGCTGAAGAGGTGCTGGTGGAGGAACGGCAGCTCGACTGCGTCGGTGATCTGCTCGATCTGCTCGTCGAGGCCGCCGATGTCCTCGTACGCGATGTCGGGGACCTCCTCGAGCACCAGCTCGTTGCCCTCGGGCCGCTGCAGCCGCTCGATGAGCACGCCGGAGCGGGAGTCCATGAGCAGGGTGTCGCCCGCGCGCATCGGCTCGTTCTGGAGGCGCTCGGACAGCTCGGCCACGCGCTCCTCGTCGGCACGCCCGACCACCAGCGCACGGGCGCCGTCGGCCAGCACCTCCTTGAGGGTGACCACCTCGCCAGCCGTCTCTGGCTCGCGGACGAGCACGACGTTGAACGACTCGTTGAGCACGACCTCCTGGCCGCGCTGGAGGGTCTCCGGGTCGATGTTCGGCGACAGCTCGACCCGCATCTTCCGGCCGGTGGCGACCACGTCGACCGTGCCGTCCTCGTTGCGCCCGAGCAGCGTGGCGTACGCGGCGGGCGGCTGCGACAGCTTGTCGACCTCGTCGCGGAGGGCCGTGATCTGATCCCGCGCCTCGCGCAGGGTGTAGGCGAGCTTCTCGTTCTGGCTCACCGCCTGGGCCAGCTGGCCCTTCGTCTCGAGCAGCCGCTCCTCCAGCGTGCGGACCCGCTTCGGCGCGTCCTGCAGCCGACGGAGGAGGGTTGCGACCTCGTCCTCCAACGCGTGGACCTGCGCTTCGAGCGCCTGCCGATCGGTCTGGTCGCCGTCGTGCGGTTGATCCTTCACAGCGCCTCCTCGAACGGATCCGAACCTAACACCGGGTCGTTCCGGTGCTGCTGACACCCCCGGGCCGTTCGCCGGCCCCTCATCCCCCCTTCGGCACGCGGGCAGACCTGCGGGAGTTTCTCCACGGATTACCGGGAATATTCGCTCGCGTCTATACAATGGCGGCACGCACCCACGGGCAACGCCCGACGAGCAAGGCAGGTATCCCCCCATGGGCATGAAGGTCTGGATCGACCAGGATCTGTGCACGGGCGACGGCCTGTGCGAGGAGATCTCCCCCAACGTCTTCACGCTCCTCGACGACGGGCTGGCCTACGTCAAGGACGCGAACAAGGTGTACTCCGATCCGGGTGGGCCCGAGGGCCGCGCGGACGTGCCGGACAACGAGCTCGAGGGCGTGATCGAGTCCGCCGACGAGTGCCCCGGCGAGTGCATCTACATCGAGCCGGAGTGATCCGCTCGCACTGAGCTGACCGACCCGTCGGGTCCCGCCCTGGCTCAGCCGGTGCAGGGCCCGACGGCGACCGGCTCCCGTACACGGGTGGCCGAAACCATGGCCGACACGTCCTCGGAGCGGATCGCGTACGACGTGTCCGGCTGATCCGGCGCCACGGCGAACGACACGCCGATCAGGGCGCCGTCGGGAGCGATCAGCGGCCCGCCGGAGTCGCCCGGGGCCAGCTGGGCGGCGAGCACCAGGATGTTGCGGCGCACCCGTTCCTCGTCGTAGATGTCGCGACCGAACGCGTCGAGGTGCCGCTCCACGCGGAAGGGGCTGATCTTCAGGTCGCCTCCCCCGGGGAACCCGAGCGCCGCCCCCTCCTCCCCGTCGCGGGCTCTCCGCAGCTCGAGCGGGGGCCGGCCGAGGTTCCGCACCGACACGAGGGCGAGGTCGTTCCGCGGGTCGAAGGCGATCACCTGGCCACCGTGGCGCGACCCCTGCACGGTCTCCACTCGGACCTCGCGCATGCCGGCGACGACGTGCGCGTTCGTGACCACCAGGTCGGGGCCGACCACCGCGCCGGACCCGGACTGGAGGCGGTTGCACGACGGGCCGGTGATCCGCACGACCGACTGGATGGCCGCGTCCATGACCTCCGGAGGGACGGGCGTGGTCGCCGGAGGTGGCCCGACCTCGGGTGACCGGCCGAGGTCCTCGAAGACGTTCGGCAGCCGGTTGACGCCGAGCGCCTTGGCGATGCCGTCGAAGGCCCTGGGGGGCCGGCCGAGGCTGCCGTCGATCCACCGCGCGACGGTGGACTCCCTGGCCGCGGCGGAGGGCCACCCAGGCACCTGCGCCATCACCGGCAGGACGATCCAGGCCATCAGGACGATGCCGACGCCGGCCGCCACGGAACCGAGCACCTGGTCGGCCCGCCCGAGGTGCAGCTTCGTCACCCAGCTGCGGAGACGTGACCCGATGATCGCCCCCACCAGCTGGCCGAGCGCAGCGCAGAGCACCAAGACGGTGGCCGCGACCATGAACTCGCGGGGTCCCAGCATGACGCTGCCGTCACCGGTGTCGAGGAACCACGGCACCACCCGGGTCCCCAGCCACAGCCCGGCGACCAGGCCCGCCCACGACAGGATGCGCCTGACGAAGCCGGACCTCCACCCACCGAACAGCGCGGCGATGAAGAGGATGCCGGCGACGAGGTCGACCCGGTTCACGCTCTCCGACGAGCCGAGGTGAGGAAGCCGGTGTGCGCCACCATGCGGTGGTCCGGACGGACCGCAGCCCCGTCGACGTGCCAGCCGCGGTTGAGGACCTCGATGGTCTCCGGCAGCAGGAAGTCGTGGCGCTCCAGCGCCTCGCGGAACTGCATCACCTGCACCACCGACGGCGAGTAGGCGACGATGATCCCGCCTGGACGGAGCGCCTCGACGGCGTGGGGCACCACCTGCCACGGCTCGGGGAGGTCGAGCACCACCCGGTCGACCCCGCGCTCGTCGATGCCCTCGTAGCAGTCGCGCAGCTCGACCCGGTAGCGCGAGGCCATCTCGGGCCCGAGGAAGCGCTCCACGTTCCCCTGCGCCCGGTTGGCGAAGTCCTCGCGCAGCTCGTAGCCCACGATGTCGGCGCCGGCGCGGAGCATCGCCATGGAGAGGGCCCCGGACCCGACCCCCGACTCGAGCACCCGCACGCCGGGCGAGATGTCGGCGATCATCAGGAGCGGTCCGAGGTCCTTCGGATAGATGACCTGGGCGCCGCGAGGCATCTTGAGGATGAAGTCGGACAGGGTGGGGCGAAGGACGACGTACTCGCCTCCACGGGTCGACTTCAGCGTGGCGCCGTCGGGTGCGCCGATGATGTCGTCGTGGGGGATGTAGCCCGCATGGCTGTGGAACTCCCGCCCGCTCTCGAGGGTGACCAGGTAGCGCCGGCCCTTCGAGTCGAGCAGGAGGACGAGGTCACCGGCGGCGACCGCCGCGCCTTCGGCGCTCTCCGCGCTCACAGGGCCTTCGCCCTGAGCTCGACGGGCTGCGGAACCGGGCCACCGGCCTCGGCCCGCTCCGGCACCGTGCCCCCGGCGCGCTCCACGAGGCGGCAGAAGGAGCAGGTGCCGGCGGTGGTGGGGGCGCCGCACCGGTCGCACGCCGTGAGGTCGGCTCGGGCTTCGTCGACCTCGGGAGCGAACCGCTCTGCCGCGCTGCGGAGGAACCCGAAGTAGAAGGACGCCTTCGCACCGGGCGACTGCTGCTCCATCTGGTTGAGCACGTCCTTGTAGCCCAGGTGGGAGTTGCCGCGCGACATCGGGCACTCGTCGACGATGTAGTCGATCCCGGTCAGCACGCAGTACGCCGCGGTCTCGCGCTCGGACAGCCGCACGAGCGGCTTCACCTTCTTCGGGAAGCCGTCCCGGGCGTCGAGCACCGGTGCCTGCCGGCCCAGGTAGTCCACCTGCCAGTGCAGGACGTTCCCGAAGAGCACGGCCGCCTCGTCGTCGAGGTTGTGGCCGGTCACCAGCACGTCGTACCCGCCCTCGAGCGCCACCCGGTCGAACACGTGCCGCTTCGACATCCCGCACGCGCTGCACGGGGCACGCCGTGCGGCCCGCGAGCCGGTGGGGATGTCGTAGCCGTACTCGGTGGCCAGGTCGACCTCCACCAGGTGCAGCCCACGATCGGCGGCGAACCGCCGCACGTGCTCGCCAGAGGTGTCGCTGTACTCCCCGATGCCCAGCCCGATGTAGAGGCCGTCGGCCTCGTAGCCGAGGCGGGTGACCAGGTCCCAGATCGCGAGGCTGTCCTTGCCGCCGGAAACCGCGACGAGCAGGCGATCCCCGGGGCTGAACATGTCGAACTCGGCGACGGTCCGCTGCACCTGGTCGGTGCAGAACTTCGTGAAGTGCTCCTCGCAGAAGTTCGAGTTGTGCCGGCGGAGGTCGATCACCGCCGGCCCGCGGCAGACCGTGCACTTCACCCCGCACCCCCGGAGATGACGGGCCGCACCTCGACGACGTCGCCGTCGTCCAGCATCGCGTCGCCGGGGACCAGGGTTCCGTTGCGGATCAGGAGGACGGACTCGCGGTTGAGCTCGAGCCGACCCATGAGCTTGGCGACGCTCATGGGGCCGGGCATCTCGACCTCGCGAGTGGGGTTCCTGAGCCGGACGATCACCCGAACATCATGACTGCGTCCTCATAGGCCGGGCCAGCTCCGGCTCAGCCTCACTCGCTGGCGCTCGCTTCCTCGTCCTCCGCTACCCGGCCTGTCCTCACGGGCCGGGCCAGCTCCGGCTCAGCCTCACTCGCTGGCGCTCGCTTCCTCGCCCTCGGCCGGGCTCCTAGGTGAACCGCCGGCGGGTCCGCCGGGTGCCCCGCCGGGCCTTCGCGAGCGTCCGCTGGCGGACGGCGTCCAGCCGCTCGTCCGCCTGCGCGGCCTTCCGCTCCAGGGCCCGCTGGCGCCGGGAGGGCTGCGAGAGGCGCGCCTGTTCGGACGCGAGGGTGCGAGCGCGGCGCGCCCAGCGCTCCTCGCGTGCCGAGCCGGCCTTGGCCCGCACCGCCTTCCGCTCGGCCTTCCGGTAGCTGCGGTCGGCCTTCCGCTGCGCCCTCGTGGGACGGCTGGCCTTCTCGAGCCGCTCGTGCAGCGCGGCGGAGCGCTTCGCCAGCTTCCGCTCCTTGCGCCCCGGGGCCGGCCGCGTGACGACGGTGTAGGTCTCGCCGGGCTTCAGGGTGCTCACGGCGAGCACGTCGGGCTGCCGCCCCTCGCGGAACTTCTGCCACCCCCACCGGAACGCGGCCACCGCAGCCAGCCCGGCCGGTCCGCCGCCGAAGACCCGCTGCAGGATCCGGGCCCGGATGACGGCGCCCATCAGTTCCGCTTCAGCTCGATGATCGTGCTGCGCTTGCGGCCACCGCGGCGGCCCAACAGGTAGGCGAGGATCAGGAGCACCGCCGCCACGAGGGCCGCCACGGCGATGATCTGGCTCTTCGCGTCGTCGACCGTGTCGGTGGCGTCGTCTTGGATCTCGGTCAGCTTCGCCTTGATGTCGTCGCGGGTGATCTTCTGGTCGCGGCTCATCGGTGCGTGCCTCCACGGCGCTTCTGCGGGCTGCTCGTCATGACCTTGGCCGCGATCCCGATCACGATGCCGCCGACCACCAGGGTGATGGCGTACGGCACGAGCGAGAGCGCCCCCGGCTGCGCGCCGTCGTCGGCGAACACTTCCAGGGTCTGGAGGAACCGGAGGATGCCGAGCAGCGTGAGGCAGATCCCGGTGCCGATCAGGATGGACCCGGCGATGCCCATGCCGAGGTACCGACCGAGCGACCTCAGCGGGTCGATCGTCTCCTGCTTCGCATAGCCGACGACCAGTTCCTTGAGCTCGCCGAGGTGGTCACCGGGCGACTTGCGTGAGGAGCCGTCCCCCTTCCGCTGGGCAGCGCTGTCGGGCGTGGGCTGGGTCAACAGGTCCTCCGGTCGGGCGGCACGGGGCGGCGTACGGGTCGCGGTACCACCGGTGCGAGTGACGATTTCCTAGCGGAGCCGCGCCGTAGAGGCAACAACTCCAACGGGGCAGAGCCCATCTCCTACCCGAGTCGGGCCCGGAGCAGCAGGGCGGCGTCGTCGAGCATCTCGTCGAGCAGGTCCAGCCGGTCCGAGAGGGTGGGGGCAGCCAGCAGGCGGTGCCTGTCGAGCGCGCCGAGCGGTGAGGCGATCGCCATCTGCCACACCGCCTCCGTGGGATCGGCCGAGAGCTCCACCGGTCCTGGCGGGCTGACGCCCGCGGCCAGGACCGCGAGGTCGAGCACCTCCCGGAAGCGCACCTCCGCCCCGAGCACCCGGTCCGCTGCTCGGGCTGCCGCGCCGTCGTCGCCATCGGGCCACGGCTCCACCTCGGCGACCGGGTGGGGATCGTCCGGGAGCCACTCGCGCACGCTGAGCCGCTCCTCCCCCACGCACAGGAGCGCCCACTGGCCGTCCGGCAGGCGGTCTGCCTCGAGCACCCGGGCCAGGCAGCCCACGTCGGTGCGGACGTCGCCTCCTCCCACCTCCGAACCACGTTCGATGAGGACGACGCCGAAGGTCCGGTCACCTTCCATCACGGTGTCGGCCATCACGCGGTAGCGCGGCTCGAAGATGCGGAGCGGGAGGAGCATCGACGGCAGCAGCGTGGCGCCGAGCGGGAACATCGGCAGGCGCGTCACGGACCCGGTTCCGGCCCGAGCGCGGCGGGGTCCGGCCGGTCCGGGTAGCCCAGGAGCGCCTCCGTGACCTTCTCGGTCGCTGCCATGTCGACCACGCCCACCGCCCGGTCCGGCGTGTTGAGCACGATCGAGAAGCTGAGGTCCGCCCCCGGATCCGTCTCGACCCAACCGGACAGCGATGTGACGTCGCGGAGGCTGCCCGTCTTCGCCTTCACCTTGCCGGCGGCGGCCGAACCCCGGAAGCGGTCGGACAGGGTGCCGGTGGACGCAGCGACGGGGAGCCCGTCGGCCAGCTCGCCGTCGGCACCCGCCTCGTCCAACAGCGCGTCGAGGGTGGCGCACGTGACCCGGTCACCACGGTCGAGCCCGCTCCCGTCGACCAGCACGAGGCCCTCGGTCGGCACCCCGGCATCCGAGAGCGCCCCGACGATCGCCTCGACCCCAGCGGCGGTGCTGCCCTCGCCGCGCTGCGCCCGACCCATCTCCTTCGTGAGCAGCTCGGCGGTGGTGTTGTCGCTGAACGTCAGCATCTCGGCGACGATCTCGGCGACGGTGGGCGACTCGACCGACGCGACGGCATCCGCGCCTGCCGGAGCCGTGCCCGCACCCGGGGCGCCGTCCACCACGACGCCCCGCTGGCGCAGCAGCTCGACCAGCGCAGACGCCGCAGCCGCAGCCGGATCGGCTGACGGGCCGCCGGGCGAGGGCTGCCCCTCGATGGTGGCGAAGTCGCGGCCGTCGTTGATCGCCAGGGCGCTCAGCGAGCCGATGTGGCCGCCCGACTGGTAGCGGGACGGCCAGCTCGGGACGGTCCGCTCCGTGTCGTAGCGGCTCTCGTCCCCGAGCACCGAACCCGTCACGCGGCGGACGCCGGCGGCGACCACGGCGTCGGCCACGGCCTCCATCGCCGTGTACGCCATGCTGGCCCCGTACTTCACCCGGGCACGGAACGGCGCGGTGCTGAGGAGCGGGTCGCCGCCCCCGACCAGCCACAGGTCGCCGGTGACCGTGCCGGCTGCGTCCGGCCCAGCAGCCCCCATCACGTCGGTCCGGAACCGCGTGTCGGCACCCAGCACCCGCAGCGCTGCGAAGGCGGTCAGCAGCTTCACGTTCGACGCCGGGACCAGGGCGGCGTCGGCCCGGTGCTCGAACAGCCGGCCGGCCGGGCCCGACACGGCGACGCAGCTCTCACCCCCGAGGCTCGCGACCACCGGACCGAGCGCTGCCACCAACCGACGGTCGGCCACCGGGCGAGCGACCACCTCGGGCACGCGACGGGCGCTCAGGATCGGAGTGCGCGCCGTCGACGCGGCCGTCTCGCCCCGCGCAGGGGCGACGTCGCTGCGGGACTCCGTCGCCACGCCGCCGACCACGGCGAGCACGGCCAGGACGCAGAGGACGGGGGTGAGGAGGTCGCGTCGGCGGGGGGCGGCCACGACCCCAGACGCTACCGGTCGCCGATGGCGCGGAGGTGGGCGGCGTAGCGCACGAGGTGACCGAGCGCGGTGACCGCCCGGTTCGCCGAGGGGTAGCAGAGGCGGCCGGTGGCACGGACCGTCGCAGGGCCCGGGTTCGCGGGATCGGCCACCGCCAGCTCGGTGGCGGTGAGGATCGGCTTGCCGGTGGCGACCGAGATGTCGTGCGCGGCCTGGGCGAAGCGGGCGTCCTGCCGCTCGTGGTAGTCGACGATCCGGCCGAGCCCGTGCTCGGGGTGGAAACCGCCCCGGCGCATCATCGCCGCCTGGTTCGACTGGATCCCGAGGCCCAGGTAGACGATCGCGTCGACATCGGGGTGCGAGGCGATCAGCTCCATCACCTCGGGGATGGTGTCGCGGGTCTCGCCGCCCGCCAGGTCCACCGGGTTGTTGCGGCTCCAGCGGGGCGGGAGCTTCTCGTCGATCGCGGCGAGCAGGTCGCCGGGCAGCTGCACCAGCTCGAGCCCGGGAGTGGAGCTGATGGCGTCGGCAGTCACCACGCCCCAGCCCCCGGCGGTGGTCATCACCACGACCCGACCGCCCCTCGGCAGCGGCTGGCTGGCGAAGGTGGCGGCGGCCTCGAACGCCTCCTCGACCGTGGCGGCCCGCGACACGCCGGCCTGGCGGCAGGCTCCGTCGAAGGTGCGGTCGTCGGTGGCGAGGGACCCGGTGTGGCTGGCCGCGGCCCGAGCCCCGCCCGCGGTCGCCCCGCCCTTCACCAGCACCACCGGCTTGTGCGGCGTGATGCCCGCGAGGCGCTCCATGAAGGACCGCCCGTTGACCAGCCCCTCCACGTAGGCCAGCCCCACCGACGTGGCGTCGTCCCGGGAGAAGAAGTCGAGGTAGTCGGCCACGGTGGTCGCAGCCGCGTTGCCGGCGGACACCGCCCGGCTGATCCCGATGCCGGTGGCGCACGACCAGTTGAGGAAGGACGACACGAAGTTCCCCGACTGCGACGCCACCCCGATCGAGCCCGCGGGTGGGTACGGCGCCACGATCTGGGCGCAGAGCGAGGCGGGGGTCGACACGACCCCCTGGCCGTTGGGGCCGGCCAGCAGGATCCCCAACTCGTCGCACAGGCCCACCAGCTCGTCCTCGTCGCGGCGACCCTCCTCGCCGGCCTCGCCGTAGCCGGCAGTGGTGAGGAACGCCGCCCTCACGCCCTTCGCCGCACAGGCGCGCAGCAGATCCGGGTTCGCGGCCTTCGGCGTGCACACCACCACCAGGTCGACCTCGCCCTCGGGCATCTCGTCGACGCTGCGGATCGTCGACAGCCCCAGCACCTCGGCGCCGTCGAGGTTCGTGGCGTACACCTTCCCCCGGTAGCCGTTCGCCAGCAGGTTGTGCAGCGTGACGAAGCCGAACTTGCCGGGGTGGGTGGACGCGCCGGCGACCAGGACGCCCCGGGGCTCGAAGAGTGCCCGGAACCGCTCGTCGCGCTCGCCGCCGCCGGCCACCGCGGCGCCCCCTCCCCTGCCGTTCTGTTCCTCGCCCGACTCCGCAGGCGTCGCCCTGGGAGGAACAGAACCGGCGTCGGCGACCTCCCCCACGTCCTCGACCTCGACCAGGGCGTCGACCGCGACCGGGCGCCCCTCGCTGATGATGAGCGGGTTGAGGTCGGCCGAGACGATCTCGGGGTGGGCGACCGCAGCGTCCGACAGCGCGACCAGCACGTCGGCGACGGCCTCGCGGTCGACGGCAGGCTCTCCCCGGAACGGCCCCAGCAGGTCCTGCGTGCGGAGGTCGTCGAGCATCGCCAGCGCGTCGCGCCGCGTGATGGGGGCCACGCGCACCGCCACGTCGCCCAACGCCTCGGCCAGGACGCCGCCGATGCCGACCACGACCGTGGTCCCGAACTGCTCGTCGCGGTTGAGGCCGGCGATCAGCTCCCTCGAACCGCTGACCATCGGCGCCACGAGCACGCCGACCTCGCCGTCCTCGTCACGGGCCAGGCCGAGCAGCTCGGCCGCCGCCGCCTCCACCGCCTCGCGGGTGCCCAGCCCCAGGCGGACCAAGCCGCGCTCGGTCTTGTGCGCGATGTGGTCCCCGGCCAGCTTCGCGACCACCGGGTAGCCCAGCTCGTCGGCGGCGCTCCCGGCCTCCGACGGGGTCGGGACCAGGCGCTCCGGGGCGATCGGCACCCCGAGGGGTGCGAGGAGGGCCTTCGACGCCGGTTCGGAGAGCGTGGACATGGCGGCCGATGGTACGCGGGAGGCCGATGCCGCCCGGTGGCCGCAGGTCGGGCGCGCCGGCCACGCCGGTAACCTCCCTCACCGATGCACATCCTCTCTGCGCTGTTCCTCGACAACATCGAGGCCCGACAGGTCGCCGGACCGTCGACCCGCCTCGACCTCACGGGCGTCCAGTTCTCGGCGGCCGCGCCGCAGCCGTTCCCCTTCACCTGGGCGCCCCACCTGGTGGTCATCGTTCACTGCCGGGAAGGCGAGTCCCCGAACGCCGCCCTCGAGGTCGTGTTCCTGCGCGACGGCGAGCAGATCGCGCGGAACGTGCAGCCGCTCGAGGTGGAGCCGACGAAGTTCAGCTACCGCCTCGTCCGGGCGGAGATGGAGTTCACCGAGCCCGGCACCGTGGAGGCCCACTGCCGGATCGACCTCGGTCCCACCACCGTGGTCCCCTACACGCTCCTGCCGCCGACCGACGCCTGAGCAGTGGCGACCTACGGGGCGGCGCTCTCGGAGCACCCGCTCGCCACCCAGGCGGTGGGCGAGACGGTCGGGCAGATCCTCGAGAGCATCGGGTCCGCGCCGGACCTCGCGGCGCTCTTCGTGACCGGGCCGCACGTCGGCGCGCTCGAGGACATCGTCCGTGCCGTGCGCCAGCTCCTCAACCCGCGGGTGCTGATCGGCGCCACGGCCGTCTCGGTGCTCGGTGGCGGCCGCGAGGTGGAGGAGGTGGGCGGCATCGCGCTGTGGGCCGCCCGGTTCGGGGTCGACCTCGAGCCGGTCCGCCTCGAGGCCTTCCGCAGCCCGAGCGACGAGATCCTGGTGGCGGGCGGAGGTGTGCTCGGCCGTGACGAGGGAACGCTCCTCCTCCTCGCCGACCCCTTCTCCTTCCCCGCCGAGGAGGTGCTGGACCACCTCGCCGAGGCGGCGCCGGGCGTCCAGGTGGTCGGCGGGTACGCGTCGGCCGCACGCCAGCGCGGCGGCAACGTGGTGCTCCTCGACGAGGAACGCTTCCGCGACGGCGCGGCGGGCGTGTGGCTGCCCCCGACGGTCGCCGTGGAGGCCGTGGTCAGCCAGGGTTGCCGCCCGATCGGCAGCCCGTTCACCGTCACCAGGTCCGAGCGGAACGTGATCCACGAGCTGGGCGGCCAGCCGGCGCTCGAACGGCTGATGGCGCAGATCGAGGAGCTGCAGCCCTCCGACCGCCTGCTCGCGCAGCAGGGCCTCCACATCGGCGTCGTCATCGACGAGCACCGCGACCACTTCGGGCGCGGCGACTTCCTCATCCGCGGCGTGATCGGGGCCGACCGCACGGCGGGTGCGGTGGCCGTCGGCCAGGAGGTCGAGGTGGGGACCACCGTGCAGTTCCAGGTGAGGGACGCCACGACGGCGTCGGAGGACCTGCGGGCGATGCTCACGGGACGGGCGGCGGACGCCGCGCTCGTCTTCACGTGCAACGGGCGGGGCAGCCGGCTGTTCGGGTCGCCCGACCACGATGCGTCGATGGTCGCCGAGCACCTCGGGCAGCCGTCGGTGGGCGGGATGTTCTGCGCCGGCGAGTTCGGCCCCGTGGGCGGCCGGAACTTCGTCCACGGCTTCACGGCCAGCCTCGCCCTCTTCGGTGCCGCGCACTCCCAGACCGGCGAGGGCGGCCAGGCGGACGGGCCCGACGGAGCCGACGAGGGGCACGGCCCGAGCTGATCGTCCACGCTGCCCCCGCGGGCGGGTAGGTCGACGCTGTGACCCCACGCCCGGCTGGCCTCCCGGCGGCTGGAAGCGCCGTCGCAGGGGTCGAATAGGCTCCGTTCTCCCGCTCTCCGAAAGGCGCCTCGTGGCATCCCCTGGCTTCGACCCCGCACTCGAGTCCCTCGGCATCAACGTGATCCGCGGGCTGGCGATGGACGCACCCGCAGCGGCCAACTCGGGACACCAGGGCACCGCCATGGCCCTGGCCCCGCTGGCCCACGTCCTGTGGACCCGCATCATGCGGTACGACTCCGCGGCGCCCACCTGGGCCGACCGCGACCGCTTCGTGCTCTCCGCCGGCCACGCGTCGATCCTGCAGTACTCGATGCTGCACCTCACGGGCTACGACCTGTCGCTCGACGACATCCGCCAGTTCCGGCAGTGGGGCTCGCGCACCCCCGGCCACCCCGAGGTGCACCACACCCCCGGCGTCGAGGTCACCACCGGCCCGCTCGGGCAGGGCTTCGCCAACTCGGTCGGCATGGCGATGGCCGAGGCGTCGCTGCGCGCCCGCTACGGCACCGACGTGTGCGACCATCGCATCTGGACGATCGCGAGCGACGGCGACCTGTCCGAGGGCATCAGCCACGAGGCCGCGTCGCTCGCGGGGCACCTCGGCCTGGGCCGCCTCATCGCCGTCTACGACGACAACCGCATCACGATCGACGGCCCCACCGACCTCGCGCTCGACGACGACGCCGCCGGCCGCTTCCGTGCCTACGGCTGGCACGTGGTGGAAGCGGGTGAGGTCGCCGAGGACCTCGACGCGCTGGAGTCCGCGCTGCGGGAGGCTGCGTCGGTCGAGGACCGGCCCAGCCTCGTCGTGCTGCGCAGCCACATCGGCTACCCCTCCGACGCCCACACCGACGACCCGGCGGCGCACGGCCTCGCTTTCTCGCCTGAGGAGATCGCGGCGACGAAGGCGAAGATGGGCCTCCCGCCCCACGAGTCGTTCTGGGTGCCCGACGAGGTGGTCGAGGCGTACCACGCCGCAGGACGGGCCGGCTCGAAGCTCCGCGAGGAGTGGGAGGGCCGCATCGACGAGGCCCTCGGCGACCGGAAGGCCGAGTGGGAGGCGTCGATCGCCGGCCGAGCGCTGGGCGACCTGGCCGCGGCGATGCCCACCTACGAGGTCGGCAAGAAGGTGGCCACCCGAGTGGCCGTGGGCGACGCGCTCAACGCGGCGGTCCCCGAGTTCCCCGGCCTCGTCGCCGGCGGCGCCGACCTCACCGGCAACACGGGCACCAAGCTGAAGGGCGTCGAGATCCTCAACCGCGACCAGCCCGCCGGCCGCCAGATCCACTTCGGCATCCGTGAGCACGCTATGGGGGCTGTCATGAACGGCATGGCGCTCCACGGCGGCCTGACGCCCGCCGGCGGCACCTTCCTGGTGTTCAGCGACTACATGCGACCGGCCGTCCGCCTCGCCTCCCTGATGGGCACGAAGGTGCTCTTCGCCTGGTCGCACGACTCGGTCGGCGTCGGCGAGGACGGCCCCACGCACCAGCCGATCGAGCACGTGGCCGCGCTCCGGGCGATCCCCGGCCTGCCCGTGGTCCGCCCCGCGGACGCCACCGAGACCGTCGGGGCGGTGCTCGCCGCGCTCGAGGGCGACGGGCCCGTCGCACTCATCTCGTCCCGGCAGAACCTCCCGGTGCTCCCCAGCACGTCGCCCGAGGCCGTCCGGCGAGGCGGCTACGCCCTGTCGGCCCCCGACGGCGCAGCGGTGTCGATCGTGGCGACGGGCTCCGAGGTGAGCGTGGCCGTGGACGCGGCAGCCCTGCTGGCCGAGCGCTCGATCGCCGCCCGGGTCGTCAGCCTGCCGTGCTGGGAGTGGTTCGAGCAGCTCGACGCCGCCGAGCGCGAAGAGGTGCTCGGCGCCGGAATCCCGCGACTCGGCGTGGAGGCGCAGACCTGGCTGGGATGGCACCGCTGGGTCGACGACGTGGTGAGCATCGACCGCTTCGGCGCGTCGGCACCCGGCGACGTCGTGATGCGCGAGCTGGGGATCACCCCCGAGCACGTCGCCGAGCGCGCGGTCGCGCTCGTGCAGGGACGCACCGAAGGAGGCGCGTGATGGGACGGCTGCAGCAGCTGCACGAGGCCGGGCAGAGCCCCTGGCTCGACAACCTGAAGCGAGGGTGGATCACCTCCGGTGAGATCCAGCGGTGGGTCGACCGCGGCGTCCGCGGCATCACCTCGAACCCGTCGATCTTCCAGAAGGCGATCGCGTCCGGCACCGACTACGACGAACAGTTCAGCGGCATCGTCGCCAAGGACGCGCCCATCGACGAGGCCTACTGGGACCTCGTCGTGGCCGACATCGAGGAGGCGCTCGCCATCCTCCGCCCCGTGTACGACGACTCGGACGGGGTCGACGGCTACGTCTCGGTCGAGGTGGCCCCGTCGCTGGCACGCGACCGCGAGGGCACCGAGGCGGCCGCCCGCGAGCTGCACCGCCGCATCGCCCAGCCGAACCTCTACGTGAAGATCCCGGCCACCGCCGAGGGCGTGCCGGCCATCCGCACGATGATCGCCGAGGGCCACAGCACCAACGTGACGCTGATCTTCACGCTGGACCGCTACGCCGAGGTGATCGAGGCCTACCTCGCCGGGCTCGAGGAGCACCTGGCGGCGAACGGCGGCGACGTGGACCTCAGCCGCATCTCCAGCGTGGCGTCGTTCTTCATCAGCCGGGTCGACACCGAGGTGGACCGCCGCCTCGAGCAGCTCGACACCCCCGAGGCCCGCGAGCTGATGGGCAAGGCCGCGGTCACCCAGGGGCAGCTCGCCTACGCGCTCTTCCTCGAGCGCTTCAGCGGGCCCCGGTGGGAGGCCCTCGCCGCCAAGGGCGCCCGCCCGCAGCGGCCGCTGTGGGCCTCGACGTCCACGAAGAACCCGGCGTACCCCGACACGCTCTACGTCGACATGCTGATCGGCCCGAACACCGTGAACACCATGCCGGAGAACACCCTCGAGGCGTTCGACGACCACGGCACGGTGGCGCGCACGGTCGACGCCGACCTCGACGGGGCGCGTCGGACATGGGAGCAGCTCGGCCAGCTGGTGGACCTCGACGACGTGGGCCAGGTCCTCGAGAGCGAGGGTGTGGGCGCGTTCGAGAAGAGCTTCGACGAGCTGCTGGGCGTGCCCGGCGCGAAGGCAGAAGAGCTCCGCCAGTAGCGCCATCGGCACTCGGTTCGGCAAGAGAACCGAGTGGGTTCGTTCCGCGAACTAACCTGCCGCCGATGTCGCTCGACCAACAGCCCGCCTCGGGCCCCAGCGATGACGCCGCGCCGGCTGCGTGCTCGATCGAGCGCGCGCTCGACACGATCGGCGACCGCTGGACGATCCTCATCATGCGGGACGCGTTCCG
>JBIQID010000005.1:41300-42566 GCA_044508215.1 Actinomycetota bacterium | reverse complement strand
CCGTGCGGCCACGCCCTCGAGCAGGGCTTCTGGTGCCCGTCGTGCCGCCAGACCTTCTCACCCACCGCGATCGCCAGCCGCCCGGGCCCCGGGCGCACCGAACACCTGCACCACCAACAGGACGGAGACCCACGTGCCAGCACTCCACCAGCTGCCACTGCCTGAGCTGCTCAAGGCTGCGGCGGCGGTCCGGGACGAGGCCCACGGGACCCGAGTCACCTACTCACCCAAGGTCTTCATCCCGCTCACGAAGCTGTGCCGGGACCGCTGCGGCTACTGCACGTTCGCCCAGCCGCCCGCCCGCCTCGAACAGCCCTACCTCACCCCCGAGGAGGTGCTCGCCATCGCCCGCTCCGGCGCTCGCGCGGGCTGCCACGAGGCCCTGTTCACCCTCGGTGAGCGGCCGGAGCTGCGCTACCCGGCTGCGGCCGAGTGGCTGGAGCAGCACGGCTACGGATCCACGGTGGAGTACCTGGCGGCCGTGGCCCGGATGGTGCTCGACGAGACCGGCCTGCTCCCCCACGCGAACGCCGGGGCGCTGTTCCCCGAGGAGCTGGAGCTGCTGCGGGCGGTGTCGCCGTCGCAGGGGATGATGGTCGAGACGCTGCGCGACGACCTCGACGCCCACCGGGGCGCCCCCGACAAGGCGCCGGAGCGGCGCCTCGCCACCCTCGAGGCTGCGGGCGAGCTGCGGATCCCGTTCACCAGCGGGATCCTCGTGGGGATCGGCGAGACCCGCGACGACCGGATCGAGGCCCTCCAGGCGATCGCCGCCTCCCACGAGCGGTGGGGGCACGTGCAGGAGGTCATCGTCCAGAACTTCCTGCCGAAGCCCGGCACCGCGATGCACCAGGCTCCCGCCTGCCCGCCCGACGAGCACCTCGAAGCGGTGGCGCTCGCACGCCTGATCCTCCCGCCCGAGGTCACGATCCAGGCGCCGCCCAACCTCAGCGACCAGCTCGGTGCGCTCCTCTCGGCCGGCATCGACGACTGGGGCGGCGTCTCGCCCGTGACCGCCGACCACGTGAACCCCGAGCGCCCGTGGCCGCACCTCGAGGTGCTCCGCGCCGAGACGGAGGCCGCCGGGTTCGCCCTGGCGCCCCGCCTCACGGTGCACCCGCGCTTCGCGCTCGACCCGGAGCGGTGGATCCACCCGGACCTCCACTTCGCCGTGCTCGACCGCTCTGACTCGGAGGGCCTCGGTCGGGACGACCCGGGCTCGATCTGGCCCGAGCGGATCAGCGCCGCCGACACCGTCGGCGACGG
>JBIQID010000005.1:34495-41200 GCA_044508215.1 Actinomycetota bacterium | reverse complement strand
GCGAACCGGAACATCAACTACACGAACGTCTGCACGTTCAAGTGCCGCTTCTGCGGCTTCTCGAAGGGCCCGCTGTCGCTGAACCTGCGGGGCACCCCGTACCTGCTGACCCTCGACGACATCGCCCAGCGGGCAGCAGAGGCCGCCGAGATGGGCGCCACCGAGGTGTGCCTGCAAGGGGGCATCCATCCGGACTTCGACGGCGACTTCTACCTGGACGTCACCCGGGCCGTGAAGGAGGCGGTGCCCGACATCCACGTCCACGGGTTCACCGCGCTGGAGGTCACCGAGGGCGCGGAGCGGAACGGTGAGCCGCTCGCCGACTACCTGCGGCGGATGGTCGACGCAGGCCTCCGCTCGCTGCCGGGGACGGCCGCGGAGATCCTCGACGACGAGGTCCGGGCCGTGCTGTGCCCCGACAAGATCGACACCCAGCAGTGGCTCGACGCGCACCGCACCGCTCACGAGGTGGGCCTCTCGTCGAACGTGACGATCATGTTCGGCTCCGTCGAAGGGCCGCTCAGCTGGGCGCGCCACCTCGTCGCCACCCGGGAGCTCCAGAAGGAGACGGGCGGCTTCACGGAGTTCATCCCGCTCCCCTTCGTGCACATGGCGTCGCCCATCTACCTGCAGCGGAAGGCTCGGCGCGGTCCGACGTGGCGCGAGGTCGTGCTGATGCACGCCGTCGGGCGCATCACCTACGACGGCTGGATCCCGAACGTGCAGGCGTCCTGGGTGAAGCTCGGCTTCGACGGGGTCCGCCAGCTGCTGCAGGCGGGCGTCAACGACCTGGGCGGCACGCTGGTGAACGAGAACATCTCGCGAGCCGCCGGCGCGAGCCACGGGCAGCAGGTGACGGGGGCCGACTTCGCGGCGCTCGTGGAGCCGCTCGGACGGCGCTTGGAGCAGCGGACCACCCGATACGGTCGAGTCGGCGCTCCGGCCTGACCGTACCGAGCCGCAACGAGGACCCCATGCCGCCACGACGACCACGCCGAGACCCCCGCGCCCACGTCGGCGTGCCAGAGGTGGACGACGCGATCGCCGCGCTCGTGGAGGCGGTCGATCCCGCCACCGACCGGGATCTGATCAGGGAGATGCTGGTCACGATCGCCCGGCTGGGCTCCGACGAGGCCGATCGAGGCGACCTGAAGCTGCTCAGCGGCGCCACCCGCGAGATGCGGACCAGCTTCCGCCGCTTCGCCGCCGAGGGCGACCGGCCGAAGGCGACGATCTTCGGCTCGGCGCGCACCCCCGTGACGGCACCTGCCTACGTGCTCGCCCGCGACCTCGGCGCCAAGCTCGCCGAAGCCGGCTGGATGGTGATCAGCGGCGGCGGTCCCGGGATCATGACCGCGTCGATCGAGGGGGCCGGCGGCAACAACAGCTTCGCCGTCACGATCCGCCTCCCCTTCGAGCCGAACCCCGCGATGGCCCTCGTCGACGACGACCACCTCGTGCGGTTCAAGTACTTCTTCACCCGGAAGCTGACCTTCATGAAGGAGGCCAGCGCCTACGTGATCCTGCCGGGCGGCTTCGGCACCATGGACGAGCTGTTCGAGCTGCTCACCCTCGTCCAGACCGGCAAGGAGATGCCGGCGCCGATCGTGCTGCTCGAGCCGGAGGGCGGCACCTACTGGCCCACGTGGGTCGACTTCGTGCACCGCGAGCTGATCGACTCGGGCTACGTCTCGCCCGAGGACATCGACCTCGTCCACCTCTCGTCCTCGGCCGAGGACACCGTGGCGTACATCACCAACTTCTTCGCCGGCTACCACAGCCTCCGCTTCGTGGAGGGCCGCCTCGTCATCCGCCTGCAGCGACCGATCCCCGACGACGCGCTCGCGCTCCTCAACAAGGAGTTCAGCGACATCGTGGTCACCGGGACGATCGAACGCACCGGCGCCTTGCGGCCCGAGGTGGAGGACGACGACTTCCCCGAGCTCCCACGGCTCACCATGGACTTCGACAACCACCACTTCACCCGGCTGCACCAGATGGCCCGCCGGTTGGCGGAGTTGGTTCCTTAGATGACCACACACGAGTGGTTGTCGTTCGGTGAGGCGGACGGCAGCACGTGGCTCTTCGACGTCACGTTCCTGGCGAGCAACTGGACCTGCATCTACGGCCGCGGCTGCAAGGGCGTGCTGGACCACGACGCCACCGACCTCGGCCACGGGTGCTGCACCCACGGCGCCCACTTCGCCGACCCGGCCGACCGGGTCCGTGTCCGTCGGCACATCGCACGGCTGCGCGCCGACCAGTGGGAGAACCGCCGCGTCGCCCGCCAGCTCGGCGGGCCGCTCGTGCGCAACGACGACGGCGCGTGGGTCACGCGCACCCACGACGGCGTGTGCATCTTCCAGAACTCCCCCGACTTCGAGGGCGGGCCCGGGTGTGCACTGCACCGTGGCGCCCTCGAGGCCGGTGAGCGCCCACTCGACTGGAAGCCCGACGTGTGCTGGCAGCTGCCCCTGCGGCTGGAGACCCGCGTCGACGAGAACGAGCGCGTGACCTACGTCCTCCGCCAGTGGGACCGGCCCGACTGGGGCGAGGGCGGCAACGAGTTCCACTGGTGGTGCACCGACGAGCCGGATGCGTTCGTGGGGCACCGTCCGGTCTACCGGGAGCTGGCGGACGAGATCGTGGAGCTGGTCGGCCAGGAGCGCTACGACTGGCTGGTCTCGGCGCTCGAACGCCGACCGGTGGAGACGTTCCTGCCGCACCCCGCTCGCCGCTGACGGGGGATTCGCTCAAGTTCCGCGCCGCGCAGGCCGACGCGAAGGCGATGCCGCAGTTCAACGCCGCCAACCTCATCGAGGCCGCCCGCAAGGAAGGCCTCCTGCTGCCCGAGCACGTCTGCGAGCAGCTGGTGGCTGCCGTCGACGCCGGGAAGCACGTCATCCTCACCGGGCCGCCAGGGACGGGGAAGACGACCCTCGCCTACCTCGCAGCCGACCTCGCCCGCTCGGCGATGATGTGCACCGGCTTCCTCCCCACCACGGCCACCAGCGAGTGGACGACCTACGAGACGATCGGCGGCCTCCAGCCGACACCCGAGGGCCTGATCTTCCGGCCCGGGATGTTCGTGGAGGCGATCCAGTCCGGCCGTTGGCTGGTGATCGACGAGATGAACCGGTCGAACTTCGACCGGGCGTTCGGCCAGCTGTTCACCGTGCTGTCCGGCAGCTCCGTGGTCCTGCCCTACAAGTCGAACGGCAAGGAGCACCGCCTGTCGATCGTGCCGTTCGGCGTGGAGCCCCCCGAGGGGACCGACCCGATCCGGCTGCCGGCATCCTGGCGGATCATCGCCACGATGAACGCGTTCGACAAGAACCTGCTCTTCGACATGTCGTACGCCCTGATGCGGCGCTTCGCGTTCATCGAGGTGGGAACACCCTCCGACGAGGTGTACGAGGCGCTCCTGTCCCGGGGCGGCGAGCTGATCCGCCACCTCCTCCCCCTGCGGCGGTTCTGCGACCTCGGCCCCGCGATCTACCTCGACGCCGCCCGGTACGCCGAGCGCCGGCAGCGGGACGGGATCAGCCGGTCGAGGGTGCTGTACGAGGCCTTCTACGCCTACTTCCTCCCGCAGTTCGAGGGCGTCGACGAGGCCAGGGCGCTCGAGCTCTACCGGACCGTCTCGGAGCGCCTCGACGACCCCGAGAAGGCCGAGGTGCAGCGCAACCTCTCCTCGGTGCTCGGCGTCGAGCTCCTCACCTGAGCCATGGCGCAGCCGTCCGCGCCCGCCGGCCTCGCCTCGTTCAGCTCACCGCTCCACCTCCTGTGGAGCCGGATGAGCCGACCGTTCAACCTGGTCCACGCGCTCCCGGCGCTGTGCGGGATCCCGCCGTCGCACGTCGCGGACCTCATGACGCTCCACGTGGCCCTGACCGAGCAGGCCGAGCAGCTGCTCGAAGCCGCCCCCCGGCTGCTCCGGTCGCTCACGTGCTCCACATCGATCGCGCCCGAACGCTCGGTCGGTGCGGTGCGAGGCCCGATCCTCTGGGCAGAGACGCTGACGGCCCGCGCCCACGGCCTCGGCGCCGAGGACGTGTTCGTCTGCGGGGCGCCGCAGCGTGACTTCGACACCGTCGAGAACCGGATCTTCGTGGCGGCCCTCGAGCTGCTCGCCGGTGCCGCCCGCCGGACGTCGTCACCCGCCGCCCAGCGCTCGCTCCACCCCCAGCAGCGGCAGCTGATCACCGAGCGCAGCGCTGCCGCGCAGGCGTTCCTCGCCGAGCCGTCCCTGAGGCCGCTCCGCCACCGTCGTCCCGGTGCCAGGGCCGTCGCGAACGCGCGTCGGGGCCGCCGGGCGCCGCAGTTCGAGCCGGCGTTCCAGATGTGGGCCCGCCGGACCGACCCGATCCACCCCGACGAGCTGCTCGCCTGCACCGACCCCAGGACGAGGGGGCAGCAGCGGGCGTTCGCCCTCGTGATGATGACGCTGGTGCGCCGCGGCCTGGCGGTGCCCCAGCTGCGCATCGAGGGGTCGGAGGTGGTCGCCGGGCGGTTGCGCTACCGCAACTGGCGGCGTGCGACCGCCGCGGGCAACCACGGCATCTTGTTGGACGGTGTCTTGATCGATGGAGCCCCCGACGCGGGCTCCACCTCCCGCGCCGACGCGCTTGCGAGGCTCGAACGTCGAGCCGGGGAGCGTCTGTTTTGCCTCGTCACGGACGAGGTGGAGGCGGAGGTTGCGGTGGAGCTTGCGTTGAGCCGGCGCCCTCGGATCGGGGCCAGCTGAGGGGGCTCGAGGTCAGTCGTCGCCGACGGCGACATCCTCCTCGTACCACCCCGAACGGCCGTTGACGTTCCGCTCGTCGTCGAGGCGGTCGGGATCGGGATCGAGGAGAGCCTCGATGTCGATGTCCGGACCCCGCTTCAATGCCCGAGCCTCTTCGAATCGACGGTGGCGACCCTTCTTCACGGTGCAGCTCCCGGTACACGAGATCAGTGGACAGGTCATCGTATCCGCCGCCTCCCACCTTTCCCACTCGGGCCCTGCGGCCCCTCCAGGGACCGCGGTCAGCGCCGATGTGCCGAGGCGAAGGTGTCGTTTCCACCCCTCTCAGGGCATCCAGGACCCCCGTGCGGAGGAGAACGATCGTTCCCGCCGAGAGCGTCGGAGATCAGGAGGGCGTTCGAGGTTCGAGGATGAGGCCACCCGATCGCTCGAACGCGATCGCCACCTCCCCCGCCAGGAGCCGCCGGATGGGGGTCCCCACCACCTCGGCGCGCCACCCCTGAGCCAGGCGTGCACCCGGGTCGCCCCGGAGGAACTCCTCGAGGTCGGACCGTGTGGCCAGCAGGGCGCCCTCGATCTCGAGGTCCCGGCTGACCTGCGTCACCCATGCCGAGACGAGCGGGAGGGCCGGCCGCAGCTCTGCCGGCAGCTCCGGTTGCACCACACGGGGTTCGGCAGCCGGCGGGTTCTCCACCGCCTCGGCCACCACTCCCAGCAGTTCGCTCGCCACCGAGGGTCGGAGCGCCCGACCGTCGACCCCCCTGATGGCCCGCAGGTCGTCCACCGTGGTCGGCTTCGCCACCGCCACCCCGACCACCGCGAGGTCGCTCAGCACGAAGCGCGGCGTCACGTCGGTCTCGGCAGCCCTGCGCTCCCTCCAGGCCGCCACCCGCCGTGCGACGCCGAGGTCCTTGCCCTTCAGGTGGCGCAGCTCCTTGATGCGGCGCCAGGCCTCGTTCGGGTCCCGTGGCCCGCGTGACTCGGCGAGCAGCTCCTCCATCGCCTGGTCGAACCACCCGAGGCGACCCCGGTCCTCCAGCCGGGCACGCAGCCGTGACTCGATCTCCACCAGGTGGGCGACGTCGGAGGCGGCGTACCGGAGCTGCGCATCGGTGAGGGGCCGCCGCAGCCAGTCGGTCAGCCGATCCGCCTTGGGGAGGCGCGCCCCCAGCTCCCGCTCGACGAGGCTCGCCAGCGACGGCGTGACGTAGCCGACGAACCCGGCCATGAGCTGGGTGTCGACCATCCGGGACGGCAGCCGCCCGCAGTGGCGCTCGAGCACCTCGAGGTCCTGCCGGCACGCGTGCATGATCGCCAGGCCGTCGCCGGCGAACACCTTCGCGAGTGGAGCGATGTCGACCGCGAGGGGGTCCACGAGCACGATCCGGTCGCCCCACCCCAGCTGCACCAGGGCGAGCTGGGCGAAGTAGGTGCGCTCACGATGGAACTCGGTGTCCACCGCGTACGCCGACGCGGCGGAGAGCTCGTCGACCGTCTCCGCGAAGCGGTGAGCGTCGGTGACGAGCTCGGGGGTCATGCCGCCGGCGCGTGGGGGTCAGCCACGCTCCATCCCTCGTGCCACGTCGCGGCCGGACTCGATCCAGGCCATCGTCCCGCCCGCGATGTTGGTGGCGTCGCGACCGTGAGCGGCCAGCTGCTCGGCTGCCTTCATCGAACGGGCACCGGAGCGGCAGATCACGAGCAGCGAGCCGTCGGGCACCTCGTCGAGGCGTGCGGGGAGCTGCCCGAGGGGGATCAGCACCGCCCCGGGCACGTGCGCCTCGGCGTACTCGTCGGGCTCTCGGACGTCGAGCACCGGGTCGCCGGCCTCGCGGCGGGCGGCGAAGGCCTCGATGTCGATCTCTGGAATCACTGGCTGCCCTCCGAGGGACGGGTTCGGCACGCGCGGCGCGGGTCCACGGTACCGCCTACCGGAACGGCGGACCGCCGCCCGTGCC
>JBIQID010000005.1:26190-34395 GCA_044508215.1 Actinomycetota bacterium | reverse complement strand
GCGCGGCGCGGGTCCACGGTACCGCCTACCGGAACGGCGGACCGCCGCCCGTGCCAGCGCTCGTGCCGCCGGCCGCAGACGGATCGGGCAGGTCGGTCGGGCGATCGGCGTCGCGGAGCCGTTCGTCCACGGGCACCTCGACGACGCTGAGGTCCGCGACCAGTTCACGGAGCGAGGTGCCCGCCAGGTCCCCGGGAGGCGGCGTCGGGCCGCCAGGCGCCCAGATCCCGAGGGGGAGCTGCCGGCGTCCGTCGATCGTCGCCACCACGAGGTCCGCCTCCGGATGCTGACGTGCAGCCTCGATCAAGGGGGCGAGCGCCGCCGCCTCGACCGCCGGCAGGTCCGTGGGGAGCACGAGGGTTGCGCCGCCGGCGTGGCGGAGGGCGGTGGCGACCGCCGCTGCTGGGCCACCCCCGGGCACGCCGTCGGGAACGGCCCGTCCACCCAGGACCTCGTGCTCGGCCGCCCCGCCGACCACGAGGACCGGCTCGCACCCCACCGCGGCCAGGACCTCGACGCAACGTCGCCCCATGGGCACGCCGTCGACCTCGACGAGCGCCTTGTCGGCTCCCATCCGTCGGCTCCGTCCGCCCACGAGCACCGCTCCGACGAGCGCTCGGGGTCGGGCGATGCCTCCAGGGGCCGTCAGACCACTCCCCCGTAGACGTGCTCGCCGCCCCTCGCCTCGCCGTGCTCCGCCACGGCCTTGGCGAGGTCGTTGCAGAACTGGTCGACCACCTTGTCGTGCCCCGGGGCGACCATCAGGTGGAGGCCCCCTTGCTGCCGGTCGAGGTTCCAGCCGAGGTCGTCCATCACGTCGCACACCGCGTCCATGTCGGGGCCCGGCGAGCCGTCGGAGAACGGGACGGACCCGAACTCGAAGAGCGACAGGTCAGGGTCGTGGGTGATCGCAAGGCCATCGATCGCCCCGATGCCCTCCATGAAGCCGCGGGTGGCGTTGCGGACCCGCTCGGCGAGGCGCAGGTAGCCGTCGGCGCCGAGGTGGCTGATCGTCGCCCAGGCGCCGGCGATGGGAGCGCCCGGCCGGGTGCCGGCGGAGGTCGACGACGCGTAGAGCCCGCCGGGCCACGAGTCGTACATGAAGATCTGGTGCTGGTAGAGGTCCCGATCGCGGTACAGCACCACCGACGCCCCCTTGTACGTGTAGCCGTACTTGTGGATGTCGGCGGACATGGAGGTCACGCCCGGCACGGAGAAGCCCCACTCCGGCACCGGCTCGCCGAGGCGCTCCCACCAGGGCAGCAACCAGCCGCCGAGGCAGGCGTCGACGTGGCAGAGGGTGCCCCGCTCGGCGGCGAGGCCGGCGATCTCGGGCACCGGGTCGATGACGCCGAAGGGGTAGCAGGGCGTGGAGGCCACGACGAGGATCGTGTTGGCGTCCACCACCTCGGCGAACGCCGCTGGGTCGGCGCGCCCGTCGTCACGGTGGGGGGTGCGGATCTGACGGACGCCGAGGTAGTGGCAGGCCTTGGCGAACGCGGGGTGCGCGGTGTCGCAGCACACGATGTTCGGATCGGTGATGCCCCGTTCGCGGCCGGCGTCTCGTGCGGTCTGGACGGCGAGGAAGATGCTCTCGGTGCCGCCGGACGACATCGAACCGCACCCAGCCCCGAAGAGGTCGACCGCGAACCCGATGACCTCCGTCTCCATCTTCAGGAGGGTCTGGTAGCGGAACGGGTTGAGCGCGTTCTCGTGGAGGAACGTCTGCCCCACCGTCTCGAGGAGCTCCTCGAGCTCGGCGTCGTCGCTGTCGTAGACGAGGCTGAAGGCGCGGCCGCCCCGCCAGTCGAGGTCGCCCCCTCGCAGCTCGGCGACCTCGGCGAGGATCTCGTCGGCGCTCCGACCGTGGGCGGGGAAGGTGACGTCGGCCATGGCCCGACGTTACCCAGCGGTCCTCACCCGAGGCCGCCCGGAGGTGGCATCCTCCGTCGGGCGGATCGAGGCGACGGCGGATCGAGAGGGGGCAGGCGGGTGGGTGACGACGTGGAGGTCCTCCGGGGAGGGGTCGGAAACGCGGGCGCGGTCGTGCGGATCGGCGACGAGGTCGAACGCCCGACCAGCGTCCACACGCCGGCGATCCACGCACTCCTCCGCCACGTCCGAGCGCACGGGTTCGACGGGGTGCCCGAGGTGCTCAGCGTCCGCGGCGATCGCGAGCGGCTGCGGTTCATCCCCGGCGACGTGCCGATCCCGCCGTTCCCCGAGTGGTCACAGGCCGACTCGGTGCTCGCCTCGACCGCTGCCCTGCTGCGTCGCTTCCACGACGCCACCGTCGGGTTCGCCCCGCCGGGCGGGCAGCCCGGGGCGGCGTGGAGCGACGAGATGGCGGACCCAGACCCCGGACCGGAGCCCGTCCTCTGCCACAACGACGTGTGTCCTGAGAACGTCGTGCACCGGGACGGTGTCGCGGTGGCGCTCCTCGACTTCGAGTTCGCAGCGCCCGGTCGCCGCGAATGGGACCTCGCTGCGCTCGCCCGGATGTGCGCCCCCATCGATGCACCCGAGGACGCCGCCCGGACAGGACGCGCCAGCCTCGACCCGTTCACGAGGTTGGCCGTCGTCGCCGACGGCTACGGCCTCGACCCCGGAGAGCAGGCGACCCTCCTCCAGGCTCTCGGACAGCAGATCGAGACGGGCGGCGAGTTCGTGCGGCGCCGTGTCGAACGTGGTGAAGCGGCGTTCGTCGAGATGTGGGAGGCGATGGGCGGCGCGGAGCGCTACGAACGGCGACGCCGCTGGTTCGGGGCGGAGGTCCCCCGGTTCAGGGCAGCCCTCGGCCTCTGAGCCGCAGCAGCCTTCGGTTTCGTTGCGTAGAACCCGCCCGTTCCGGGCGGTTCTACACAGCAGAACGGAGGTTCAGTCCAGATCGGCGGGGGGCCAGGTGGGGTCGAGCTGGCGGAGGAAGAGCGCGCAGCGCTCGGCCTCGTCGTGCTCGCCGATCACCTCGGCCTGGGCACGAAGGCCTTCGAGCGCCCGCAGGAACCCCCGGTTCGTCTCGTGCTGCCAGCGCACGAAGCCGTTGCCCCTCCATCCCGACTGCCTGAGCCGATCGAGGCCACGGTGGTAGCCCACCCGGAACGCGGCGTAGCGCTCGATCGGGTCACGTCCGAGGCGCCCGAGCTGCGCCCAGCCGTCGAGGAACCGTGGGTGGCCTGCGACCACGTCGGCCACGGCGGCGCGGCGATCGGCTTCGGGCAATGCGAGCGCCTGGGCGAGTGCGTGGAGGGCGTCGGCCGGCTCGGGATCGAGGACGGTCTCCGGCGGGCCCTGCGTGAGGTTCACGGGTGCGTCGGACATCGCCGCGGACCCTAGCGCCGCCCGCCTGACCGCTCGGCGCCGCCGGACTGCGGCTCCGGCTCGGCCTCGTCCGCCCACAGGGGGACGCTCCGCAGGTCGTCGGGTGAGGCAGCCGGCACCACCGGCACACGGTCCGGGGCTCCCGATCGGACCAGATCCGCAGCGGACACCCGGGTGGGAGGAGGCACCGCAGCCGCGGCGGCCTGCTCGTCCGCCAGCCCGGGCCGGGTGCGCCGCCAGAACACGACGGTGCACACCAGCACCACGATGCCGAGCAACACGAGCCCTCCGATGATGAAGAGCAGGGTGCGCTGCGCTGGGTTGTCGGCGGCGGTCGACGTGGGGTCGATCGCCTGCACCGGCACGGTGGTCGAAGGGCCCGCTTGCGCAGCAGCGGGGACCGGACCCCCCGCCAGAAGGGCCAGCGCGCCGAGGAGGGCTCCGAGGACGCCGGCGAGCACGCGTGCGGCCCGCGGGCGCGCCGCCCCCGGTCCCCCTGGCGCTCCCCCCTCGATCATCGGGCGATCGTGGCAGCCGCGAGCGCCGTTCGCCAACGCGCTCACCGCTGCTCCGCCGGACACCAGATCGTGGTGCGGCCACCGATCCGCGACCGTCGCAGCGGCTCGCCGCACCGCGGGCACGGACCACCCACCTTGCGGAACGGCTGCAGCGCCCCGGTGTGCGAGCCACCCTGCCGTGCCAGCCGTGCGATCCCCGCCCTCACCTCCTTGGCCAGGCGCGTCCGCTCACGTCGGTCGAGCTCGCCGGCGGCCCGCCGCGGGGCCAGCTTCGCCCGCCACAGGACCTCGTCGGCGATCAAGTTCCCGATGCCCGCCACCCTGCCCTGGTCGAGCAGGCGCACCTTGAGCGGGGTGATCGAGTCGGCGAGGGCTGCGTCCATCTCCTCGGCGGTCACCGTGGCGGCGTCCGGGCCCAGCCGACGGAGGTCCGGGTCGAGCAGCACGCCGCCGAACTTCCGCGGGTCGTTCACCCGCAGCTGCCCCTCCGGCGCGACCGACACGACGAAGCGATCCCACTCCGGGCGATCCTCCTTGCTGCCGTACTCGAGCTCCTCGATCGGTGCGAGGCCGTCGACCACCAGCCGTCCGGTCATCCCGAACCGCAGCCCGAGGATCGGTCGCTCGTCCAGCTCGATCAGGAGCAGCTTCCCGATCCGGTCGACGCCGACGACGTCGGCGCCCTCGACCGTTGCGACGACCTCCTCCACCGTCGTGCCGCGGACCGTGGTGGGGTCGAGGTGCTCGACGGTCTCGAGGCGGCGGCCGACGAGGGCCTCGGCGGCGCGCCGGTAGATCTCGACCTCGACCAGCTCGGGCAACTCAGCCGCCCTGGTGCCCGGTGGCTGCGTCGAGCGCAGCGCTGAGGTCCGCGAGCAGGTCGTCGACGTGCTCCAGGCCCACCGAGACCCGCACCGTCCCCGGGCCGATGCCCGCCTCGGCCAGCTCGGTGGGGAGTAGGCCGACGTGGGTGGTGGTGGCCGGGTGGGTCACGAGCGTCTCGGGGCCACCGAGGCTGGTGGCGAGCTGGGCGATGCGGGTCGACTCCACGAACCGTCGGCCGGCCTCCAGGCCGTCCACGAGGTCGAACGTGATGAGGCCCCCGGCCAGCGTCATCTGCCGCTGCGCCAGCTCGCGCTGCGGGAACGAGTCGAGCCCCGGATACCTCACCTGGCACACGCGGGGGTCGTCCTGGAGCACCTGGGCCACCTTCAGCGCGGTCGCGGTCTGGCGCTCGTACCGCACCGGCAGGGTGCGGATGCCGCGGATGCCGTTCATCGCGTCGAACGGAGACGCGTTCGCTCCCTGCAGCACGGCGAAGCCCCAGATCCAGTCGAGCAGCTCGCGGCTGCCCGCGACCACGCCGAGCGTGGCGTCGTTGTGGCCGGCGATCGCCTTGGTCGCCGAGTGGACGACGAGGTCGACGCCGTGGCGCAGCGGGAGCTGTCCGATCGGGGTGGCGAACGTGGAGTCGACCACCTTCATCGGTCCGCGGATGGCTCCCAGCCGATCGAGGTCCACCAGGTCGAGGCGCGGGTTCGCGGGCGTCTCCGCCACGCAGAGGACCGTCTTCCCGGGACGGACGGCTGCCTCCCAGGCGTCGGGATCGGTGCCGTCCACGAAGGTCACCTCGATGCCGAACCTGGGGCAGACGGCGTTGAAGAGCATCTGCGTCCCGCCGTAGAGCTGCCGTTGGGTGACGATGTGGTCGCCCGTCGAGCACAGGCCGAGCACCACCGCCGTCATCGCTCCCATCCCGGACGAGAACGCCCTCGCCGCCTCGGCCTGTTCGAGGTCGGCGATCGCCGACTCGAAGGCTGCGACCGTCGGGTTGCCGTAGCGGGAGTAGAAGCGGTCGGCTCCCGTGGACGTCGCCATGCGCCGTGCCTCGTCGGCGGACGGGCTCACGAACGCAGCGGTCGCCCAGAGCGTGGGGGCCAGCGCAGGATCGTCGTCGCGGCGACCCGAGCGGATCGCCACCGTGTCGGCGTGGAGCTGCCCGGAGGTGTTCTCGGGCGGGGTGTCGGCAGTGCTCATGTCATCTCACAGGAGGTGGTCGGAGGCGCCGTCGAGGAAGGCCGCCACGATGGGTGCGATCTGGTTCGTCTCGATGAGGAAGCCGTCGTGCCCATCGGGGCTGCGGATCTCGTAGAACCCGACCCGCGCACCGCCCTCACGCATGAGGCGGCACAGCGCCTCCTGCTGGTGCGGCGGGTAGAGGATGTCGCTCTCGATGCTCATCACCATCGACGGACAGGAGATCCGCTGGAGCGCCGCGCTGGTGCTCCCCCTGCCGCGCCCGACGTCGTGGAGGTCCATCGCCTTGTTCAGCCGCAGGTAGGAGTTCGCGTCGAACCGGCGGACGAGCTTCTGCCCGTGGTAGTCGAGGTACCCCTCCACGTCGAAGCGCTGCTCCATCGTGAAGCCCTCGGCATCGTCCTGGCCCAGGAGGGTGCGACCGAAGCGGTCCGAGAACGCCTCGTCGGACCGGTAGTGGATCTGCGCGATCTGCCGTGCCAGCGCCAACCCGCGGTGGGGGCCTTCTCCCGGCGGACGGTCGTAGTAGTCGCCGCCGGCGAAGTTGGGGTCGAGCATCACCGCACGCCGACCCACCATCGACCAGGCGATCTGCTGGGCGCTCGCCTCGGCGCTGGTGGCCATCGCCACGAGCGACCCGACGCGGTCGGGGAACATGATCGGCCACTCGAGCGCCTGCATGCCGCCCATCGACCCACCCACCACGGCGTGCCAGCGGTCGATGCCCAGGTGGTCGGCGACCATCGCCTGCACGCGCACCATGTCGCGGATCGTGACCACCGGGAAGGCTGAGCCGTACGGGCGGCCGGTCTCCGGGTCGACGCTGGCCGGCCCCGTGGTGCCCTGGCATCCCCCGAGCACGTTGACGCACACCACGAACCAGCGGTCGGTGTCGATGCCGAGGCCCGGTCCGATCAGGTCCGCCCACCACCCCGGCGCCGGATGCCCCGGGCCGGCACGGCCAGCGGCGTGGCTGTCGCCGGTGAGCGCGTGGCACACGAGGACCGCGTTGGATGCGTCGGGCGCGAGCGTGCCCCACGTCTCGAAGGCCGCGTCGATGTGGCGGAGCACTCCCCCGCCCTCCAGACGGAAGGGACGGTCCTTCACCACCGTGGCGAACCGTCGCTCGCCGGGCTCGTCGCCCGGCTGCCAGGCGCCCGTGACCGGCATGGGTGCCTCGAGGTTCACGGCAGCCGGTTCGTTCGGTGTGGGGTCAGGACGTTGCATGGGTGCTCGGGGACACGGCGATCGTGCGCCGGTTCGTCGACCCGACGGGGACCCGACCCGAGGCGGGTGCGACCATCGCACCACGGGACACTTCGTTGCCGGCGGGGTGCGCCGACCGCATCTCCGACCGAGGTCGGGAGGCACCTTGGGTGTCCGCCCAGGTTGCCGGACCCTGACGGGCCGCTCGTGATGTGGAGAGCATGCCACCACTCGGAGGCCCTCGGCGTCAACCTCGATCCTCCCCGGGGTGCTCGACGAGGCCACCGACGGCGTCCAGCCACCACTCGACGAGGTCGTCGCGGGCTCCGTGGCCGTGCGCCTCCACCGCGAGCGCCGCATAGCGCCGCCACGCCGAACGGTTGCAGGGGTCCACGCAGGCGGTCCGGAACGCTTCGGTCGCCAGCTCCCATGCGGCTCCGTCGCTGGGCAGGGGCAGCGCCGCCACGTCGGCGGCGCGGAGCCGCATCGTCGTCGGGCTCATCCCGGATCCGGCGACTCGCTGCTGGGCCAGCGCCGCGACCACCGGCGAACAGAGAGCGGCAGCGATCGCGTGCGGATCGAGCGGGCCGGAGGGGTCGGTCGGAGACGGAACGTCCGGGACGACGCTGATCACCGGGGTCACCGGCGCGAGGACGCCGTCGGGATCCGCCACCGCCTCGACGACCCGGGTCTGGGTGGCGACGAGCACCTTCGGCGTCCCCATGCGGTCCCACCAGCGGCGGAGGCCGACCCCGCCGTGCCCGGCGATCGCCGCGTCGATGACCGGCTGCTCCCACCGGCGGCGACCGAACCGCTGCGGACGCTCGCCCCACAGGTGCCGACCCACCTCGATCGAACCGGCCGTCGCCAGCCGCAGCTGGCCGGCCACCGCAGGATCGTCCGCCTCGGCGACGAGGCCGACCAGCCCGTAGTACTCGTCGCGGAACCCGGCCACGACCGTGGCGACGTCGCCGACGAGGCGCTCCGACGCGACGTCCACCCGTGGGACTCCCTGTGCAGCGGCCACCAAGGGCGACCAGGTGGCGGAACCCGTCCCGAGCCTCGCCACCACCACGGGCTCCCGGTCGAGCCGGTCCAGCACCGGAACGGGCCGCATCGCCACCGA
>JBIQID010000005.1:20399-26090 GCA_044508215.1 Actinomycetota bacterium | reverse complement strand
GAGGGCGCACCGGTCGTCCGGCGGACCAAGAGGGGCGCGCAGACCTGGACCTGCGCCTCGAACACGTCCTCCTCGGGCAACCACATGGCGGCGAGGTCGCCCTCGGCCAGCACAGCGTCGCGCACTCCGGCGGCGTTGGCGGCGACGAGCACCGATCGGGGCTGGACCAGGCCCACCACGCCGCCGGGCGCCACGGAGCGGACCGCCGCCACGAGGAACAGCCCCGCGAGGTCGGTGTAGCCGTGGGCCACTGCACCGAACCGCGCCCGCAGCGCTCCGCGCTCCGCGCCGTCGTGGACGGCCGCCCCGCGGAGCTGCGACCGGAAGGGCGGGTTGCCCACCACCACGTCGGCGCCCCCTCGGGCGGCGAGGCGGTCGAGGAGCTCGAAGCCGTCGAGCACCTCCGCCCGTGGGCGGTCGGCGTCCCGCTCCCCCAACCCGTGGTGCCCGGCCCAGACCTCGAGAGCCGCGTTGGCGGCAGCCACCGCGCCGGGATCGATGTCCGCACCGTGGATCGCGGCGAGGGCGTCGGAGGGGTGCAGCCCGGCCTCCACCAGCGCATCCGCCGCGGCCACCAGGAACGCGCCGCCCCCGCAGGTGGGATCGACCACCCGACGGACCGGGCGGGACCCGCTGCGCTCGAGTGCGAGCCGGGTCAGCCCGCGGGCGATGGCGGGCGGGGTGTAGTACGCGCCCAGGTCACGGGCGCGGCGATCGAGGGTCGCCTCGTACCTCAGACCGACGTCGTAGGCCTCCTGCACCACAGGACGCCCGACCCGGTCAGGCGACGGCGTCGGCCGCTGCGGGGTCCCACGCCGCCAGGTCGGCGAGGCGTGGGTCGTTCGAGAAGACCTCGACGATCGGCTGGTTGAGGCCGATGCGCTTCTGGAGGCGCTTCACCTCGAGCTCCTGGTTGTACAGGCAGAGCGACACCACGACGCCGGACTCGCCGGCGCGGGCCGTGCGGCCCGAGCGGTGGAGGTAGGTCTTGTGGTCGATCGGCGGGTCGTAGTGGATCACCGCGTCGACCTCGTCGATGTGGATGCCACGTGCCGCCACGTCGGTGGCCACGAGCGCCTGCATCTTCCCCTCGGCGAACTGGGCGAGGGACTTCTCGCGGACCTGCTGCCGGAGGTCGCCGTGGATGGCCGCGGCTGCGACGCCCTCGTCGTTCAGCTTGCGGGCGAGCCGGTCGGCGCCGTGCTTCGTGTTCGTGAACACGATCGTCCGGCGGTTCGATCCGATGATCGCGGCGGCCACGCGGACCTTGTCCATCTCGTGGACGTGCAGGAACCGGTGGTGCATCTGGTCGACCGTGACGGTGGGTGACGCGACCTCGTGGCGCACCGGATCGTTCTGGTAGCGCTGCACGAGCGTGTCGACGACGCCGTCGAGGGTGGCCGAGAAGAGCAGCGTCTGGGGGGTGCCCTCGACGTTGCGGAGGATCCACTCGACCTGCGGGAGGAAGCCCATGTCGGCCATGCGGTCGGCTTCGTCGACGACCACGTGGGTGAGGCCGGCGACGTCGATGGCCTTTCGCTCGATCAGGTCGATGACACGCCCGGGCGTGCAGACGGCGAGGTCGATGCCGCGCTCGAGCAGCTTCATCTGCTTGTCGATCGGGTCGCCGCCGTAGAGGGCGCCGACCGTGCGGCCGACCGCCTTGCCGAGCGGCTCGAGCTCGTCACGCACCTGGACCGCGAGCTCGCGCGTCGGGACGAGGCAGATGCCGGTGGGCCGGCCGGGCTGGCCCTTCGGCATGAGCTGGAGCACCGGCACGCCGAAGGCGAGCGTCTTGCCGGAGCCGGTCTTGGCCTTGCCGCACACGTCTCGCCCGGCGAGTGCGTCGGCGATCGTGAGGGCCTGGATGGGAAAGGGTTGGGCAATGCCCCGCTCGGCCAGGGCGCTGACGAGCGCCTCGCTGACTCCGAGCGAACTGAACGTGGGGGTCATGTGTGTCCGCTGGTTGATTGCTGTGTCCTCTCCAGGCTACCGGCTCACCACCTCCACCACTGGCATCTCGGCCGGCCGCAGGGCACACCGCAGCGGGGTACAAAGGGGCCCGTGGAGATCGACGATCTGCTCGAGCAGTGGGAACCGGGAGCGGCGGTTGCGCTTTTCGATGCATCCGATCCCTCGCCGACGGTTCGTCGCTGGGGTCCCACCGACCGCGTGGTGCCGCTCGCGTCCGTCACCAAGCCGCTGGTCGCGCTGGGATGCTGGATCGCAGCCGAGGAAGGCGTGTGGGACTGGGCGGACCCGGCGGGCCCCGAGGGGGCGACCGTTCGGCACCTGCTCGCGCACGCGTCGGGGCTGCCGATGGAGGGCGACGAGCCGATCGCGGCGCCCGGGGCCCGGCGCATCTACTCGAACACCGGCTTCGACCGGCTCGCCGCTGAGCTGGAGCGGCGCAGCGGCATCGGGTGGCAGCAGTACGTGACGGAGGCGGTGCTGCAACCCCTCGGGATGGCATCGACCCGGTTCGGGGACTCCGCCGCGAAGGACGCTGAGTCGCACGTCGAGGACCTGCTCCGCTTCGTCGGAGAGCTGGCCGCCCCGACGCTGCTCCACCCATCCACCCTCGCCACCGCCGTCGAGGTCCACTTCCCCGAGCTCGACGGCGTGGTCCCGGGCTTCGGCCAGCAGCGGCCGTGCCCGTGGGGCCTGGGCGTGGAGATCAAGGGGGCCAAGCACCCCCATTGGACGCCGACCGGGGCGTCAGCTCGGACGTTCGGTCACTTCGGTGCCGCCGGCACCTTCCTCTGGTTCGACCCCGATCGACGCGTCGGGGCCATCGGCCTCGGCGCTCGTGCCTTCGGCCCCTGGGCCGCCGACCTCTGGCCGCTCCTCGGCGACGCCCTCCTCCGACTCGGCAGCGGCTGAACCGCCCACCCGCACGGGCTCACCCTTGCGCTCGGCCTCGCGGCGCGCCGCCAGCGCTGCGCGGCCCGTGCGTGCGTGCTCCTCACGGGCGGCCAGCTCCTCGTCGTCGGCCCTCGCACCACCCCAGAAGAACCACACCACGCCGACCACGACCATGATGATCGACAGCGCGAAGTTCCAGCGCAGGCCCCCGACCTCCGCCGCGGTGTCGATGCGGAGCTCCTCCACCCACATCCGGCCGAGGAAGTAGAGGGTGATGTACGCCGGGAACAGCTTCCCCTGGCGGAGGCGCAGGCGGCGGCCCATGAGGATCAGCACCGCCACCGCGCCGAGGTTCCACAGGCTCTCGTAGAGGAACGTCGGGTGGAAGAAGGTCTCGCCCTCGTAGTCCGGCCGGCGGGAGTAGACGTCCGCGAGCGCGTTCTGGTTGGTGATCTCGAGCTTCCACGGGAGGTCGGTCGGCCGTCCGAACAGCTCCTGGTTGAACCAGTTGCCCCACCGGCCGATCGCCTGGGCGAGCGGGATCGCCGGCGCCGCCGCATCCATGAGGCGAGGGATCGAGAGGTGCTTCCGCCGTGCGTACCAGATGCCCACGATGAACCCGCCGGCGATGCCGCCGGGGATGCCCAGCCCGCCCTTCCAGATCATGAAGGCGTCGGGCCAGAGCGACCCCGAGCACTCGGGCTCCCCGCAGTACAGCCGGTTGTAGTCGGTGATCACGTGGTAGATCCGGGTGCCGATCAGACCCGCGGGGACCGCCCACAGTGCGAGGTCCGTGATGATGTCGGGGTCGTCGCCCATCTGCTCGAGGCGTCGGCGGGCCAGCCACACCGCGGCGAGGACGCCGAGGGCGATCATCAGGCCGTAGTAGTTCACGGCCAGCGGGCCCAGTTCGAGGGTGTTGTTCGACGGGCTCGGGATGGACGTCAGCACCAGCCCGATCCTATGGGGAGGGCTCCACGCGGGCGTGCCCGCTCGGGCTCAGTCGCCGCTCTCGGGCTCGCCCTCCTCGGAGGCCGGCAGCGTGGTGGCGGGGCCGAGGTCCGCCTCGGGGAACGGGTCGGCCGGGATCAGCGGCACGAGGTCCTTGGTGGCGTCGAGGCACTCGGCCATCGCGTCGGTGATGCCGGCACCGAGGCGGTTGCCCTCCGCGGCGGGGTCCGGCTCGGTGCCGGCCAGCAGGCCCGCCATCAGGTCGCGGGCCAACCCGCGCCGCTCGATGGAGGCACCCAGGCACTGGCTCGCCGGGACCGAGAGCTTCTGGTAGGCGCTGAACATCTCGGCGACGGCGTGGCCCACGTCGATGCAGCCCACGAGGATGTTCAGCACGGCGTCGCGCTCGTCGTCGGAGTACGCCAGGGCGAGCTGGCCCTCCTGGGGGTCGAAGCCGAGGTCGAGGAGCCTGTCGACGCCGACGCCCCGGACGATCTTCTCGGCCGCGCAGCGGGCTTCTTCACGAGGGGCCGCCCACACGTTGAGGTTCTTCGCCTCGGTGGAGTACCGGTCGGTGATCGACTCGATGAGCCCCTCCTCGTCCCGCGGGTACTCCTTCTGGGTGGTCGTCGTGGGGTCGTCGATCCCCGAGGTGTCCCACTCCGCCCTCGCGCAGCCCGTGGCGAACAGCGCGACGACGAGGACCGCTCCCATGGCGGTCGCGACCCGAAGCCGTCTCCGCGGTGTCCCGACACCAGCCACGGCGCCATGGTACGGCCCACCCGTGCGATGCCGTGAGCGGGGGTCCGCAGGACCGTGAGCGGGGCTGTCAGCGGGACGTGATCTGGACCGGGGAGCGCCTCGGAAGCCCTTCCGACGCTCTTGGGCCGTTCGGCCCCTTCTGGCTCAGAAGTGCGGCTGATCAGCCGATGGGAAGCACATGCGAGTTCTCGTCACCGGCGGTGTCGGATTCATCGGCACCAACCTCTGTCACCTGCTTGCCGGCGATCCGTCGGTGGACGAGATCGTCGTGCTCGACGACGCGTCCCACGGCGACCCCGATGACCTGGCCTCGCTGCCGGTGCGCGTGGTGCTCGGGTCGATCTGCGACCCGCGAGCGCTCGCCGAGGCGTCCGAGAACGTCGACGCGATCGTGCACCTGGCCGCCCAGCACCGCAGTGGCTCCGCGATGACCGACCCGGTGGGCGCGCAGCGGGTGAACGTCGAGGGCACGGTCGCCGTGCTCGAGGCGGCCCGGCGCGCTGGTGACGCTCACGTGATCCTGGCGTCGACAGCTGCGATCTACGGCGCCAACCCGGCGCTCCCGTCGCACGAGGAGCTGGCGCCCCTCCCCCGCACCCCCTTCGCTGCCTCGAAGCTGGCCGCCGAGTCGTTCGCCTCCGCCTACCAGCAGAGCTACGGCCTGCCGGTGCTCACCCTCCGCCTGTTCGACGTGTACGGCCGGCACCAGCCGCTGGACGCGGGCGAAGGCGCCGTGGTCGCCGCGTTCGTGCGGGCTGCGCTCACCGGCGAACCGCTGCTCATCCACGGCGACGGCCGCCAGACCCGTGACTTCATCGACGCCGGCACGGTCAGCCGCATCATCGCCACGGCGCTCCGCGAGCGCGTGTGCTCGCCGCGTCCCGTGAACGTGGGGTCGGGCCGTCGCACCAGCATCGTGGAGCTGGCCCAGCTGGTCGCCGGGGTCTCCGGCACCCCGGTGATGATGCGCCACCACGGCGCCCGCGCCGGCGACGACCGGGATCGTCGGGCGTCGGTCGAGCGGCTCACCGCCCTGTTCCCCCGCGTCGAGCGCACCTCGCTGCGCGACGGGGTGGCGGACATGGTCGAGTGGGCGCGACCGCGCTTCGAGCG
>JBIQID010000005.1:9562-20299 GCA_044508215.1 Actinomycetota bacterium | reverse complement strand
GTCTTCTCGACCTTGGCGAGCGCGTCCTCTTCGGACACGTCGAGGGCGAAGCTCAGCTCGCTGACGAGCACCGAGCGCGCCTTCACGAACATCGACTTCTCGCCGGCCGACAGCCCCTTCGCCTGCTCGCGCAGTGAGAGGTTCCGGACCACCTCGGCCACCTGGTAGACGTCGCCCGACTTGAGCTTCTCCTGGTGGTTCTTGAACCGCCGGCTCCAGTTCGCGGGCTCGCGGACGTCCTTCTTGCCGAGGAGCTCGAAGAGGTCCTGGACCTCCTCGTTGCCGATGGGAGGGCGCATGCCGACCTCTTCGGCCTTGTCGGCCGGGACTCGGAGCGTCAGCTCGCCATGGGCCATCTGCAGCACCAAGTAGTCGGTCTTCTCGCCGTTGAACTCGAGCGTCTCACGCTTGACGATCACGGCTGCGCCGTGGTGCGGGTACACCACGCGGTCTCCAACATCGAACACAACAAACCTCTGGGGGTCGATCAGGCGGCGGTAGGCGCAAGGGTGCCATGCGAATCGGGGATCGGCCAATCATTCGAGATGGCCTGCACGGGGGACCCGATGAGACGCAGTGGGTAGGTTCCAACACGTGACGTTGCGATCGCATTCCCACCGCACGCTGCTCGTTGTGAGCGTCGCCGCCGGGGCGCTCCTCATCGCCGGGTGCGGCGACGACGGCTCCGACGGGGAGGCCGGGGACACCACCGAGCCCACGGAGGCCACGACCACGACCTCGAAGGACAGCGTCACCAGCACCACCGAGGAGGGCCCGGTGCCGGTCTGCGAGCTGGTGAACCCGGAGACGCTCTCGAACATCGTCGGCGAGCAGCTCACCCCCCAGCCCGAGGCGACCGGCGGCTGTGGCTACTCGAGCGAGTCGGCGAGCGGGCGGAACCTGCGCATCTCGGTGCTCGAGTCGGGCGGCGACGAGGGTGCGCGCACCACGGCCGAGCAGCGCCTCGGCGCCGAGGCGGAGGACCTCACGGTCGAGGGCGCCGAGGCGTGGCTCGTGTCGGGTGACGACCCCACCTCCCCCGAGGTCGAGGCGGGCGCCACCGCGAAGGACGCCTTCATCTCGCTGACCATGAGCGCCTCGGGCGACCCGGCAGCCGACCGCGACCTTGCCGCGCAGGTGATCACCCACGTGGTCGACGCCCTCGGCTGATGGCCGACGACCCCGGCAACCTCGACGCGAGCGGCGCCCGCCTCGATGACGGGCGCACCCACTGGGAGCGCATGGTCGCCGGTGACCTGTACATCGGCGACGACCCGCGCATCCGAACCGAGCTGCTCCGCGCCCGACGTCTGGAGGACCGCTACAACAGCACGCCGGTCGACGATCCCTCTGTCCGCCGGACGATCCTCGGGGAGCTGCTCGGCGCGGTCGGAAAGGGCGTGGAGGTGCGGCCACCGCTGCACGTCGACTTCGGCTTCAACATCCGGATCGGCGACCGGGTCTTCGTCAACTTCGGGCTCGTCGCCCTCGACGTGGCGCCGATCACGATCGCGGACGACGTGCTGATCGGGCCGAACGTGCAGCTGCTGACCCCCACGCACCCGCTCGACCCGGAGCTTCGCCGGGCGAAGTGGGAGGGTGCCGAGCCGATCGAGATCGGGGCGAACGCGTGGATCGGCGGCGGTGCGATCGTGCTGCCCGGCGTGACCATCGGCGAGGACGCCGTGGTGGGAGCAGGGGCCGTGGTGACCTCGGACGTCCCGGCGGGCACGGTCGTGGCGGGCAACCCGGCCCGACCGATCAGGAAGGCGTGACCCGGGCCGAGTACACGGGGAGGTCGAGCAGCGTGGCGACGCCCGGTTCGGCTGCGACCACGTGCGGGATGGCGTTCACGACGTGCATCGCCGTGGCGAGGCAGCCGGCGTGGTTGTGGTCGCCGCGGTCCGAGCTGAGCGCCAGCTCGATGTCAACGTTCGGCTCGCCGCGGATCTCGATGCGGTAGCCGTGGCCCTGGGGCCAGTGCGGAGCGTCGCCCTCACGGAGCCGGGTGACGTGTTCGACCACGAGGCGTTCTTCGCCGTCGGCCACGCCGACGATCTCGAAGCGCATGCCCGAGATGGTCCCGGCCGGGATGGTCCCGGACGCGATCTCGAAGTCGGTGTCCGCGGTGATCACCTCGTGCCGCTCGACCACGTCGTCGAGCTCCAGGCCGATCGCCGCCGCCACGAGGTGCAGGACGGGACCCCACGCGAGGCGGGTGGAACCCGGCGCCAGCAGCAGCGACTGCGACACGTCCGGCTTCCCGAACCCCATGATCTCGAACATGGTGAACCGGTTGTCCCAGGTGGCGTAGTCGACGATCTCCATCATCCGGACGGACCGCACCTCCTTGCAGAGGGCGAGCGAGTGGATGGTGATCCCGGCGTTGCCGAACCCCGGGTCGATGCCGGAGGTGTAGAGGGTCGAGCTGCCCGCGATGCACGCTGCCTGCAGCCGTTCGAGCACGCCCTCCCCCGCTGCGGCCGGGTAGAGCAGCGGCACGAACGAGGTGTTGACCACGTTCAGGCCGGTCTCGAGGATGCGGCACAGGTCGTCGATGACCCCACCGGGCCGCACGTCCGAGTTCGCGGTGTAGCAGACGGCGTCCGCGTCGGTGGTGAGCAGGGCCTCGACGTCCTGGGTGGCGGTGACACCCACCGGGTCGATCCCGCACAGCTCACCGGCGTCCCGACCGGCCTTCGAACCGGAGTGCACCCAGAGCCCGACGAGCTCGAGGTCGGGGTGGGCGACGATGGCCGGGACGGCGTGGATCCCCACGGTGCCCGTGGCCCACTGGATGACCTTGATCGGCATCGGCCGCAACGTAGCCGACCCGCTCCGGCCGTCACCGGGGATCTGCGACCGGGCAAGCTGCTGTGGTGAGGGGAGCCACGTCGATCCGCTACGACGTCGCAGAGGGCCCGACGGCGCTCGACCATGACGTCGCCGGGCTGCTCGACGGGCTCCCGTCGGACCCGGTCGAGCTCTGTGCCGTCGCCGCAGGGCTGGTCGTCCTGCCGGACGCCGCGGCTGCTGCCGGACTTGCCGACGAACGCCAGGCGGAGGCGTCGATCAGGGAGGCGAGCGACATCCTCCGGCTGCTGTGGCACCTCGACGACCGGCCGCTCACGGAGGCCCGACCCGCGTCGACCCGTGTCGTGGGCACGTGCCGTCACCTCGCCCTGCTCGCCTGCGCCTTCCTGCGGCACCGGTCGATCGCAGCGAGATGTCGAGTGGGGTTCGCTTCCTACTTCGAGGCGGGCCTCCACGTGGACCACTGGGTGGTCGAGCACCACGACGCCAGGGAGGGGCGGTGGGTGCGGGTCGACCCCGAGGCGATCGGGCTGGACCTCGTGGGTGCGCCCGCAGACCTCGCCCCGCACGAGTTCATCGCCGGTGGGGAGGCCTGGCTCGCCTGTCGGGAAGGGCGGGCCGATCCGGCGACGTTCGGCGTCGCTGGGGTGCCCGAGAACTTCGGCATCGCCGAGATCCGCGGCAACGCGGTGCGGGACCTCGCCGCCCTCAACAAGGTGGAGGTCCTGCCGTGGGACGAGTGGGGACGGATGACCGCCTCGTACGCGGGCGGGACCGGACCGGAGTACGACGCGCTGATCGACACGGTCGCCGCGGCCTGCGCATCCGGTGACGACGAGCGGATCCGAGCTCTCTACGCCACGGAGGAGCTCACAGCGCCGTTCGACCGGGGGTGAGGAGCCGACGACCGTCGCGCCGTGTGCCTGGCTACGGCTGGACCGCTCCTACGCTTGGCCGCCATGGAGGTGCGCTTCGTGCGCCTCACCGACGTGGAGCACGCGGTGGAGGTGCACCGGGACGACGGGACCAGCGAGCGCGTGGTGCTCGACACCCGCAGCTTCCTCCGCCACGATTTGGCCCACTGGGCGGTCGAGGCGACCATGGGCTGGCCGCAGGGCGTGTGGGGTTCTGTCGCCGCCGGCGGCTCCCTCTCGGGCGACGGGCTGGACGGGCCCGACATGGGTCGTGCCGAGTCGCTCTCCGGACCGGTCCAGACGCTGATGCGCACGGACGCACCGGTGGAGGCCTACCGGGAGGTGCTGGTGCGCCAGGGCCTCGACGCCGAGGGTCGGGCCGAGGCACTGCACGAGCGGGTGCGGCAGCTGAGGGGCCATTGGCAGGCCACCCGCCACGGCGAGGCGATGGTGCTCCGGTGGCCCGACCCCCAGCCCAACCCACCACCGGAGCGGAACACCAGGAGCTGATCAGGCTGAGGTGGTGGACGCCTGTGTTACGTCCGTCAAACACGGTTGACACACTGCCGAGCACCTTCGTCCTGGAAGCGCTACAGCTACCTGACGGCACCGCGGCTCGAGCACTGGAACGGATCGGGTCGTCCGCCGACGAGCTCAAAGCGCCGTTCGACCGGGGGTGACCCCGGGCTCTCACGACCAGCGAGCCGGGCTCAGGCAGGCGCCAGGACGATGTAGTCGCCAGTCGGGTCCCCGAGGCGCAGGACGGTCGTGGCGGAGGTCCCGGCGCCCGGGAGCAGGTCGAGCAGGACCGCCACGGGGATCTGCGCGGCGCCCATCACCCTCCGGACCAACGACCAGGGCTGGCCGCGGGCGTCGAGCACCGTCGGTGGCGTGCAGCCCGGTGCGGTCGAGGTCCGTCCGCTGACGGTGAGGAGCCCGGCCCCCCGATCCAGCTGGTAGTCGGCGCTCACCTCGGCGCAGCCGTCGTCCCAGGTCACCCGCGTCCCGTCGAAACGCCATCCCGGGTGCGGGCAGCGGACCGCCCGACGAGTCGACGACGACCCACTGTGATCCGTCGAGGTCGAGACCGGCGACCGGTCCTCCTTCCGCGCCAGGAAGCGCGAGTGCTTCGTGCTCACCCGGCAGGACCACCCGGCGACCGATCTCCAATGCCGTTCGTCGGTTCTCGTCACGAGAGCCGCCGTCGACCGTCACCGAGAACGAGCCGCACGGGGCTTCGCCGTCGGAGGTCCAGCCGAGCTGCACGAAAGGCTTGCCGTCGGCCCCGCTGGGCGGTCCGTCCATCCACATCCGGGCGGGACCCCGTGGCAGATCGGCCTCCTCCACCCGATCGGCGTTCGCGGCGCCGGACGAGGTCCCGGGCACCCGCACTTCGACGACCTGGTCCCCGAGCACGAAGTGGGCGATGTTCTGGCCGGGCTCCGCCTCGAACCGGGCCTCCGATGGGTCGACGGGTCCCGCGCTCACGTCGACCGGTTCGCCGGCGAGGCCGAACGGACACCCGTGGCCCTGCACGATCGTGCCCGGCGCCGGCCCCGCTGGCGGACGCGGCGTGGTCGGCTCGGAGTGGTCGACCGTCCCTCCGGGAACGGTCTCCACGGTCTGCCGGTCCGGGCGCAGCAGCACCGCAGCCGAGATCACGACCACCGCTGCGACGGCTGCCACCGCCACGATCGCGGACGGGGACGGGCGCCGGCGGCGATTGGCCACGCCCTGTTGCTGAGCGACCTCGCCATGCCGTGCCCGCTCGACCGCTTGTTCCCAAAGGTCAGCAGGAGGGTCCATCGTGGCGAGCGCTCGGCGCGCCCCGTCGAGCCGTTCGTCGAGTTCAGTCATCGTTCGCCTCCAGACGGAGCCGCAGCCGACGCCGGGCCCGCATCCGTTGCACCCGCACCGTGGCCGCGCTCGTGTGCAGCAGCGAACTGGTCTCCTCTGCTGAGTAGCCGAGGAGGTCGCACACCACGATGCACGCCCGCTGTTGATCGGGAAGGTCCTGCAGCGCCCGCATGAGGTCGAGCACCGAGTCGGCCCGACCGTCGATCCGGGAAGGAGCGCCCGCTTTGTCGGGCTCGTGCCCCGACTCGCTGCGGCGACGTTGCAGCTCGCCGGCGGCGATCCGGAACGCGGTGCGCCACACCCAGGCGACGGAGTCCGTCACCGCCTCGCCTCGTCGCATCAGCTGAGCGAAGGTCTCGGCGACCGCTTCGTCCGCCACGTCGGAGGAACCGCTCCACGCAGCGATCGCCCGCCACAGACGTACGTGCTGGGCGTCGTAGGTCTCGCGGACCCGGTCGTGGACGGTTCGGGTGTCCTCGCCGCCCGGGACCTCGCTCACACCCGCATGCTGCACCCCCTTACAGGAGCGCGTCCGGGGTTCTTCGTAAACAAGCTGCCCGAACGTCGTCGTTCGGCCGCACCCGGCGAGCCAGAGCCGGCGTCGACCCGAGCGTCAGGTCAGCTGCAGCCGGAGGTGGCGCCGCACTCCGTGCAGGCGTAGCAGGAGCCCGCACGCTGCATCTGGACACCGCACTGCATGCACAGCGGGGCGTCGACCGAGCGGGTCGGCGTCGTGTCGGAGGCGGAACCACCGGCGCTCGCGGCCGGGGTGGCCGTGGCGTCGATCAACGTGGGCGGATCCGGGCGCAGATCGATCCCGGGCGACGTCTCCACGACCGCCTCCTCCACGCCGGGGAGCGTCGGCTGGATGCGCTCGGAGACGCTGAAGATCCCGAGGTGCGAGCGCTCGTCGATCGACAGGTACTCGAGAGCCAGCCGACGGAACAGGTAGTCCATCAGCGAGTTCGCGATCCGGAGGTCGGGGTCGTCGGTCATGCCGGCGGGCTCGAACCGCATGCCCACGAAGGCGTCGACGTAGGCCCGCAGCGGCACCCCGTACTGGAGGCCGTGCGACACCGCGATCGCGAACGCATCCATGATGCCGGCGAGGGTCGAGCCCTGCTTCGACACCCGGATGAACAGCTCGCCGGGGCGGCCGTCCTCGTACTCGCCGACCGTGACGAAGCCCTTGCAGTCGGCGACGCGGAACTCGAAGGTGCGCGATCGGCGTGCCCGGGGCAGCCGCTCGCGGACGGGACCGGCAGCAGCCGGCGCCGGCACTGCGGCCTCGACGGCCTTCTTCACCGCCTCGCCCGTGGAGAGCGGCTGGCCGACCTTGCAGTTGTCGCGGTAGATCGCGACGGCCTTGAGGCCCAGGCGCCACGACTCGACGTAGAGGTCGAAGACCTCGTCGACGGTGGCCGACTCGGGCAGGTTCACCGTCTTCGAGATCGCACCGGACAGGAACGGCTGCGCAGCCGCCATCATGCGGATGTGGCCGGCCGGTGAGATCACGTTGTCGCCCATCGAGCAGGCGAACACCGGGAGGTGGTCGGCAGCGAGGTGCGGGGCGCCGACGGCGGTGCGCCGCTCGGCGATCCATGCAGTGATCTCGGCGACCTGCTCGGGCGAGTAGCCGAGGCGGCGGAGCGACCGCGGGATGGTCTGGTTGACGATGGTCATCGTGCCCCCGCCGACCAGCTTCTTGGTCTTCACCAGGCCGAGGTCCGGCTCGATGCCCGTGGTGTCGCAGTCGAGCAGGAACGAGATCGTGCCGGTGGGAGCGAGCACGGTGGCCTGGGCGTTGCGCACGCCCCACAGCGACGCGTCGGCGCAGGCCGTGTCCCATGCCTCGCGAGCCGCCTCGACGAGGCTCGGCTGCACGAGGGAGGCATCGATCCCCGAGAGCGCGTCGCGGTGCTGGTCGAGCACCCGCAGCGTGGCCTCGGTGTCAGCAGCGTAGCCGTCGAAGGGCCCCATCCGAGAGGCGACACGGGCGGACGTCGCGTAGGCCTCGCCGGTCATCACCGCGGTGATCGCACCGGCCCACGCACGACCCTCGGCGCTGTCGTAGCCCACCCCGAGCGCCATCAGCAGGGCACCCAGGTTCGTGTAGCCGAGGCCCAGCTGCCGGAAGCGGCGGGCGTTCTCGGCGATCTGCGGGGTCGGGTAGTCGGACCCTCCGATGAGGATCTCCTGCGCGAGGAACGTGATGTCGACCGCGTGGCGGAACCCGTCGACGTCGAACGTGCCGTCCTCGGCGAGGAACGCGAGCAGGTTGATGCTCGCGAGGTTGCAGGCGGAGTTGTCGAGGTGCATGTACTCCGAGCACGGGTTCGACGCGCTGATCCGACCGGCGTTCGGCGTGGTGTGCCAGTGGTTGATGGTGGTGTCGTACTGCATGCCGGGATCGGCGCACTCCCAGGCGGCGACCGCGATGTCACGCATCAGCTTTCGGGCGGAGATCGTCTCGACGACCTCGCCGGTGGTCACCGAGATCAGGTCCCACTGGCCGTCGTCGATGACCGCCTGCATGAACTCGTCGGTGACCCGGACCGAGTTGTTGGCGTTCTGGTACTGCACGGAGTGCGCGTCGGCACCGTCGAGGTCCATGTCGAACCCTGCGTCGCGAAGGGCGCGGATCTTCCGCTCCTCGCGGGCCTTCGTCTCGACGAACTCGGCGACGTCGGGGTGGTCGACGTCGAGGATGACCATCTTCGCGGCGCGTCGGGTCTTCCCACCGCTCTTGATCGTGCCGGCGGAGGCATCGGCGCCCCGCATGAAGCTCACCGGGCCGGAGGGCGTGCCGCCACCCGACAGGCGCTCCTTCGACGAGCGGATCTTCGAGAGGTTCACCCCTGAGCCGGAACCACCCTTGAAGATGATCCCCTCCTCCCGGTACCAGTCGAGGATCGACGACATCGAGTCCTCGACCGAGAGGATGAAGCAGGCGGAGCTCTGGTTGGGTACGCCGTCGACGCCGATGTTGAACCACACCGGGCTGTTGAACGCCATGCGCTGGTGGAGCAGCAGCGCGCACAGCTCGTCGCGGAACACCTCGCGCTCCGCATCGTCGGAGAAGTAGCCGGCCGTGTCCCCCCACGCGGTGATGGTGTTGACGATGCGGTCGATCAGCTGGCGCAGCGACCACTCGCGCTGCGGGGTGCCCAGGTGCCCACGGAAGTACTTCTGGGCGACGATGTTCGAGGCGTTGACCGACCAGTGGCGGGGGAACTCCACCCCGAGCTGCTCGAACGCCACGCTGCCGTCGCGGTGGTCGGTGAGGATCGCGTCGCGGCGCTCCCACTCGACGGTGTCGTAGGGATGCACGCCCTCGCTCGTGAACCGGCGGTGGAGGCCGAGCCGGACGGAGTCATCGGTGAGTGACATCTGCAGTTCCTGTCGAGAGGGCGAACATGGGTCGCCGCCCGTCCCGAAGGGCGAGCGGCGATGCGAAGGGGGATACCGCGACGTCGCCCACCAGGAAGGGTCGAACACCACGCAGCCCCCGAACCCCAGTTGCACTGGCGTCCTCTCGGACGCCGGCGCAACCACCAGTCCAGCGGTCGACGTCGCGGTCTCCGTGGATCGACACTACGAACAACCGCCTGTGGGCGAAAAGGGGACGGAGGTGTGAATTCAGGGCATCTTTTCCACATGCCTGGGGACGGAGCACGGGAGTGCGGCCACGGGCAGTGGCACGCCTCACCCTGAGCGTCAACCGCCCAGAGGTACCTCGGTATTCCTCGATGCGCGAGGAGTGACGACGGCGCGGTTGGTCCTCCACACTCTGCCCACCGGCTGTGGATCCAGCGGAATCAAGGGACGCCCGAAGATCTTCTGGCGGAACGGGCGCCGAGGCGGCACGCGAGGCGAGGTCCGGGAGGCCGCGACGGCCACCGGTAGCCTCCGGGCCATGCTCCGAGCGCTGGACAACGTCACGAGCACCTCGGCGGCCGATCGGGAGGTGCCCCTCGAGGTGGTGGCGCTGGCGGACGCCCTGGCCGAGGAGAACGAGCTGCTGTCGGGATGGGCGGAGGGCAGGCCGCACGTGTTCACGAACATGGTGGCGACCCTCGACGGAGCGGCCACGCTGGCAGGTCGATCGGGAGGCCTCGGCGGCGAGGGCGACCGGGTCGTGTTCCGCGCGATCCGCGCCCAGGCCGACGTGATCCTGGTGGGAGCGGAGACCGTGCGCACCGAGCGCTACCGCTCCGCCGTCCCCCCTCCCCCGGTGCAGGCCTGGCGCAGCGCCCACGGCCTGGCGCCGGCGCCGACCGTCGCCGTGGTGACGGCTTCGGGCCGGCTCCGCGGCGTGCCGATGTTCGACGACCCGGACCCCGCTGCTCCTCGCCCGATCGTGTACTGCGGCGCTGCTGCCTCCGAGCTCCCGAGCCACGTCGCCGAGGTGGCCGACGTGGTCCGCTCCGACGCTGCCCAGGTGCACCCTCGCGACGTGCTCGACGACCTCGGGCGGAGGGGCCTGCGGCGGGTGCTGGCCGAAGGCGGTCCGGCCCTCTTGGCCCAGCTCCACGAGTGCGACCTGGTGGACGAGTGGTTCGTGACGATCGGGCCGATCGTGACCGGCGGCGACGCTCCCCGCCTCACGAAGGGCAGCGTGGAGCGCCCCCAGGAGCTCGAGCTGCTGCACACCTGGGTGCACGACGGTGCGCTGTTCCTCCGCCACCGCCGCCGCCCTCAGCCGGCGAGCTCGGGCGGGATGACCAGCACCTGACCGGGGACGATCACCTCGACGCCGTTCGCCTCGGCGATGGCGTCCACGGCGTCGCGGATGTCGCCGGAGGGGCCGAGGCCGACGGCGATCGACCAGATCGTCTCGCCGCTGCGGACGACGTGCGTCGCAGCAGCCGGGGCACCGCCCTGAGCAGGTGCCCCGGCCGGCGAACCGGCGACCGCGCCCACCAGCGCGCCGACGACCGACACGGCGAGCCACAGGAGCACCACCGCGGTGACCGCGGCCGCGATGCGCCGACGGAGGTACATCCGGCGGAGAGCGACGCCGCGGGCCGAGCGCCCGCCCTCGAGCACCCGCAGCTGGGGGCGCTCGGGAGCGCTGCCGCCGTGGGGTGCATGGGTGGGCTGGTTGTGCGGGTGGAGAGCGATGATCGCAGCCATGTCCTGATCCTGACGA
>JBIQID010000005.1:0-9462 GCA_044508215.1 Actinomycetota bacterium | reverse complement strand
CGTGACCTGCCCACGCCTCCCGCGCACGAGGTGCCCCTCACCGATCGGCAGTCCGAGATCCTGCGCTTCATCGAGCGCACCGTGGGCGAGCGTGGCTACCCGCCGTCGGTTCGCGAGATCGGCGCCGCGGTGGGCCTCACGTCCCCGTCCACGGTGCACAGCCACATCGAGACCCTCCAGCGCCTCGGGTACCTCCGCAAGGACCCGTCCAAGCCCCGCGCCATCGAGGTGCGGTGGGATGCTGCATCCGGCTCGACCGGCGAGCGGCGTCCGGTGCGGCACGTCCCCCTGCTCGGCGACGTGGCCGCCGGCACCGGCGTGATCGCGCAGGAGAACGTCGAGGAGCTGCTGCCGCTGCCCACCGACCTCACGGGCGAGGGCGAGCTGTTCATGCTGCGGGTCCGCGGCGACTCGATGATCGACGTGGGCATCTACCGCGACGACTTCGTGGTCGTCCGCTCCCAGCCCACCGCCGAGAACGGCGACATCGTGGTGGCCGGCATCCCGGGCGACGAGGCCACGGTGAAGACGTTCGAGCGGCAGGGCGACCGCATCAAGCTGATCCCGCACAACCCCACGATGGAGCCGATCGAGCTCACCTCCGACGAGGTCGCCATCTACGGCAAGGTCGTCACGGTCCTCCGCAAGCTCTGAGGACCTGCGGCCTCGACGCCGCCCACGTCACGTCGAACCCGTTCCGGGCTGGCGCCCTCGGGCGCCGGCCGGGATGGTCAGTTCTTGTGGAGCTCGGTGTTCAGGCCCTTCCAGTCGACCTCCGAGCTGAGGACCTCCACCGCACCCGACGTGGAGTTCCGTCGGAACAGCAGGCCGTCGCGCCCCGACAGCTGCGACGCCTTCACCACCTCGCCGTCGGGCAGGGTGACGCGGGTGCCTGCGGTCACGTAGAGCCCGGCCTCCACCGTGCACCGGTCGCCGAGGGAGATGCCGATGCCGGCGTTGGCTCCGATGAGGCAGCCCTCGCCCACGGAGATCACCTCCTTGCCGCCGCCCGACAGCGTCCCCATGATCGAGGCGCCGCCACCGACGTCGCTGTCGGCCCCGACCACCACGCCGGCGCTGATTCGGCCCTCCACCATCGAGCTCCCGAGCGTGCCCGCGTTGAAGTTCACGAACCCCTCGTGCATCACCGTGGTGCCGTCCGCGAGGTGGGCGCCGAGGCGGACACGATCCGCATCGGCGATCCGCACGCCCGTCGGGATCACGTAGTCGACCATCGGCGGGAACTTGTCGATGCTGCGGACGCTGACGGCCTGGCCCGACGCGAGCAGGCGGGCCCTCAGCGACTCGAACCCGTCGGGATCGGCCGGCCCGAGGTTCGTCCACACCACGTTCGCGAGCAGACCGAACTGGCCGTCGAGGTTCACCTCGTGTGGACGGACGAGCCGATGCGACAGCAGGTGGAGGCGGAGGTAGGCGTCGCTCGCGTCGGCGGGCGGATCGTCGACGGAGCCGATGAAGACGGCGACGGGCTCGACGACCGTCTCGAGCTGGGTGGGCTGGCCGTCGAGGCCTGCGAGGACGCCCAGGAGGTCGGTGTTGGGGTGCTCACCCGGCTCCCCCGCCGCCGGCGCAGAGCGCTCCACCAGGCGGGCGAGGACGTCGGCGTCGAGGAGGTGGGTGCCCTGCGGGCGACCCTGGAGCCCGAGCCCGTCGGCGAGGAAGGCTGCGAAGTTCGCGTGACCGCCGAAGTTCGGGTGTGGGAAGCGCGTGTCGAGGACCTTGGTGCCGTCACCACGGAGGGAGCGGGTTCGCAGGCCCAGCGCGAACGCCGCCGGGGCCTCCCAACCGGGCCGCTGCTGCAGCTCCTCCAGGTGGGCGAGGAAGTCGTCGAGCTCGGTGGTCATGCGTGCGCTCCTGTGGATCCGCAGGTCAGCCGGAGCCACGAAGCTAGTGCCGCCGCGAGCGGGGCCCCGAAGGCGTTCGGGCGGTCAGGCGAGGCCGGCCGCGCCGGCGATGAGATCGTCGACCACGGTCCAGGTGCGCTCCAGGCTGTCCCGGTGCACGCGCTCCTCGGCGGTGTGGGCGAGCACGGCCTCGCCGGGCCCGAGGTTCACCGCGGGCACGCCCCGGCTGGCGAAGCGCGCCACGTCGGTCCAGCCGAGCTTGGCGGACACGGGCAGCTGGTGCCGCTCGATGAGCGACGCCACGAGCGGGTGGTCCACCGCGGGCGCAGCCGCCGGTGAGACGTCGGTGACGTGGACCTCGTCGCCGTCCTCGAGGTGCGGGGCGAGCACCTCCCGGAGGTGAGCTTCGGCCTCTTCGGCGGTGCGGTCGGGGGCGAAGCGGTGTGCCACCGTGACCTCGGCGCGGTCGGGCACCACGTTGCCGGACACGCCGCCCTCCACGCCCACCGCGAGCAGCGCCTCGTGGAACTGGCAGCCGGCGATCACCGGGCGGCGCGGCTCGTAGCGCCCGAGGGCGTCGAGCAGTGGTGCGAGGCGGTGGACCGCGTTGCGGCCCATCCACGCCCGAGCCGTGTGCGCCCGTGCCCCGTGCAGCACCGCCCGCACCCGGACCGAGCCCTGGCAGCCGGCTTCGATCGCGCCGTCAGTGGGCTCGCCGAGGACCGCCAGGTCGGCTTCCAGCAGGTGCGGCACTGCCCCGAACAGCTCGATGAGCCCCGAGTGCTCCGCGGCGACCTCCTCGCGGGCGTAGAACACGTAGGTGACGTCCACGGCAGGGTCCGTGTGGACCGCGGCGGACTGCAACATCACTGCGAGGCCGCCCTTCATGTCGGCCGATCCGACGCCCCACAGCCAGTCGCCGTCGATGCGGGCCGAGGCGTTCCCGTTGGCCGGGACGGTGTCGGTGTGGCCACCCAAGAGGACGCGGGTGGGTTTCCCCAGCTCGGTCCGGGCGACCACGTTGTCGCCGACCCGCTCCACCGCGAGGTGGGGGTGGCGCCGCAGCTCGGCTTCGATCTGCTCGACGAGCGGACCTTCGTCGAAGCTCTCGGACGGCACGTCGACCAGCGCTGCCGTCCGCTCGAAGAGGTCCATCAACCCGTCCCTCCTGCCGGGGTGGCCCCGGCTGCGCGTCCTCGGGCCGCCAGTGCCTCCGCCAGACCTGCCTCGATCCGTTCGGCGGCCAGTTCCACCTCTGCGTCGGAGCGGACCACTGCGAGGCGGACGTGGCCTGCTGCGGCGTCGCCGTAGAACTCGCCGGGGCTCGCCACGACCCCGGCCGTCTCGGCGAGCGCTGACGTGAGCGCCCAGGCGTCGCCGTCCGGTGCGGGGACCCAGAGGTAGAAGCCACCGCCGGGCAGCGGAGCCGCCACACCGGCCCGTTCGAGGGCCGCCGCCAGCCGCTCCAACCGGGTGCGGTAGCGACCTCGCTGCTCCACGACGTGCTCGTCGTCGGCCAGCGCGGCGGCCGCGGCAGCCTGCGCAGGACCGGGGACCATCAGCCCCTGGTGCTTGCGGATCTCCGAGCAGTACCGCACGACGTCCTCGTCGCCGGCGTAGAAGCCGACGCGGACACCTGCCAGGTTCGAGCGCTTCGAGAGCGAGTGCACGGCGAGGACCCCGTCGGTGCCCGAGGCCAGCACGGTGCGGCCCGGCAGTCCGACCGACCCGACCGCAGGTCCGTCCCAGGTGAACTCCACGTAGCACTCGTCGGAGCACACGAGGACCCCGTGCTCCCGGCCCCACCGGGCGGCGGCGTCGAGGTCGTCGAGGCCGCCGGCAGGGTTGCCGGGCGTGTTGACCCACAGGCACAGCGCCCGGGCCGCATCGGCAGGGTCGATCGCGTCGAGGCGGAGGCGCCACCGGTCGTCGACGGGCACCGGGACGGCCCGGCACCCCGCCAGCACCGCACCCATCGCGTAGGTCGGGTACGCGACCGCTGGGTGGAGGATCGTGTCGCGGCCCGGATCACGCAGCCGGAGGAGGTGGGGAAGACCGGCGACCAGCTCCTTGGTGCCGACGCACGCGGCGAGCTGACGTTCGGGGTCGACGTCGACGTCGAGGCGGCGGCGCAGCCAGTCCGCGGCGGCCGTCCGGAGGGCCGGGGTCCCGATCGAGGGCGGATAGCCCCGCTCGGCGCCCGAACCGCCGAGCTGGTCGAGCACGGCGGCGGGGGGCGGGTCGCCCGGGGTGCCGATCGACAGGTCGATGACCGATCCGTGCCGGTCGGCGGCCAGCGCCGCCACCTCACGGAGGCGGTCATAGGGATAGGGCGGCGGGACGAACCCGCCGTCGGGGCCGTTCGTCACCTGGGCGCGCCCCCGGACCCGTTGCCTGCCGCTCCCGACGACGCAGCGACCGGCTGCTCGACCTCTTCGCGCACGAACTCGGCGAGCCGCGACCGGTCGACGGCCGCCAGGCGCGCACGGACCCGCATGCCGCGATCGGTGTGGGACTCGGAGAGCACCTCTCCCCCACGGTGCACCGCTGCGAGCACGTCGCCGCGGTCGAAGGGGATCTCGAGCTCGACCACCGGCACCATGGCGCGCAGGCGGTCACCGATGGTGCGGAGCAGCTCCTCGACCCCTTCGCCGGTGGCGGCCGAGATGGCCAGCGAGCCCGGGTGCTGCGCCACGAGCCGGCGAGCCGAGTTGGGGGCGATGTCGGCCTTGTTGATCACCACCAGCTCGGGCACGTCGGCGGCGCCGATCTCGTCGACGACGTTGCGGACCGCCTCGAACTGGGCCTCGGGGTCCGGAGCGGATGCGTCGACCACGTGGACCAGCAGGTCGGCGTCCGCGGACACCTGCAACGTCGAGCGGAACGCCTCGACGAGCTGGTGGGGCAGCTTGCGGACGAAGCCGACCGTGTCGGTCATGAGCACCGGCTCGCCGCCGGGCAGGTCGAGGCGCCGGGTGGTGGCGTCGAGGGTGGCGAACAGGCGGTCCTCGGCCAGCACGCCGGCGTCGGTCAGCGCGTTGAGGACGGTGGACTTGCCGGCGTTCGTGTAGCCGACCAGCGCCACGTGGTGGAGGCCGGAGCGGCGCCGCCCCTTCCGCTGCGTGTCACGGTGCCGTGAGATCTGGCGCAGCTCGTCCTCCAGCTTGTGGATCCGGCGGACGATGCGCCGTCGGTCCACCTCGAGCTGCGTCTCGCCGGGGCCCCGGGTGTTGATGCCGGCGCCCTGCTGGCTCATCTGGCGGCCCTTCCCCCGCATCCGAGGGAGGCGGTAGCGGAGCTGGGCGAGCTCCACCTGCACCTTGCCCTCCTGGCTGGAGGCGTTCTGGGCGAAGATGTCGAGGATCACCGCAGTGCGGTCGATCGCCGTACGTCCGAGCAGCTTCTCGAGGTTGAACTGCTGGGCGGGGCTCAGCTCGTCGTCGAAGACCACGGTGTCGCAGTCGGTTGCGTACGCGAGGTCGCGGATCTCGCGCGCCTTGCCCTTCCCGACGAAGGTCGCTGGGTCAGGGGTGCCGCGCCGCTGCATCACCCGTCCCACCGAGTCGGCGCCCGCGGTGTCGACCAGGCGCTCCAGCTCGTCGAGGTTCGCCTCCACGTCGTCGCTCCGGTTGGCGTGGGTGGCCACCCCCACGAGCACGATCCGCTCACGGAAGGACCGGTCGATGAGGCCGTCGCTCGCTCCGCCGTACTCGCCGAACGCGCCGCGGTGGTCGGACTGGGCGTCGACGCCCGACGTGCCCTGCTGCTCCTCGGGCTGTCCCTCGATCTGCGCTTCGACCTGGTCGTCGACCTGGTCCTCGGGTGCTCCCGGATCGCTCACGGAAGGATCACCTCCCCCACGTAGGTGGCGGGTCCCCGCAGCGCGACGGTGTCGCCGATGCGGATCGAGGCGTGACCTCCGGGCATCTCCACGAGTACCTCGCGGTCGGGGTCGACCAGACCCCACCTGGCTGCTGCGACGGCAGCGACGGAAGCGCCGGAGCCGCAGGCGAGCGTGACCCCGGCGCCGCGCTCCCAGTGGGAGAGGCGGATGGTGGAGTCGTCGACGGGTTCGAGGGCGTGGACGTTGATGCCACCGGCGAAGCGGGCCTCGACCTCCGGGCCCAGCGAGGCGATGTCGACGCCGGAGAGCGAGGGCACCTCGGTGACCAGGTGGGGGTTCCCGACGGACAGCGTGGTGTGACGTCCGGGAAGGCCGCGAAGGTCGGCTGGCTCGGCGGGACCGTCGGTGACGGGCCCCATGTCGACCACCAGCATCGCCGTGAGCGGGTCCTCGGTGGGGGCGAGCTCGAGCGTGCGGCGCCCACCGGCCGTGTCGATCGTGATCGTTCCCGACGTGACCCCGCGGTCGGCCGCCCAGGCCTGCGCGAGGCAACGGATCCCGTTGCCCGAGATCTCGGCCTCGCTGCCGTCCGCGTTGTGGAGCACCATCTGCAGGTCGGCCCCCGGTGCAGATGGCTCGAGGCCCCAGAGGAGCCCGTCCGCGCCGATGCCGGTGCGCCGGTCGCACGCCGCCACCGCACGGGCGGCGTCGGGTGCGAGCTGCGGGTTCCGTGACGCGAGCGCAACCAGGAAGTCGTTCCCCAGTCCGTGGTGCTTGGTCATGCGCAGCGTCATCGAGCCCTTTCCATCGACACCCTCACGCTATCGACCCTCCGTGGTGGTGCCGTGGGGGATTCCGTCGGTCCAGCGGCGAAGCGCCTCCTCGACCACCCGGTCGCCGTCCGCCCGCTCACCCGGTGCGAGGTCGATCCACACCACCCGGGGGTCACGCCGGAACCACCGTTCCTGCCGCACGGCGAAGCGGCGCGTGCGGGTCGAGGTGGTCCGCAGCGCCTCGGCGAGGGTGGTCTCCCCGTGGAGGTGCTCGAGCAGCTCCCGGTAGCCGAGGGCCTGGCGGGCGGTGCGCGACCAGCCCTCGGGGCGCTGGTCGAGGCGGGCGACCTCCTCGACGAACCCTTCGTCCACCTGCGCAGCGAGCCGCTCCCCGATCCGCTCGGTGAGGTCGGCCCGGTCGAGGCGCAGCCCCACCTGCACCACCGGAGCGTCGTCGTAGCGCTCGAGGCCCGGGCCCCACGATGAGAACGGACGACCGGAGCCGAGCGTGACCTCCAGCGCTCGCAGCACCCGCCGCCGGTTCGTCGGCTCCATCCGCTCGGCACCGGCCGGGTCGAGGGCGGCGAGGCGAGCGTGGAGCGACGCCGTGTCGGGCTCGCGTTCGAGGTCGGCCATCACGTCGGGGAACCTCGGCGGGATCGACAGGCCGTCGATCACCGCCCGGTGGTAGAGCCCGGTGCCCCCCACGAGGATCGCCCCCACCCCACGGGAGGCGATGTCGTCGAACGCCGCTGCGGCCCGCTCCTGGAACCACGCGACGGATCCCTCTTCGTGGGGGTCCAGCAGGTCGAGGAGGTGGTGGCGGACCTCGGCGCGGTCGGACGGTGGCGGCTTGGCGGTGCCGATGTCCATCCCTCGGTAGACCTGCATGGAGTCCACCGACACCAGCTCGGCGCCCATGCGTCGAGCCAGTGCCATGGCGAGCGACGACTTCCCCGACGCCGTGGGACCGACGATCGCCAGCCGCCGGTCGATGGCTGCCGTCACGCCACGGCGACGGGGATCCGCGTGCGGTGCGACGCCGGCACGGTGACCTCCTGCAGCTCGCCCCGGAGGCTCGACAGGCCGGCCTGGGTGACGAGCACGTTCGCGTAGGAGCCGGCGCGGATCGACGCAGGGCTCGCGAAGTGCACCAGCTTGTTCTGGCGCGTCCGACCGGTGAGCACCGACGGGTCCTTCTTCGACGGGCCCTCCACCAGGACCTCCTCGGTGCGACCCACCCTCGCCTCGTTCCGGAGGAGCGACGAGCGCTCGATCACGGCACGCAGGCGCTCCATGCGCTCGACCGCCACCGCGTGGTCCACGAAGCGGTCGACCATCTCGGCCGCCTCGGTGCCGGGCCGTGGCGAGTAGACGAAGGTGTAGGCCGAGTCGTACGCCGCCTCCGCTGCCACCTCGAGGGTCGCCTCGAAGTCGGCGTCGGTCTCTCCGGGGAAGCCCACGATGATGTCGGTGGAGACGGCGAGGTCGTCGATCCCCGCTCGTGCCGCGGCCAGCCGCTCGAGGTACCGCTCGGCGGTGTAGCCCCGGTGCATCGCAGCGAGGACGGTGTCGCTCCCGGACTGCAGCGGCAGGTGGAGGTGCTCGCAGACCGACGGCGTGTCGGCCATCGCCTCGATCGTCTCGGGCCGCAGGTCCTTCGGGTGCGGGCTGGTGTAGCGGACACGCCGGATGCCCTCGACCGAGCCGGCGGCGCGCAGGAGGTCGGCGAAGAGTGGACGGGCACGTCGGCCGCTCTCCACCCAGCGGTCGCCTGCCTTGCGGCGGGCGACCTCCTCGTCGGCGTCGCGGAGCCCGAGCGCCAGGTCGCGGCCGTACGAGTTCACGTTCTGGCCCAGGAGGGTGATCTCGGTGACGCCATCCGCGGCAAGCGCACGGACCTCGTCGACCAGCTCGCCGAACGGGCGGCTGATCTCGGGGCCACGGACCGCCGGCACGATGCAGAAGGCGCAGGAGTTGTCGCAGCCGATCTGGATCGTGACCCAGGACGCGTACGAGACCTCACGGCGGGTGGGCAGCGACGTGGGGAACTCGGCGTGATCGTCGAGGACGGTCGCCTCGAGGATCTCGGTGATCGGCCCGGATTCGCGGGACTGGTGGAGCAGTTCGACGGCACGCCCCACGTTGTGGGTGCCGAAGACCACGTCGACGTGCCCGGCACGCTCCTGGATCAGGTCGCGGTCCTTTTGGGCGAGGCAGCCGCCGACCATGATCTCGAGGTCGGGCCGCTGGTCCTTCTGGGCCTTGAGGTGTCCGAGGGTGCCGTAGAGCTTGTTGTCGGCGTTCTCCCTGATGCAGCAGGTGTTGAGCACCACGACGTCGGCGTCGTCGAGCGAGGTGGCGGGGAGCATCCCGTCCGCCTCGAGCAGCCCGGCGATCCGCTCGGAGTCGTTCTCGTTCATCTGGCACCCGAAGGTGCGCACCAGGTACCGCTTGGTCACGGCGCTCATGCTACGAGAGCGCCGGCCGCGGCCCCTCACGGGACCGCGGCCGGTGGTGCTTCCCGGACGGGGGCTGCGTGGCCCAGTCGAGAACGATCAGTCGGGGACTAGTCGAGGGTGATGGGAAGGTCGTCGGGGTCGACGGTCTCCTCCTCGGCGCCTTCGACGATGTCGCCGATGCCGGCAGCGGCACGGACCTTCTCGGAGATCTCGACCATCACCTCGGGGTTCTCGATGAGGAACGACTTGGCGTTCTCACGGCCCTGACCGAGCTGTTCGCCCTCGTACGTGTACCAGGCACCGGACTTCTTCACGAGCGACTGGTCGACGGCGAGGTCCAGCACGGCGCCCTCACGGCTGATGCCGCGGCCGTACATGATGTCGAACTCGGCCTGCCGGAAGGGCGGGGCCACCTTGTTCTTCACGACCTTCACACGGGTGCGGTTGCCGACCACCTCGACGCCATCCTTGATGGCCTCGATCCGACGGATGTCGAGACGGACCGAGCTGTAGAACTT
>JBIQID010000051.1:14785-19846 GCA_044508215.1 Actinomycetota bacterium | reverse complement strand
TCGGCCAGACCGCCGACGAGGTGGCGCGGGGCCAGATGTGGCCGCACCCGTCGCTCGCCGAGGTGGTCGAGAACGCCCTCCTCGACCTGCGCTGATCCTCGGGCCCGGGCCAGCTCCGGCTCAGCTTCACTCGCTGGCGCTCGCTTCTTCGTCCTCCGCTACCCGGGCCGCCTGCGTCACGGGGTCGCGAGGTGTGTTGGGCGCGAGGCAGCTCAGCTCTGTCAGCCGCGGTCGCCGACGGGAGCGCCCAGGCGTTCCAGGCGGGCGAGGCGACGGAGGCGAGCCTCCACCGGCCGCGGCCGGATGACCTCCGCCTCCCGGTCGACGTGCACCTCGATCGGCCTCGGTCCGCACATCCCGACGCGCACGCAGCAGCCCACGCCGGCCCCCTCGGGGAGCATCTCCCGCGGGAACTCCCACGGCTCCTGGTCGGGGCCCAGCAGCAGCGTGGCCATGGCGCCGTCGAAGGACGCCACGACACCACGGAGGTGTCGGTCGGGCCACGGTCGGCGGAGGTCGTCGGTCATCGCAGGAGTCGTTTCCACAGTGCTGTCACCCGCCGCGCCCGCTGCACGCGGGTGGGCGTCGGCAGCGGTGCATCGGCGCCTACCTGGGATCGGGAGCCGAGAGGGGCCGCTTGAGTAGGCCGATCGGACCGATCTGCGGAACCGCCCATGTGAGGCGGTTTCGGCGATGGCGATAGCGTGCGACCCATGCCGAGACTCGAGGTCGAACTCACGAGCACGCGCCCGGACGGGTCGTGGACATGGCGCAAGGCCGGGGCACGGCAGCCGAAGGGCGAGGTGTCGGGCTCGCTGATCCCCGACGGAGCGAAGGTCGGCGACGTGCTGCGCGTCGAGGCCGACGTCCTCGTCGACGGCATCGAGATCACCGAGGTGCTGCCGGCCAAGGCGCCGAAGGCCGAGCGCTTCGAGCGCATCGAGCTGAAGCCGCGCCCCGAGCCGCGCGAGCTGGTCTCCACCCAGCTGGCCCCGAAGGGTCGCGGTGGCAGGGATCGCCGGGACCGTCGTGAGGGTGGCGGCCGAGGCCCTCGCCGCGAGGGCGGGCGCCACGACGGCGCCCGGGGGCGTGACCGGGGCCGGGAGCGCCGCGAGCGCCCGCCGATGCCGGACCTGCCGGAGCGGCCGAAGCCCAAGCGGATCCGCCCGGGACGCACCCACCGCAACGCCGTCCTGGCCGATCTGGCACCCGAGCAGCGGCCGGTCGCCGAGCAGGCTCTGCAGGGTGGCATCCCGGCGGTCCGTGCGGCGATCGACGCCCAGAACACCTCGAACCGTGCGCAGGGCCTGCCCGAGGTCACCGGCGACGAGCTGGTGACGCTCGCCGAGCGCCTCCTCCCCCAGCTGAAGCTGGCCGAGTGGAAGGACCGCGCTGAGGCTGCGATCTCCGTGATCGAAGAGGTCGACCTGCGCGACCTCCGCTCCGTCGTGGTCGCCGCCGACAGCCTCACCCGCGACGACGAGGTCTCCCGCCTCCGCGACCAGCTGAGCGAGGCGTACCTCCGCCGCTCCGAGGAGGAGCAGGCCCGCTGGCTGGAAGAGCTGGGCATCCTGCTCGACGCCGAGCGGGTGGTACGGGCCCTCCGCCTCAGCAGCCGCCCCCCGAAGGCGGGCGTGCCGCTCCCGAAGGAGCTGGGCGAGCGCCTGGCCCGGGCAGCGAAGGAGTCGCTCACCGCCGACACGTCGCCCGAGCGCTGGGACACGGTGCTCGACGCGCTGTCGTTCGCCCCGGTCCGCACCGCGGTGACCGCTGCGAGCATCCCGGCCGAGGTGTCGGAGGAGCTCCGCGCCTCGGTGATGTCGGTCGCCGACCGCCTCCCGCAGATCGCCGAGCAGTTCGGCATCGACCCGGCCACGGTGCCGAAGCGGGCGCGGAAGCGTCCGGCCGACCGCCGCGGCCCGAAGAAGGGCAAGGGTGCCGGCGGCCAGGGCCAGGGCGGCCAGGGCGGCCAGGCCCAGGGCGGCCAGGGCAAGGGCGCGAAGCGCAGCGAGGCGCCCGGCGAGAAGCCGAAGGAGGAGCAGCCGGCAGCCGCCGCGGACGATGCGGCACCAGCTGCAGAGGAGGCAGCAGCTCCCGCCGCTGAGGAGGCTCCGGCGACCGAATCGGCGGCACCGGCAGCGCAGGAGGCCCCAGCCGCCGAGGACAGCACTCCGGCGGTCGACGAGCCGGCGGCTCCCGTCTCCGAAGCGGCAACCCCGCCAGCCGAAGAGTCGGCCGAGCAGCCTGCCCCGGCAGCCGAAGAGTCGGCTGAGGAGCCTGCCCCGGCAGCCGAAGAACCTCCGGCCGAGGAGCCTGCGCCTCCGACGTCAGAGCAGGTCGAGGACGTCGAGCGGGCTGCGGAGGACGACGCCCTCGGGTGAGCGCGCTGCGCACCGAGGGTTCCAACCAGCCCACGCGAACGACGCCCCCACCACCTCGGCGCAACGCCGGTCGTGGTCGGTGTCGCCCACGAACAGCACCTCGTCGGCGGTCACGCCCAGGAGGTCCAGCACCGGCTGCAGCTCCTTCGGCCGGCCGTCGAACGCGTCGGTGAACAGAGCCACCTCCGGCTTCCACCCCAGGCGAGCCAGCTCCCCCGCCGCCGACGTCGGGTGCTTGTTCGAGCACACGGCCCAGCGGTCGAGCTGGCCAACCAGCTCCTCGACGTCGTCGTAGGGCTGCACGACGTCTTCGTCGTAGAGGCGCACGTAGTCGTCGATCGACACCCCGAGCTCGACGCACGCCTCCTCGGCGGGGAGGCCGAAGGTGATCTCCTCGCGGGCGATCCCCAGCTCGAGGAACGGCTGCACCAGCGCCTCGTCGGAGTCGATCAGGGTGCCGTCGAGGTCGAACACGGGGATCTTCGGGGGCATCGGACGATCGTAGGAAGCCCGACCACGGCCCGCGAACTCGACCGATCGGTCAAGTTCGGTTCCGGCACGGCACTAGGGTTTCGGGCCATGACGATCGAGTACACGAAGCAGGGAAACGTCGGGATCATCACGATCAACCGGCCCGACGCGCGCAACGCGGTGAACACCGACGTCGCCACCGGCATCGAGGACGCCATCGACCGCATCGAGTCCGATGACGAGGTCTGGGTCGGCATCCTCACCGGAGCCAAGACCGAGAAGGGCTACATCTTCTGCGCGGGCGCCGACCTGAAGCAGATGAGCACCGACCCGGGCGGCATGTCGACCGAGCGGGGCGGCTTCGGCGGCCTGGTCCAGCGCGAGCGCTCCAAGCCGCTCATCGCTGCGGTCGACGGCCCGGCGCTGGCGGGCGGCACCGAGCTGGTGCTGGCGTGTGACCTCGTCGTGGCGTCCCGCACCGCCGTGTTCGGGGTGCCGGAGGTCAAGCGGAACCTGGTGGCGGCTGCCGGCGGCCTGTTCCGCCTCCCCCGCAAGCTGCCCCGCAACATCGCGATGGAGCTGGTCCTCACCGGCCGGCTCGACTTCCCGGCCGAGCGGGCCCACCACTTCGGTTGGGTGAACGTGCTCTGCGACGAGGGCGAGGCGCTGCAGTCGGCGCTCGACCTGGCCGGCCAGATCACCGAGAACGCTCCGCTCGCCGTGCGCGAGAGCCGCAAGATCGTGCTCGAGGCCACCGACCAGCCCGACGAGGTGGGGTGGAAGCTCTCGGGCGAAGGGATCATGAAGATGTTCGGCACCGAGGACTTCAACGAGGGCCTCACCGCGTTCATCGAGAAGCGCGCCCCGCAGTGGAAGGGCCGCTGACCCACCGGTTCAGGTCAACAGCTCGATGTAGCCGTTGTCCGCGAGGAACTCGGCCAGCCCCTCTGTGAGGCTCAGCTCGCTGACCTCCCAGAGGGGCACCCACCGGGCGTCCATCTCGTCGTCGCCGGGCGTGGGCTCCGAGTCGTCGACGATCGTCACCTCGAAGTTCAGGATCACGTAGTGGGCGTGCTCGCCGATGTGCTCGGCCCACCCCACGAGCGGGCCGCACAGACCTGAGAGGCCGGTCTCCTCGGCGACCTCACGGACCACGGCCTCGGCGACGGTCTCGCCTCCCTCCACGTGTCCGCCGGGGAGGGACCAGCGCCCACGGGAGCTTCCCCCGCCGCGCTGGATCATGAGGAGCGAGTGGTCGCGCACGGCCACCGCGCCGGCGCAGACCCGGGGGCGGTCAGCCGGCGCCATCCGCCCCGTCGAGCTTGCGGTGGGTCACGAGGAGGCGGGTGACCATCCCGTGCGCCTCGAAGAAGTTCTTCGTGGATCGGTCCCCGGGGAGCGCCTGCGAGTCGATCCACTCGCAGCCCGCGGCCGTCAGGCGAGCGATCGCTGCGTCGAGCAGCGCCGCCCCGAGGCCGACGCTCCGGGCGGGAGGCTCGACGAAGAGCTCGGGGAGGCGCCCGAAGCGGCCGTCGGCGACGGTGACGGCGTAGCCCATCGTGTGCCCGCCGATCGTCCCGACCACGAATGCGTCGAGGTCCTCCACCAGCCGAGCGGCCGAGGGCAGCGACGCCACGAGCGGCCGGCCGCCACGTCCGTCCGCAGCTGCGTCCCGCGCCAGCTGCGCCAGGCGGCGCAGTTCGTCCTCGTCGCCGACCAGCGCTGGCCGGACGTCGATCATCCCTGCGGGCGGAGGAGCTGCCCGACCCGGCCCAAGATGGTGCGTCGGTTGCGGTTGGCGAGCTCGTAGCGACGGATGAGGTCGAGGTCCACCGCGCTCATCCCCTCCAGGCGTGCGATCACCTGGGAGGCGGCGAGGATGTCGTAGTCACCGATGGGCAGGTCGGCCGCGCTGGGCACCTCTCCGGAGGCGTCCTCGACCCCGGCCGGACCCGACGCCCCCGGCACGACGGTGAGCGATGCGCCGTCGCTGACCAGCTCGTCGGCCACCGGGGTCACCGGCGGGGTGGGCGGATCGAGCCGGGCATCGTCCTCGAGGGCAGTGGCGAGATCCGAGGCGCCGGACTTGGCGGGTGCCTTCTTCGAGGCCCCCTGCTTCGCCGGCGACTTCTTGGCCGGCGCCTTCTTGGCTGCGGGCGCCTTCTTGGCTGCGGCGGGCTTGGCCGGCGCCTTCTTCGCAGCGGGCTTC
>JBIQID010000051.1:5527-14685 GCA_044508215.1 Actinomycetota bacterium | reverse complement strand
GCTGCGGAGGGGACGGGGCGGGGGAAGTCGCGGACGATCGACGCGACCGGGCTGGGTCCGCGGTCATCGCCGCTCGAGGACTCGTCGCGGTCGGCGTCGCGGTCGATCACGCAGCTCGCCAGCCGCTCCACGAGCGACACACCGACGGTCACTTGGTCGCGGGTCCGGCGGACCAGGCGGGGGACGATCGAGGTGGCCTCCTCGGTGAGCGCGATGGCGATCGCCAGGGCGGATTCGATCTTGGAGGGGTTGTCGTCGGTCACCGGGAGATACTGCCGCAGCGCGCCGACGTGCCGCACGTCGGCGCGGTCGCGCGGCCGGTGCCCACCGGCACACGACCCCGCATCTGCCGCCGAGGGGGCGCTACCCCATCAACCTCACGACGTCCATGGCGGGGCACGGGTCGTAGCCCTCGGGACACGTCATGTTGTCGCGACGTCCGAACTGGCGAGGGTGGACGATCATGAAGCAGCCGGGGCAGGTGAACTCGCCCTCCTTCTTGGCGACCACGCCGTCGGAGGCCTCGGGATCGTTCCGGTCGGGAACCTCCTCTTCCTCCTCGTCCTCGAGGTCGTCCCCGGAAGCGATCCGGTCCTTGAGGATGGTGTCGAGGTCCTCCTCGACGTCGTCGTCCTCGTCGTCTTCGTCGTCGTCCTCGTCGTCATCGGAGGCAGCAGCACGCTTGCGACGGGTGGGGATCTCCGCCTCCTCCTCGTCGTCCTCTTCCTCCTCGTCGTCGACCACGACGTCGTCGTCGGCCGCGACGGCCTCGTCGTCGTCGTCCTCGAACTCCTCGTCGAGCTCCTCGCCATCGAGGTCCTCGTCGAGCTCGTCCGGCTCGACCTCGAACTCCTCGTCAATCTCGTCAGCCACGTCGACTCCCTTGTTGCACCGCGTTCGACCTCGCCCGATGCGGGCGGAATACTAGGCACACCGGGCCCTCCGGTTGGAAGACCCCCACCGGTACCGGTCAGGCGGTCACTCGACCTTCCCTGATCCGGCTCGCCGTCGCTCGGCACGCCGTTCGGCCTCGAGGCGCTCGAGGTCCGACTCGTCGGAGTGGTCGACGAACTTCATCATCTCCGCAACCGCCCGGTGGCCGGCCACGTCTGCGATCAGGTGGTGCATGTCCTGCGCGACCGCACGGTAGCTCGGGTGCCCCTGGGGCGCCGAACGCAGCTCGAGCAGGTGCATCGCCTCGCGGGCGTTCATCTGCATGACGTACCGCACGCGGTAGGCGAGGGCGACCGCGTAGCCGGCCTGCGCCGGCAGCTCCTCGCGGAGGTCGGCCCACAGCCGGGCCGACAGCTCCATCGCCGCGTCGAACACCTCCATCGCGCCGGCATCGGCGACCGCCTCCGGCCGGACGAACCCGTGCCGGGGCGAGAGGTCCTGCCACTCGATCGTGAGCAGCCGATGCCGCTGGAGGTCCCTGAAGGCCCCGTAGTCGCTCAGGACGTCGAAGCGGTAGCCGGTCCGCTCGAGCGCACGGCCGGGCTTGTGGCGGCGGTTGGTGCGGTCTCCCTCGTAGGCGCGCATCACGGCGATGCGCTCCTCCACGGTCATCTGGCGCACCCGGTCCTCGATCGTCGCCTCGGGGAGGTGCGAGTACGGGTAGAGCATCGCCGCGACCAGCTTCACCTCGCCGTCGGGGTCGAAGTCCACGAGCGTGACCCTCGAGTCCTCGCCGGTGGTGGGCGGCTCGTCGGCCTCGAGCGGCAGGACCTGCGCAGCGATCTCCTCCATCGCCGCACGGTTGGCGGCCATGTAGTCGCTCCATGCCTGGCCCCGGTCCGCGATGTCCACCCGCTTCAGGAACGACGGGATGACCTTGCGCAGCTCGGTGAGCATCATGTCGGCGTACCGGCGTGCCTCGGGCAGCGGGTGGGCTCGCATGCGCATGAGCAGCTGCTCGTAGCCCTGGCCGGTGCCGTAGATGCCCACGTTCGAGAGCGACGCGGCCGGCAGGATGCCCCGGAGCGAGTCGAACGCCTTCGCCTTGATCGCCTGCCGGTACACGAAGTCGCTGTCGGACGGGTCCTTCGGCGTGCGCACCCGGAAGTGCTCCGTCATCGTGGGGAGCAGCTCGGCGTACACGTCGAAGATCCGGTCCATGTCGCCCACGTACCGGGCCCCCAGCGGCGATCCCAGGATGTCGGGGTCGCGGTGGTAGCGGTAGCGGCCGCCCAGGCGGGCGTCGTACCCGATGTAGCGGGTGGACTGCTCGAGGTAGGACATGAGCCGTCCCCACTCGAGGATCTTGGTGAGCAGGTTCGACGCCTGCTCGCAGGCCAGGTGCACGCCGCCGAGCTGGGCGACCGAGTCGTCGCCGTACTCGAGGAACACCCGGTCGTAGAGCTGCTCGGCCCGCTCGAGGCCCACGGTGGCGTCCACCGTCACGTCGCCGGCCACGTCGAGCTCGCCCACGAACTCGTCGAGGAACAGGCGGCGCAGCGACTTCGCCGAGCGCGAGTAGCGGGCGAAGAGTGCGCCCTTCACCACCTCCGGCAGGTTCACCAGCGCGAACACGGGCCCGTCGAGGTCCGTGAAGTAGCGGCGCAGCACGCCGCGCTCCTCGCTGGTGAACTGCTCCTCGACGTAGGGGGTCACGGCGCCTGAGACTAGGCCCGTCGCCGACGCAGCCCGGGGACCGTTCAGCGACCTGTGGCGACCCGGTGCTCGGCGGTGGCCCTCGCCAGGAGCGAGGGGTCGGTGAACACCTCCACCGCCATCTTCGCGAGCACCACCGCCCCGTCGACGACGGCGGCGTCGCCCTCCGGGCCGCGGGCGAACCCTGCGAACCCGGGCGTGTGGATCGACACCCCGTCGGGCGCCACCTTCAGCATCGGGTGGATCGACGGGACCTCGTGCGACACGTTCCCCATGTCGGTGGACCCCATGAACGACGGCCGGGTCTCTGCTGGCTCGACCACGCGCCCGCGCGCGGCCTGGTGGTCGCGGTACACGTCGAGCAGCGACGGCACGTCGACCAGGTCGTCGTAGGCCGGGGTCACCCACCTGTGGTCCACGGTGCAGCCCGTGGCGGCAGCACCGGCCTCGATGCAGGCGAGGAACCGTGGCTCCAGCTCCTGCAGCGACCCACGCGTGCCCGACCGGACGTACCAGCTCTGGGCCGCCCGGTGCGGCACCACGTTGGGCTTGTCGCCACCGTGGGTGAAGACGCCGTGGATGCGCTCGTGGATCGCGATGTGCTGCCGGAGCATCGCCACGTTGTTGTAGGCGGCCACTGCAGCGTCGAGGGCGTTGCGCCCCTTCTCGGGAGCCGCGGCGGCGTGGGACGGCTCGCCGTGGAACTCGCAGTGCAGCTCGTGGACCGCGATGGCGTTGAACGTGTCGAGCTCGGCGTCGGCGGGGTGCACCATCATCGCCACGTCCACACCGTCGAGGGCGCCTCGTTCGATCATGTAGATCTTGCCGCCTCCGCCCTCCTCGGCCGGCGTCCCGAGGATCACGACGTTGCCACCCAGCGCCTCCGCCACCGACGCCGCAGCGAGGCCCGCGCCCAGCCCGGCCGCTGCGATGACGTTGTGCCCGCAGGCGTGGCCGATCTCCGGCAGCGCGTCGTACTCGCAGCAGATCGCCACGGTGGGCCCGTCGCCGCCGCGCACCGTTGCGCGGAAGGCCGTGTCGAGCCCGAAGGCCCCGCGCTCCACGTCGAGGCCCGCATCCTCCAGCGCGGCGGTGAGGACGCCGTGCGCGTGCCGCTCCTCGAAGCAGAGCTCGGGGTGCTCCCAGATGTCGTGTGAGAGGTCGAGGAGCTGCGACGTCCGCGCCCCGACGTCCGCCTCGACGGCGGCCAGGGCAACCTCGCGTTCCATGCCTCGGACGCTAGGAGATCGTGCGGTCCAGGACGAGCTTGCCCATCTGGTCGCCCTTGGCGAGCTTGGCCAGCGCGTCGGGGTACCCGGAGACCGGGAAGACCTCGTCGACCACCACCGGGGCGTCGCCGCGTCCCAGGATCTGGGTGACCTCCACGAACTCCTGGTGCGAGCCGGTGGTGACCCCGATCACCTCGAGGTGCTTGAAGAACAGGCGGGGCAGCTGCAGCGGCACGTCCACGCCGGAGGTGCCCCCGCACGTCACGAAGCGGCCGCCGTTCTGCAGCGACCGGATCGCGGAGTCCCACGTGGCGGCGCCGACGCTGTCGATGACCACGTCGGCCTTCACCGGGAAGCGCCCGTTCGAGTCGAACGCATCGATCGCGCCCATCTCGATGCCCTTGCGCCGCTTGGTCTCGTCACGTGACGTGACATAGACCTGCGCGCCGATGTAGTTGGCCAGCACCAGCGCGGCGGTGGCCACACCCCCGCCGATGCCGATCACGAGCACCGTGTCGCCGGCCCGCACCCGTCCCTTGCGCAGCATCCGCCACGCGGTCACGTACGCCACCGGGTAGGCGGCGCACTCGGCCCAGCTGAGCGACTCGGGCTTGCGGACGGGGTGCCACTGCGGCACCACGACGTACTCGCCGTGCCCGCCCCACTGGTGCTCGCCCAGCAGGTGCATGCCGGGGTCGATCACGTTGTCGATGCCCAGCTCGAGGATCGCGTCCTCGCTGGTGACCGTGGCCTCCATGACCACCTCGTCGCCCGGCTGCCAGCGGGTGACGCCCGGGCCGACCGCGTCGATCACGCCGGCCACGTCGGATCCGGACACGTGCGGGAACGCCGGCGGGCGTGGCATGCCCCGGGTCATCCACACGTCGATGTGGTTCAGGCCCGACGCCTTCACGGCGATCCGGACCTCCCCCGGTCCGGGCTCCGGGGTCGGGACCTCCCCCCACACGTACTCGCCGGGAGACTGCTCCAGATACCACGCCCACATGGGGCCTCACGGTAGCGATCAGGGTGACGGACGACACCCGGTCCGGAGGACCCCTTCTCAGCAGACGACCGTCGCGTGGTCGGCGAGCACCGCGATCGCGATGTGTGACGCCGTCCCTGCCGGGACCCCGTCGACCGCCACGGGCAGCGGCTGGTCGAGCTCGAGCTCCCAGCGCGCAGTGCGCCGGGTCCGCAGCGCCGGGTGCGGCAGGTGGCTTCCCGAGCGCATCCGGTCGCGTGCCATCCGGCGCTCGCTCCACGGCAGCCGGCCGACCGTGACGTCCACCAGGCCGTCGCCCGGGTGCGCCTTCGGCCCCAGGTTCAGCGACCCCACGAACGCGGCGTTCATGGCGACCACGGTCTGGCGACGCCACCACGCGCCCTGACGGGCGACCACGTGCGCGACCGCCAGCAGCGGTTCCCGCCCGTCGAGGCGCACCTCGAGGACGTCGATCGGGTAGGCCATCCCGCCCTCGTGCAGGCGCGAGGCGGGTGGGGACCCCAGCGTGCGGTGCAGGTCGCCGCCGAGCAGGCCGATGGGCACCTCCACCCGACCTGCGGTCACCAGCGCCGCCAGCTCGGCGTCGTCAGCGGCCGTCGGCGCAGCCGGGTCGAGGCGGGCGGGCTCACCCCACCCGGAGCCCTTGCGGATCGTCACGGTGACGGCGCAGCGGCATCGTCGCCGCCGCCCTGCACCTCGGAGGAGGCCGCCACCACGCCGCGCACCACCTCGTCGGCAGCGACCGAGGCAGCGCGGCGGGTGCCGGCGTCGGGCGCCACCAGCGCAAACTGCCGCAGCAGATCCGCCAGCACCTTGATGTTGCGGACGAAGTCCCCTGCCGAGAGGTCGTCGTCCAACACGTCCTCGAAGTCCTCTCCGGAGGCCCACGCGTACGCGGCGCGGGCGAAGCCGGAGTCCGGCAAGCGGGTGAGCGGAAGGCCCCGCTCGCGCTCCGAACGTTGGAGGCGCTCGGTGATGCCCGTGAGGCGCTCGAAGCGCTCCGGGAGCGGACCGGGCGGCATCGCCGGGCGGCGGGGTGCGTCGCTGCGCCGCTCCTCGTAGGTGAGGCAGCTCACGAGCGCGGCGAGCTCGGCCGGGTCGAGGCCGTCGAAGGCCCCCTGCGCCATGCCCTCGGCGATCACCAGGTCGCACTCGTGGTAGATCGACGCCAGCAGGCGCCCCGACGCCGTCAGCGACCACTCCCACACGAGGCCCCACTTCGACATGAGGTCGATCACGGCCTCGAACCGCCGTACCACCGAGCCCTGGCGACGGGCCACGGCGGTCCGCAGGTCCTCGACGGCGCGCTCGTGCGTCTTGAGCTGCCCGAGGGCGGCGAGGTGCGCATCGCGGTCCGGGCAGGCGTTCACCGGGTGCGACTCCGCGGCCTTCTCCGCCTTCCGCAGCGCAGCCGACCGGCCGGTGCGGCGCCGCGCCTCCCGGTTCGGCCGCGCCGCTCTCACCCGGTCGGCGCACTCGTCGAGGAACCAGCGTTCGTTCGGGCTGAACGGCGCCGGCACCGGGGCGAACCCGAGCGCATACGGCGGCACCTCGAAGTCGGCGGGCGCGATCGTGTGGACCTCGGCGGCAGCGGTCACCGCCTTCACCCGCAGCGAGCCCTTGCCGCGGTAGGCGACGGAGATCACGAGCGCCAGGGACCCGTCGGTGGGCAGGTCGATGAGGTCGCCCGGCCGCAGCATGGAGACCGCACGCTCGATCGCCCGACGACCGTCAGGCGAGTCGCGCTGCGCCTTCGCCCTGCGCTGCACGGCCTCGGCGTACTCGGCGACGTCGCCCAGCTCGCAGTGAGCGGTGGCGGCGAGGCGGTCGCGGCGGGTCCGCTCGTCGACCAGGCGGCGCTGCAGGCCCACCAGGGCGCGGTCGGCCTGGAACTGGGCGAACGACAGGCCCAGCACGTCGAGCGCCTCGTCGCGCTCATAGCGGAGCACCAGGTTCGCCGCCATGTTGTAGGTGGTGCGGAACGACGAGGTGAGCGGGAACGACCGGCTGAGCACCAGCTCGGCCACCTGCTTGAACGTCACGAACGGCGACCAGAGGACGACGGCATGCCCCTCGTCGTCGATCCCGCGCCGCCCGGCACGACCGGTGAGCTGCGTGAACTCGCCGGGCGTCAGGAACTCGTGCCGCTCGCCGTTGTACTTGGTGAGCTTCTCCACCACCACCGACCGGGCGGGCATGTTGATCCCCAAGGCCAGGGTCTCCGTGGCGAACACGACCCGGATCAGACCTTCGACGAAGCAGGCCTCGACCGCCTCCTTGAACGCGGGGATCATCCCCGCGTGGTGGGCGGCGATGCCGGCTTCGAGGCCGGCGAGCCACAGGTCGTAGCCCAGGAGGCCCAGGTCGCGGTCCGAGATCGACGCAGTGCGGTCCTCGGCGATCGCCCGGATGCGACGGCGCTCCTCCGACGTCGTGAAGCGGAGGCCGGCGTCACGACAGTGCGCCGCTGCGTCGTCGCACGCCGCCCTGCTGAAGATGAAGTAGATGGCGGGAAGGAGGTCCTCGTCGGCCAGGCGGTTCACCACCTCGGCGCGCCGAGGGGTGGTGAAGCGGTGCCGGGGACGACCTCGATGGCCCCCGGCCCGGCGAGCCAACCGGGGGTCCTGCGTGAACCGTCCCCCCTCGGGGTTCGGCTTGCCGTCGACGAGCACCGGGAGCAGGTGGTCGTCGTCGGACGCACGGTCGCCCACCATGTACCAGGACGTCAGCTCGACCGGGCGCTCCGTCTCGATCACCGTCTCGGTCGGCCCCCGGACGGTGCCGATCCACTCCCCCAGCTCGGCGGCGTTCGACACCGTGGCCGACAGGCAGACCAGCCGGACGTCCGCCGGGAGGTGGATGATGACCTCCTCCCACACCGGTCCCCGGTAGGCGTCCTGGAGGTAGTGCACCTCGTCGAGCACCACGACGTGCAGCCCGTCGAGCGCCCCCGACTGTGCGTAGATCATGTTGCGCAGCACCTCGGTGGTCATCACCACCACCGGGGCGTCGCCGTTGATCGAGTTGTCGCCGGTGAGCAGCCCGACCCGCTCATCGCCGAGGCGGGCCCGCAGGTCGACGTACTTCTGGTTCGACAGCGCCTTGATCGGCGTCGTGTAGAACGCCTTGCCGCCGCTCGCCAGGGCGATGTCGATCGCTGCCTCCGCCACGACGGTCTTGCCGGAGCCCGTGGGGGCGGCCACCAGCACGGATCTCCCCGCGTCGAGTGCAGCGATGGCGTCGAGCTGGAACCGATCGAGGGAGAAGCCGTGCTCGATCACGATGCTGCCGGGCTCCTCGATCGACTGCGTCGCTGGAACAGCCAGCCGAGCAGGATGGCGATCTCGTAGAAGAGGTACATCGGGATCGACAGCACGATGAGGCTGATCGGGTCACCCCCGGGCGTCAGGATCGCGACGACGGCGGTGATCGCCACGGCGGCGTGGCGGCGGAGGCGCCGAAGCGTCCGGTTGTCGAGCACCCCGACCATCTGCAGCGCCACCAGGAGCAGCGGGAACTCGAAGCCGATGCCGAACGCCACCATCATCAGCGCCGTGAACCAGAAGTACCGGTCGGGTGTCGGGATCTCGGTGATCTGCTCGGCCGGGCCCGCAGCGTCGGTCAACCACTTGATGGCCTCGGGGATGGTCCAGTAGGCGAGCCCCGCCCCGAGGGTGAACAGCAGGAGCGACGAGCCCACGAACGCGACCGTGTAGCGCCGCTCGTTCTTGTAGAGCCCCGGCATGATGAACCGCCAGAGCTGCCAGAGGATCACCGGGAGCGAGCCCAGCATCCCCGCGTAGCCCGCCACCTTCATCCGTAGCGTGAACCCGGCGACGATGTCGGTGAGGTAGAAGCGGCACTCCTCTTCGGCCTCGAGCGTGCGGCAGTACGGGTGGGTGAAGAACCGGAAGATCGGGTGGTACAGGAAGTAGGCCACCACGCTCAGCACCGCGATCGAGAACACGACCTTCAGGAGCCTGCTGCGCAGCTCGCGCAGGTGGTCCATGAGCGACATCTGGGAGGAGGCGGCGGCTTCTGCACCCCTCGGCTCCCGCCTACGGCGGACCCTCACTGAGCGTCCGGCCCGGTCTCCGCTCCGTCGCGGTGGGCCTCTGGCCCGGACGGCACCTCTGGCCCCCACGGTGCGTCGGGCACGGGCGGGGCCCCGAGCGCAGGCGGCTCCGCCGGATCCGCCGACGGGGCTGCGGCGTCGGAGCCTGCGGTGTCGGAGCCTGGGGCGTCGCTGGGTCCGGTGTCGGACGGCGTCTCCGGCTCGGCTGCGGGCGCGCTGTCCTCGGCTGCGGGCGCGC
>JBIQID010000051.1:1634-5427 GCA_044508215.1 Actinomycetota bacterium | reverse complement strand
CCGGCTCCGGCCGCGGACATGGAGGCGAGTCTACCGAGGGCGGCTCAGCCGCCGGACCGGGCGGTGCGGGCGACTGCGCTGTGACTGTGCTGTGACCGCGGTGCGATGCGTGCGGTCCGACGTCCGGTCAGCGGTCGGTGATCGCCGTCAGAGCGGTGAACCACTCCTCGCCCGACAGCAGGTGGTGGAAGTCCAACACGTCGTCGTGGGTGATCGGCTCGCCCACCGGGCGCTCCGTCAGCTCCTGTGGCAGGCGCCACTCGATGCACCGCACGCCGGCAGCGGCGAGGATGTCGACGATCTGCTCGTCGGCCGGCTTGACCTCGGTCATGCGGCAGACGGGGCAGCGGAAGAGGTAGGTGCTGGTCCCGTTGTCCACGCAGATCCGCACCTGGAGGTCGCGAGAGCGAAGCTCCACGTCACCACATTCGTTGCAGGTCGCTCGGATCAAGGCCATCGGGACTCCTCCTCGGTGCTCCACCTCTTTCGGCACCGGGGAACCGCTGATTGACCTTTTTGGGAGGATTCCACCATGCCGAGCCGACTCCGACCGATTGCCGACCCCCCGATCCTGCTCGCCCGGCGCGGCGCGAGCGCGCATGCTCCCGAACACTCGGCTGAGGCCTACGAGCTGGCGGCCCGTCTGGGGGCCACCGGTGTGTCCGGCGACGCGTGGGTCACGTCCGATGGAGGCGTGGTGCTGCGCTCCGATGGCGCCGTCCGCGAGCGCCTCCGCCGCCGCAAGGTCGCCGACCTGACCGCCACCGACGCGGTCGGCGACGGCTCCCACGCGGCGAGCTTGGACAGCCTCCTGGGGAGCGGCGTGGCGGTGGTCCTCGACGTCCGCGACCCGGCTGCCGTGCGGCCGGCGATCGAAGCGGCACGGCGCGCCGGGATGATCGACCAGCTGTGGCTCCGCCACGACGACCTCGAGGCACTCGCGACGTGGCGCGAGGCGAGCGATGGCGTGCGCCTGGTGCACCGGGCGAGGCTCACCTCGCTGCCGGTGAGCCCCGAACGCCACGCTGCCGAGCTGCGCACCCGCTCCGTCCAGGCGTTGCACCTCGCCCCTCGGGACTGGACCGGAGGGCTCACCACCCTGGCCCACCGCTTCGGACGTCAGGCGTGGGGTGGTCCCGTGGAGCACGAGCGGGAGATCGTCGAGCTGCTCGACGCCGGGGTGGACGCAGTGGAGAGCGGCCACGTCGACCGCCTGGTCGACGCCGCCGCCAAGGTCCACGGCGCCCCGAGCTGAGCGGAGCTGGCCCGGTGCAACGAGGTCAGAGGCCGCCGAGGCGGCCGAAGGGCCAGACGCGCACGAACGCTCGGCCCACGATCGAGCTCTTCTCGACCGGTCCGAACTCGCGACCGTCCGCTGAGTTGTTCCGGTTGTCGCCCATCACGAGGTAGGAGTCCTCGGGCACGAGTAGCTCGTTCCCCTCGATCCCGGCGTCACCCTCGGTGCACGACTCCCACGCCGGCTTGCAGAGGATCCGGGTGCTCGTCCCGTCGGGGAGGTAGGACTCGTCGAGCGCCTTGCCGTCGATCAGCACCCGGCCCTCGCGGGTGGAGACGCGCTCGCCTGGGAGGCCGATCACCCGCTTGATCAGCACCTCAGGGGCGCCCGGCTCGGCCGGCGCCCCCTCGGGACGGTCGAACACGATGATGTCGCCGCGCGACGGGTCCTTCTCGAGCTTCGACACCACCACGCGGTCACCCACCTCCAGCGTGGGAAGCATCGAACCGGAGGGGATCGAGTACACCTGCAGCAGCCAGGTCTTCACCACGAAGGTGACCGCGAGGGCCACCGCGATGGTGAGGAACCAGCTGAGGGCGGTGCGCCAGGGCGATCTCCTGGGCTCCTGCGGGAGGGTGATCGAGCGGTCGGTCCCGACGTCGTCCAGGTCCACCGGCCTGGCGTGGTCGGTCCGGCTCACAGGAAGCCAACCCTATTCGGTGGCCAGATCCGAGCGAACGCGCGCCCCACCACCAGGTCCTCGGACACGGGACCGAACGACCTGCTGTCCTTCGAGTCGCCGCGGTTGTCGCCCATCAGGAAGAGCTCCCCTTCGGGCACCCGGTAGGGCTCGTCCAGGATCGTGTCGAGGCCGTTGCGCAGGTAGGGCTCGGTCAGCTCCCTACCGTCGATGTGGATGCGCCCCTGCCGCACCTCGATGGTCTCGCCGGGCAGTGCGATCACCCGCTTGATGAGGTCCTCGGGCTCGTCGGGCGAGCCCCGCTCGGCGCCCTCGGGCCGCTTGAGCACGACGACGTCGCCCCGGTTCACGTCGTGGACCTTGTACGAGAGCTTGTTCACGAGCACCCGGTCGCCGTTCGTCAGCGTCGGGGCCATGGACTCGGACGGGATCGAGAACGACTGGATGACCCAGGCCTGGAACCCCCACGCGACCACGACCGCGACCGCGATCATCACCAGCCACTCGACTGCGGCCCGGAGCTGCTCCCGCCCGGTCACGTCGCGTCCGAGGAGCCGGCGCCAGCGGGCCCTTCGTCGTAGCGGGCGAGGATCCGACGGCACATCTCGACCGGCGCCGTCTGCAGGGCCTCCCAGCGGGCGCCCTCCCCCGAACCCACGACGTCGGCGTTCTCGCCGAGGCGGAGCAGCAAGCTCGCCCACCACGCTTCACCTGCTACCCGCAACGTGACCTCCACCGATCCGTCGCGGTGCTCCTTGGCGTCCACCACGGGGACGTGCTCGAGGAGCACCCGCCCCGGCGGACGCACCTGGAGGGTCACCTCCGGCAGGTCGTCGGCGTCGGAGAACCACTCGTCGAGGTGCGCCTCTCGCTCCAAGATGGGCTCGTCGAGGACCTCGACCGCGGAGATCCGGTCGACCCGGAACCAGCGGGGGGCGTCCACCGACCGGCACCAGGCGGCCAGGTACCAGGCGCCGTCACGGGTCGTGAGCTCGGAGGGCTCGACCACTCGGGTGGTCTGCTCGTCGCGTGCCGCCGAGTAGTGGTCGATGCGCACGGCCCGCTTGGCGGCGATCGCCTCGCGCAGGCCGGCGATGACCTCTGCGTCGGCTCGGCCGAGGTCGACCTGGATCGACGCGTCATCGCCCCCGACCAGGACGGCGCGGATCTTCTCGAGCGCCCGGGCCAGTGCGCCGTCGGAGGACGCCCCGGGCGTCGAAGCGAGCGCCGATGCAGCGGCGAGGACGCCCACGGCCTGGTCGTGGGTGAGCGAGAGCGGCCGGCGGAACCACGGACCGACGTTGATCGTGACCCAGTCGTCGGTGATCAAGAGCTCGTTCATCGCGTCGGGCGTGTACGGGTGGACGCCGGTCATGCTGAAGCGCTCGAGGTCGGCCACCAGCTCGTCGCGGCTCACCACGAACCGCTCGCACAGCTCGTCGATGCTGGCGCCGCCCTGCTCGACGACCCAGGGGACCACGGCCATGAGGCGCCGGATGCGTTCTGGGGCCGAGGTCATGCCGCCCCCTCCCCCAGGTGCACGAGGGCCGATCGGACCCACTCGACGAGGTCGGCTCGGAGCTCGGGCGGGTGCAGCACCTCGGCGTGGTCCAGGAAGTCGAGGACCAGCGAGCGGAACGCATCCGTGTTGCTCACCGCCATCTCGACCACCGCCGAACCATCCGGCTCCTCGGTCCAGACGGCATCGCCGCCGATCACGGTGCGGGCCCGCAGCACGTGGCCGGCGTCGAACCGCACCCGTGCGGTCACCTCGCCGTCGCCCAGGCGCCACGGGTCCAGATGGAGCGGCGGGCGGTCGTCGGGCTGGGGGAACCCTCCCGGCTCGCCGGCCTCGA
>JBIQID010000051.1:0-1534 GCA_044508215.1 Actinomycetota bacterium | reverse complement strand
TGGAGCGGCGGGCGGTCGTCGGGCTGGGGGAACCCTCCCGGCTCGCCGGCCTCGATGGCCCCCTCGATGCGGTCGATGCGGAAGGTCCGGTGGGCGTCACGCAGCTCGTCGTGGCCCCCGAGGTACCACTCGCCGCGCACGCACTCGACCCGGTAGGGGTGCACGACCCGGTCGACGTCGTGGTAGCGGAAGCGCACCACGCGGTGCTCGGTCAGCGCTCCGAAGAGCGTGCCGAGGTGGGGCGTGGCCGGCAGCTCGACGTCGATCGTGCCGTCCACCTCCTCCAGCTCGCGCCCTCCCAGGCTGCGCAACCCCTCCCATGCGTCGCCGTTCACGCGGATCGTCTCGATCGCGATCTGGAGCGCCGCCAGCTCGTCGGAGGTCAGGCCGGGGTCGGGCAGGAAGGAGTCGCGGTGGCGGACGATGTAGCCCACCTGGCCGGCGTCGCCGTGCTCGATCTGGGTGGTCTCGATCACTGCGCCGAGCGCCTTCAGGTCGCGCTTGTCGCGCTCGAACGTCTGCCGGAACGAGTCGTCGTTCGTGTAGTCGCCGTAGCCGTTCACCCGCGAGCGGATCTCCTCGATCGTGAGGGGGACGCTCGTGTGGAGCAGCTCCGCGAGCAGGTTGAGGAGGCGTTCGTCCTTCCTGATGGCCACGGTCGGAGCCTACGGGGCGGCGGGCGCGGCAGGCGTCTCCGGCCAGCCCGGCTCGGCCTGGCGCGAGGGATCGACCCCGCCTGCTTCAGCGCAGGAACGGTCCGCTCAGCGATCGTGCGCCACCCCTCCGAAGACCTGTTCGGCTGACCGTGCGGAGCAGCTGCAGCCCCGACGATGAACGTTCGAAGGTCGGCGGTTCAGAGCCGAATGGAAACTTCGATCACCTTGCCGTTTCGCCTCCGATGTATTCACCCTCAGCGATCAGTCGTGACCCTTCGAGCAGCACGACTGGCTGAGCCCAGTCCAGGAGGTGTCCATAGTGATCCCAGAACATGAGGTGCAACTCCACTTCGTACTCGACTCCCGGTTCGAACACGTTTTCTCCGGTTGTGGATCGCACGACACACGAAGTTGAGATTTCACCCACTTTGAGGTGTGGACGAATCCCGTCTCCTGCCCAGGACACCCGGCCGCCTTCGTCCATGGTCAGAAACCGAATGCGGGCCCTGATCCCGTTGGCATCTGAACTCACAACTCTTGCTCGATCCTTCTAAGGGCGGCATGGAAGATATAGGGCTGCGACCAGCCCGCCCACCGTCGACGTCATCCGCCGCCTCGCCCTCACCCTCACCACCAGCGCAGATCTGCTCATCTTCGACGTGAACGAGCGCAGCGCCCCCGACGACCTCACCCACCGCCTTGAGGCCATCGCCCAACTCGACCCCGACGAACAAGCCGTCGTCCTCACCTCATCGAAGGCACCCCTCCTCCGCCACCAAGCCCGCAAACTCGCCGGCTGAACGCGGCCTGATCAATCCGGTGCCCGCTCGAACCCCAGAGCGTCACTGATCGCATCAGCGATCGTCCGAAAGCTGTGC
>JBIQID010000208.1:1461-2669 GCA_044508215.1 Actinomycetota bacterium | reverse complement strand
TCCGGCGGCTACGTGCCTGCCGAGCCGTGGGCGTAGCGTGGCCGACCATGCACCGGGACCTGTTCGACGACACCCATGAGCTCTTCCGCCAGAGCGTGCGGGCGTTCGTGGAGGCCGAGATCTCGCCCCACCACCTCCGCTGGGAGGACGAGGGCATCGTGGACCCCGCCATGTTCCGGGCGGCGGGGAAGGCCGGGTTCCTCGGGATGTCGGTCCCAGAGCAGTACGGCGGCGGGGGCGTCGAGGACTTCCGGTTCAACGTCGTGATCGCAGAGGAACTGGCTCGGGCGGGAGTCGTCAGCTCCGGTTTCTGCATCTGGCTGCACAACGACGTGTGCCTCCCGTACTTCCTCTCGGGGGCGAACGAGGAGCAGAAGGAGCGCTGGCTGCCCGGCATCTGCTCCGGTGACCTCATGACGGCCATCGCGATGACCGAGCCGTCGATGGGGTCCGACCTGGCGTCGATGTCGACCACGGCGGTGCGGGACGGCGACCACTACGTCGTCAACGGCTCGAAGACCTTCATCACGAGCGGCATCAACTCGAACCTCGTGGTGGTGGCGGTGAAGACCGACCCGAGCGAACGCCACCGCGGCATCTCACTCCTCGTCGTGGAGGAGGGAACCCCTGGCTTCACCCGCGGGCGCAACCTGGAGAAGGTCGGGCTCCATGCGCAGGACACCGCGGAGCTGTTCTTCGACGACGCCCGCGTGCCGGTGGCGAACCTGCTGGGGGAGGAGGGCACGGGCTTCCTGCAGCTGGTCCGCAACCTGCCGCAGGAGCGCATCTCCATGGCGATCATGGGCGTCGCCCACGCCGAGGCGGCCTTCGGATGGACCCTCGAGTACGTGAAGGAGCGCACCGCCTTCGGGCAGCCGATCGGCTCGTTCCAGAACAGCCGGTTCGTGATGGCCGAGATGCGGACCGAGCTGGACATCGCGCAGAGCCACCTCGACCGCTGCATCAGGGCGCTCGACCGGGGCGAGCTCACCGCCGAGGAGGCGGCCGCTGCCAAGTGGTGGTGCACCGAGCTGCAGAAGCGGGTGACGGACCAGTGCCTCCAGCTCCACGGCGGCTACGGCTACATGACCGAGTACCCGATCGCCCGTGCGTGGCTGGATGCCCGGGTGCAGACGATCTACGGCGGCACCACCGAGATCATGAAGGAGATCGTCGGCCGGTCACTGGGCCTCTGAGCCCAGCCCGAC
>JBIQID010000208.1:0-1361 GCA_044508215.1 Actinomycetota bacterium | reverse complement strand
CGCCCCTACGACCCCTCGCCCCGTGCCGCCGCCCACGCGGCGACGCCCTCGGCAGCGACCTCCCGGAGCCGGGCCCGGTCCACCTTCCCCGACGGCAGCGTGGGCAGCTCGTCCACCACCTCCACCCGTTCGGGCCAGGTGAACTTGGTGGCGCCGTTCGCCTCGAACCACCGCTGGCACTCGCCGAGGTCGAACGCCCCGTCGGTCACCACGAACGCGCACAGCCGCTCGCCGAGGCGGGGGTCCGGCTGCCCCACCGCGGCGGCCTGCCGCACCCGAGGATGCGCCTCGAGCAGCTGCTCCACGTCGGACGCCGAGATGTTCTCGCCGCCCCTGATGATCAGGTCCTTGATCCGCCCGACGATCTGCAACCAGCCGTCCCCGTCGAGCGTCCCGAGATCACCGGTGCGGAACCAACCGTCGGGGGTGATCGTGCCCTCGTTGCGGGCGGGGTCGGTGTAGCCCACGAACAGCTCGGGACCCGCCAGCCACACCTCGCCCGCCTCGCCGGTGGGCCGGTCCTCCCCGGTCGCCGGATCGACCACCCGGATGCGCACCGCGCCCGTCGCCCTCCCGTCGTGGGTCCACGCCCGTTCGAGCGGATCACCGGCGTGCCAGGTGGTCACGGCGGGCGCCTCCGTGGAGCCGTACGTCCGCTTCACCACGGCACCGAACGCCTCGCTCGCGGTCCGTGCGAAGGCCGGGGTCACGCCCGCGCCGCCGCACGAGATCAGCCGCATCGTCGCCACCACGTCGGGCGAGAAGCCGGCCGACGCCATCATCGTCTGGAAGTACGTGGGCGGGCCCATCATGAAGGTCACGCCCTCGTCTCGGATCAGGGAGAGGGCGCGCTCGGGGTCCCAGCGATCCATCATCACGGCGCGGAACCCACCCACGCCCGGCAGCATCACGGCGTTCGACAGCCCGGCGATGTGCGCCATCGGTGACGGCACCAGCACCACGTCGTCCCGGCCGAGGCCGTGCACCTCGAGCAGCGTGGTCGCCTTGTAGACGAGGCCCCGGTGCGTGAGCAGGACGCCCTTCGGCCCGCCGGTCGAACCGGACGTGAACATCACCACGGCGACGTCGTCGGGCCGAGCGTCGATGGTGAGGTGCGGGGGAGCGGTGAGCAGCTCCTCGAAGCCGCCGTCGCCCCGGACGTCGATCGCCCCGGGGGCCTTTGCGGCCGGGAGGTCGGGTGCCGACAGGACGGCCCGGGGCTCGACCTGGGCGAGCAGTCGCTCGACGTCGGCGGCCGCCGCCAGGTGGTGGATCGGCGACGCCACCGCGCCCAGCGTCCAGCACGCCCGGAACACCGCCACCGTCTCCCACCAGCACGGCAGCTGGAACGACACGGCGTC
>JBIQID010000050.1:17608-20031 GCA_044508215.1 Actinomycetota bacterium | reverse complement strand
CATCGTCCCGACGTTCACATGCGGCTTCGTACGCTCGAACTTCTCCTTCGCCATCTCGGCGATCCTCCGTTGCTGTCTGGTGCCTCTCGAGGCGGGGATGCTGTGCGATTGGTAGCGACGGTCGGACTCGAACCGACGACCCCTCGATTATGAGCCGAGTGCTCTCACCGACTGAGCTACGTCGCCACGGCACCGGGCGGCGGGGTGACCCCCGACTCCCGGCTGCGAGCCCCCTGTCAGAATCGAACTGACGACCTTTTCCTTACCATGGAAACGCTCTGCCGACTGAGCTAAGGGGGCGCGGCGCCGGAGGGCCCGACGACCAACGCGGCACAGTAGCAGGGCGCCGGTCCGGCTCCAACCGACCAACCGGGAGGGTCGGCCGGGCGCTTCGGGAGCCCTTCGGGCGATCGGTGCTCAAGTTCTGGGTGCGAACGTGCCGACAAGGTGCTGTGAAGTACGAACGACTGGTCGTCGAAGCGGGCGACAACACCTTCACCCTGGACCTCCACCCCGGCCTGACGGTCGTCGGTGGCGTCAGCCAGATGGAGAGGGACGGCCTCGTCTCGGAGCTCTGCGGTGCGCTCGGCCACGGGCGCGCCGGGGTGCACCTCGAGGTCACCTCGGACTCGGGAGGACGGTTCGCCATCTTCCGGCCCCACGGCGCCCGGCACCGGGTGATCGACGTGGACGCCGCGGTGGACGTGACCAAGGAGTTCTCCGACGAGGACGGCAACATCGACCTCCTCTCCCGGGCGGGGCTGTCGCCTCGCCAGGCGAAGGAGGCCATGCGGTTCACCGCAGCCGACCTGGTCACGAGCCGCGAGCGTGACGAGATGATCCGCTCCCTCGCCGGGGTGAACCAGAACGAGCTGTGGGTGGCGGCAGAAGCCCTCCGCCAGGCGCAGCGACGGCTCGACGAGGAAGCCGCCGCCGTCGGCAGCTCGGCCGAGGACGCCGAGGTGATCGAGCGGATCGAGGAGCGGCACGCCGAGTTCGAGGCGTCGCAGGCCATGCTCGAGCGCTGGCGGAAGACCACCTTCCTCACGTCGGGGTTCGCGGCGATCGCCGTGGGCCCGGCCGTGCTGCGCTTCGGTTCCGTCGCAGCGTTCCCCCTCATCGCGGTGGCGGTGGCGGCGACCGTGGCGTCGATCCTCATGTGGCGGCGCAACGACGTCGCAGCGAAGGCCGAGGAGGAGGCGCTCGCCGAGGCCGGCGCCCAGTCGTACCTCGGGTTCCACCTGCAGCGGGTGAACGGCCTGCTCTCGAGCGACCAGGCCCGCAAGCGCCTCATGCAGGCGTCGGAGGAGCACCGCGAGGCGCAGCGCCGTTGGGCGGTCATCGCCGGCGAGGTCGACCTCAACTGGGCGCTGTCGCAGCGGAGCGAGATCGCCGCTGCGGTGAAGCTCCGCAACGACGTCGTGAGCCTCGGGATGCTGCCGACCGCTTCGGCCGACGCCGACGGCGAGCGCACCACGGCCCTGGCGCACGCGCTGATCGGGCGCCTGAACGAGCTGCGCATCCTGGGCCCGGGCAACGAGAGCTTCCCTGCGATCCTCGACGACCCGTTCGTGGGCGTCGAGACCTCGATCACACCGTCGCTGCTCGAGCTCCTCGTCCGCAGCTCCGCACACCAGCAGGTGATCCTCCTCACCGAGGACGAGCAGATCGTGCAGTGGGCGAAGCTCGAGGCGATGACCGGCGCACTCGGCGTGGTCGAGCCGTCCCGGGTGGGCGTCTCGCACCGCCCCGCCGAAGAGCAGGCCGCCGTCCACTCCTGACGACCCTCCAGACGGGCCCGCCAGACCGGGCCTCCAGACCGCCGATGCTGCGCCCCTCTTCCGGGGGGGCGCAGCGTCGCGCCCGGGAGCCGCCGGATCTGCGGGGCGGGTCGCTAGGTTCCCCGAGGTGGAGATTCGGCCGGCGGTGAAGGACGACGCCCGGGCGATCGCCGACATCTACAACCTCGAGGTCGAGACCTCCACCGTCACCTTCGACCTCCGGCCTCGCACCATCGAGGAGCAGGAGTCGTGGATCGAGGAGCGTTCCGGCGCCTACGTGGTGCTCGTGGCTGAGGGCCCGGACGGCGACGTGATCGGGTTCGGATCCCTGTCGCCCTACAAGAGCCGCCCGGGGTACTCGACCACGGTGGAGGACTCGGTGTACGTCCGCCGCGACCAGCAGGGGGCCGGCGTGGGCCGGGCGCTGCTCGAGGCGCTCGTGGAAGCGGCGAAGGCCTCGGGCTTCCACGCGATGATGGCCCGCATCGTGGGCGGCCACGAGACGTCGATCGGCCTGCACGCAGCGGTGGGCTTCGAGATCGTCGGCCACGAGCGCGAGACGGGCCGCAAGTTCAACCAGTGGTTCGACGTGATCCTGATGGAGCGCCTGCTCGACGGTCGTTGACGGTCTCGGTCGTTGAT
>JBIQID010000050.1:0-17508 GCA_044508215.1 Actinomycetota bacterium | reverse complement strand
GGTCTCGGTCGTTGATCGCGGCGGCCGCCTCCGAGGGCCTGCCCGGGAGCCTCCGCGACAACGTCAGAAGGGCTGTCTAGGCTTCGCGTTGCCTCCTCGGGGGCGCGACTCCGGAGGAACCCACCATCCGGCTCGACACGAAAGGGATGTGATGCGGCGAACCGCAACGGCATTCTGCGGAATGCTCCTCGCCTTCGCGCTGGTAGCCAGCGCCTGCGGCGACGACAACGACAACGGAGACGACGCCAACGGCGGCGACTCCACCACCACCACGGAGCAGGCCAGCGGCGGCGACCGCGGCAACGTGGACGGCGTGCTGAAGCTGGGCTCCCTGACCCCGCAGACGGGTGACCTGAGCGTGATCAACGAGGCGCTCACCACCCCGATCGACATCGCCATCAAGGAGATCAACGACGCCGGTGGCGTCCTCGGCAAGCCGGTCGAGCTGGTCGCCGCCGACGACGGCAGCAGCGCGACCGTCGCCGAGACGAGCTACGGCCGCCTGGTCAACACCGACAAGGTCGACGCCATCTTGGGCCCGGCACCGTCCGACGTGGCGGCGAAGATCGCCGACCGCCTCGGCGTCGACCGCCTGCCCACGTGCTCCGGCTCCACCACCGCAGCGAACCTCACCGGCGCAGGCGACGGGTACTTCTTCCGCACCGCCCCGCCGGACAGCCTCCAGGGCCCTGCGCTGGCCAGCCTGATCCTGGGCGACGAGCACCAGAACGTGGCGATCCTGGCTCGCAACGACGCCTACGGCGAGGGCTTCAGCAAGTCGCTGAGCGACGCGCTGACCGAGGGTGGCGCGACGGTGACCGAGACGGTGCTGTACGACCCGGCCGCCGCCAGCTTCGACGGCGAGGTCCAGACGGTGGCCGACTCCTCCCCGGACGCGGTCGCTGTGATCGGCTTCAACGACGACGGCGCCAAGATCATCAACGCGATGATCGGCAAGAACATCGGTCCGGCGAACATGCCGATCTACACCGGTGACGGCATGAAGAGCTCCAGCTTCGCCGAGACGGTCGACCCGGCCGACCCGTCGAAGGTCCAGGGGATCAAGGGCACGGCGCCCGCCAGCTCCCCGGCCGGCATCGAGAGCCCGTTCAACGCTGTGTTCGCAGCGACCGGCGTGGACTCGATCTTCTCGTCCTACTTCTACGACTGCACCATCCTGATGGCCCTGGCCGCAGAGCAGGCGCAGAGCGACGACGGCGAGAAGATGCGCGAGGCGTTCTCGAAGAGCCTCGAGGGCGACACCGACTGCAACACCTACAAGGCGTGCCTGGACGCGCTGAAGGCCGGTGAGACCATCCACTACCGGGGTGCCTCCAACCTCTTCGAGGACTGGAGCGACACCGAGCCCGCCAGCGGCGTCTACGACGTCTGGAGCTACGGGCCGGCCGGCGAAGAGGTCGCCGAGCCCGCCGACAAGCAGATCGCGATCAGCATCTGATCCAAGCGATCGAGAGCACGGTGGCCCGGGAGCGATCCCGGGCCACCGTCGCGTCCGGGCCCGGGTCGTGGCGCCGCGTCAGCGGGCGCGGGCCAAGGAACCCAGGTACAGCTCGATGACCTTCGGGTCCGAGAGCAGCTCGTTCCCCGTGCCGGTGTAGGCATCGCGGCCCTGGTCGAGGACGTAGCCCCGGTCGCAGATCCGAAGCGCCTTGTGCGCGTTCTGCTCCACGATCAGCACGGAGACGCCGGCGGCGTTGATCTCGCCGATCCGGTCGAACACCTCGTCCTGCATGATCGGTGACAGCCCGGCCGACGGCTCGTCGAGGAGGAGCACCGACGGGTCGGTCATCAGCGCCCGCGCCATGGCGAGCACCTGTCGCTGCCCTCCGGACAGCGAACCGGCGCGCTGGCGGCGCCGCTCTCCGAGCACCGGGAACATGGCGACGACCTCTTCGAACCGCTCCTTGAACCGCTCGGGGTGGAGGAACAGCCCCATCCGGAGGTTCTCCTCGATCGACAGCGAGCCGAACACGTTCCGGACCTGCGGCACGTAGCCCACCCCGTCGGACACGAGGTCGTGGGCCGACCGCGAGGTGATGTCTCGGCCCCGCAGCAGGACACGACCCGAGCGGATCGTCACGAGCCCGAAGATCGCCTTGATCAGCGTGGACTTCCCGGCGCCGTTCGGTCCGATGATCCCCACCAGCTCGCCGTCGTCGACGTGCAGGTTTGCGCCTTGGAGGATGTCGACGCCGGGGACGTAGCCGGCGACCAGCGACTCGACCACGAGCAGCTCGGATCGGCCGTGGTCGGCGGCGGGCGCCGTCGAGGGACCGGTCGACTCAGCCATCTCCGTCCTCCACGTGCTCGGCCGTCGGGTCGAGTCCACCGCCGTGCACCGAGCGCAGGTCCTCGTGGCTGCGACCCAGGTAGGCCTCGACCACGGCCGGGTCGGCCGCCACCTCGGCGGGCGTCCCGGAAGCGATGACACGGCCCTCGGCCATGCACACGACCACGTGTGAGATCGCGGAGACGACGTCCATGTCGTGCTCCACGAAGAGCACGGTGATGCCCTCCCCGGGGAGCTCGGTGATCTTGTCGAGCAGCGCCTGCCGGAGCGCAGGGTTCACGCCGGCCATGGGCTCGTCCAACATGAGCAGCCGGGGCGAGGCCATCACGGCTCGGGCGAGCTCGAGGAGCTTGCGCTGGCCACCCGAGAGCGTGCCGGCGTAGTCCAGCCGCTTCTCGCCGAGACCGACCCACTCGACCAGCTCGGTGGCCCTCTCCTCCACGGCTCGGTCCTGCGCTCGCCAACGCCAGGGGAAGAGGGCGTTGACCATCCGCTCGCCCCGCTGGTCGGGGGCCGCGAGCTTCACGTTCTCGAGCACCGACAGCCTCGGGAACACCCGGGCGGTCTGGAAGGTGCGGACCATCCCGGAGCGGGCGATCGCGTAGGCGGGCTTTCCGGTCAGCCGCTTCCCCTCGAAGGTCCACTCGCCTCCGTCTGCCCGGTCGAAGCCGGTGAGGACGTTGAAGAACGTGGTCTTGCCGGCGCCGTTCGGTCCGATCAGCGCGACGATGCTGCCGGCCTCCACCTCCAGCTCGTCGACGGAGACGGCCGTGACACCCCCGAAGCTGCGTGTGATCCCACGCGCGGTGAGGAGCGTGGCGTCAGTGGTCACGTACCACCGCCTCGTGCTTGTCGCCCAGAAGTCCCTGCGGTCTGAACGCGAGCAGCAGGATGATGCTGACGCCGACCACCACGAACCGGATCGCGCCGGTGTCGGTGGAGTCGATGAACCAGTAGCTGTCGTTGCCGATCAGCTGCGTGAGCACGCTGTTGAACAGCGAGATGAGGAACCAGTAGACGACGGCGCCCACCGGCGCTCCGAGCACGGTCCCGAGCCCACCCAGGATCACCACCAGGTACCAGTTGAAGGTCACCTGGGACAGGAACTGGCCGGGCTGCACGAAGCCCCCGTCGAGCGTCGAGATGATGCCGGCCATCGCTCCGAACATGCTCCCGAGGGAGAGGGCCTGGAGCTTCATGACGAACACGTTCTTGCCGAGGGCGCGAGCGGCCTCCTCGTCCTCTCGGATCGCCTTCAGCGTGCGGCCCCACGGGCTGCGTGCGAGGCGCCAGACGAACAGGCACGCGAGCACCACCAGCGTCCAGCCGAGCAGCATCGTCCACAGGTCGTTCTGGTTGAACGACCACGCGCCGAAGCCGTAGCGGCCTTCGGGGATGGGGTTGATCGACGTCCAGTCGCTCGCGACGCCGATGATCCCCTGTGGTCCGCCGGTGATGTCGCGGAGGCGGGTCGAGTTGGCGACGACCCTCAGGATCTCGGCCACCGAGATGGTGACGATCGCCAGGTAGTCGGCGCGCAGGCGCAGCGTGGGGATGCCGAGGAGCAGGCCCAGCACGATGCCGGCGAGCACGCCGACGATCACCCCGGCCCACAGCGGCAGGCCCTGGCTCACGGAGATCGCGGTGCCGTACGCGCCCACCAGGGCGGACGCCACGTGACCGAAGTTCATCAGCCCGGCGAAGCCGAACTGCAGGTTCAGGCCGACGCCGGCCAGGGCGTAGTAGCAGGCCGAGATGCCGACCGCGTCCCGCAGGCCGTCGATCGCGGCGCCGCCGAGGTCAACCGCGATCATGCCGTCCGCTCCCTCACGCCGAAGATGCCGGTCGGGCGGAACAGGAGCACGAGGACCAGCGCCGCGAGGGCCACGACGATCTTGAGGTCTGCGTCGAGCCAGTAGGTGCTCAGGTCGGACACCACGCCCACCAGCAGACCGCCCGCCATCGCCCCGAAGGTGGTCCCCAGGCCGCCCAGGACGACCGCAGCGAACATCACGAGAAGGACGCGCTGGCCCATGTTCCACGACACCGTCTCGGTGAGGCCCAAGAGGATGCCGCCGCCACCCGCGAGCGCCCCGCTGAGCACCCAGACCGCCAGGATCACCCGTTGCACGTCGATGCCGGACGACTCGGCGAGGTCACGGTTGTCGGACACCGCTCGGATCGCGGTGCCGAGACGGGCCCGCTGGAGGAACAGCCCCACAGCGATGAGGACCGCCAGGGCGACGCCCATGACGATCAGGTCCTTCGGGCGCAGGGCGATGGGCCCGAGGTCGACGCTCGCCGACTGCGCGGCGAACTGCGCGTACTGGCGCGGGTTCGCCTCGAACACGATGGCGAACAGGTAGCGGAGCGCGAAGGCGAGCCCGATGGACACCACCATGATCGCCAGGTGCGCCATCCCCCGCCGGCGGAGCGGGCGGAACACCCCGAGCTCCAGCGACGCGCCGAACGCACCTGAGGCCACGACACCTAAGAGCGCCGCGGGGACCAGCGGGAGGCCGACGGTGCCGGGGTCGTTGAAGAACCAGGTGGCGATCGCGCCGAACGCGAGCAGTTCGCCGTGCGCGAAGTTCGTGAGGTTCGTGGTTCCGTACAGGAGCGACAGCCCGACGGCCGACATCGCGATCACCAGGCCGAACCGCACGCCGGACGCCAGGAGCCCGAGCAACCGGCTCGACCGCCCGGGCGAGCTGGCTGCCTCCGCCCCCTCGACCTCCAGGTTGAACACCACGTTCGACTGGACGCCGGTGCGGATGATCGGGGTGAGGCTCGTCCGAGCGCCCTCGGCGACCGTCACGCCCTCGGGAAGGCTGTCGACGACGAGCTCCACCTCGAAGCGCCCGGCCTCGTCGAGCGGGATCACCACGCGCCCGTCCTCTCCCGAGGTGCCCGAGGCGACCTCCTCCCCGTCGAGCTTCACGACGATCTCCACGCCTTCGAGCGGCTCGCCGCCCGCACGGAGCACCGTGGACACCCTCGTGCCGGACTCCGCCGCCCCGGCCACGGTGGTGGTCGGAGCGGGCTGCGCCGACGGGGTCGTCCCGGTCGGTGCCTGCTCCTGGGTCGGCGTCTGGGCGCCCGCAGCGGGGGCAAGGGACCACGCGGCTGCTACGAGGCAGCAGATCACCACGGCGCGACGCCCCCGGTCCATCGGGCGGCGAGCTTATGCGGCGGTCTCCCCGATCCAGGAAACCACCTTGCACAGCGCCACCCGTCGGCGGCGAAGGACCCCGGGCCGGCACGGGCGCGCTCACCGAGCGCAGCGCCGTGACCAGCTCCGGGTCGTGGTGGGCCGGGACGGATTTGAACCGCCGTAGGCTTGCGCCGGCAGGTTTACAGCCTGCTCCCTTTGGCCACTCGGGCACCGACCCGGCGACGACGATAGCGGGTGCCGCGTGGGCCGCCCAACGTGAGACCGGCCGCCGGATGCACCGCTAGGGTCGAAGCGGCCCGCACGTCGCCCCGTCACCCAGGAGAGCCCCATGCCGAGCTTCGACATCAGCTCCGAGGTGGACCAACAGGAGGTCCGCAACGCCGTCGACCAGGCGCAGCGGGAGATCTCCACCCGGTTCGACTTCAAGAACACCGACTCGTCGATCGAGCTCGGCACGAACGAGATCACGATGAAGAGCGTGGCCGTCGACCGGCTCAACGCGCTGCGCCAGGTCCTCGAGGAGAAGCTCGTGAAGCGGGGTGTCTCGCTGAAGGCCGTCGACTACGGCGCGGTCGAGGACGCCGCCGGCGGGACCGTCCGCCAGACCGCCACGCTCGTTGCGGGGATCAACTCGGATCGGGCCCGCGACGTGAACAAGTTCATCAAGGGCCTGGGGCTGAAGGGCATCCAGAGCCAGACCCAGGGCGAGCAGATCCGGGTGACCGGCAAGAAGCGCGACGACCTCCAGGCCGTCATCACGGCGTGCAAGGAGCACGACTTCGGGATCCCGCTGCAGTTCGACAACTTCCGCGACTGACGGACGGACTGCAGTGGATCGCCCGATCGCACCTCTGCAGGGCGAACGGGTGCGCCTCCGGGTCATCACCCTGGCCGACGATCCGACGCTCGATCGGATCTTCACCGATCCCGAGGTCACGCCGTGGTGGCCCCGCTCGTCGAGCGACGACGCCGACACGATGCTGGCCGACGACGACATCGCGCCCTTCCTGATCGAGCGGCGGGTGCAGGAGGAGGCCGGGCCGGAGAGCTGGGAGCCGATCGGCTTCCTCCAGACCTACGAGAACTCGGACCCCGACTACCGCCACGCCGGCATCGATCTCGCGCTCGAGGGCAGCGCGCAGGGCCAGGGCTACGGGCCGGATGCCCTGCGCCTGGCACTCGACTGGCTGGCGGGCGAGCTGGACCACCACCGAGTCGTGATCGACCCGCGCGCCGACAACGCCCGCGCGATCCACACCTACACGAAGGTGGGGTTCAAGACGGTCGGGGTGCTGCGGAACTACGAGCGCCAGCCCGACGGCTCGTGGGCCGACGGGCTGCTCATGGAGTGGCTGCGGCCGGTCAGCTGACCCACTCGTGCGAGCGGAGACGGGCGATCCGCTCGGCGGTCGGCGGGTGCGTGGAGAACCACCGCGCCATGCTCTGCCCGCGCAGCGGGTTCACGATGTAGGCGTTCTCCATCGCCGGGTTCACCTCGACGGGGATCCGCTGAGCCCCGAGCTCGAGCTTCTCGAGCGCTCGGGCGAGCGGTTCCCCGTCGCCCATCAGGCGTGCCGCCGCGGCGTCCGCCTCGAACTCGCGGCTGCGACTGATCGCCATCTGGATCACCATGGCGGCGATCGGGCCGAGGATCATGAGGGCGAGGGCGCCCATGGCGTTCCCGCCGTCGCGGTCGCGGCTGTTCCCGCCGCCGAGCATCCCGCCCCACATCGCCATGTGGGCGACGAACGTGATCGACTGCCCCACCGCCGCTGCGACGGACTGGGTGAGGATGTCCCGGTTCCGGACGTGCGCCACCTCGTGAGCGAGGACGCCGGCGATCTCCTCCCAGGTCAGGTAGTCGACCAGGCCGGTGTTGATGCAGACGGCAGCGTTGGACGGGTTGCGACCAGTGGCGAACGCGTTCGGCTGCGGGTTCGGCGACACGTACAGGCGCGGCATGGGGATGCCGGCCCGCCGTGCGATCTCCCGGACGGTGGCGTGGTACTGCGGCATGTCGGCCTCGCTCACCGGACGGGCCCGGGCTGCAGCGATCGCCAGCTTGTCGCTGAACCAGTAGGAACCGCCGGTCATCGCGAGCCCGATCACCAACCCGATGATCAGGCCGCCACGCCCCCAGGCGGCACCGATGAGCATGCACAACCCGCCCAACCCGGCGAGGAGGGCCGCGGTCTTCAGATTGTTCTTCACAGGGTCCATTCTGGCGTCACTCCGGCCGGGACCGGTCCGCGGCCCCTGAGAGCGCGCTGAGCTGACGCCGGCCGCGGCTCGGGACGGCCTACTCGTAGTAGCCCGAGTGGATGTAGATGCAAGGGACGTCCTCGCCGTGGAACATCGCCACGTTCCGCGGGTCGTCCTCGAACGCCAGCCGGAGGTCGAACCCGTACTCGCGGAGCTCCTGCGTGCTGCGCCGCTTGAACACGCGTGCCGCCATGTAGTCGCCGAACTCGCGCATCACGAGGAGGTCCCAGCGCAGCCCGTACCGCTCGAGCCACGCGAGCGTCTGGGGCCGGACCCGCATCGGGCGTGCCGTCAGCAGCACGATCCGGTGGTCCTGGTCGATCACGTCGAGCAGCCGGGCGACCTCGTCGATCAGCTGGTCGTCGCCGCATGCGTCGAAGAACGCCTCCCAGTCGGGGAAGGGGTAGTCGATGTAGTGCTGGCGGCCGGCGGCGTCCGACAGCACGCCATCCATGTCGAACACGATGGCCGGGCCCGGCTCGACCGGCTCGGCGCGCCACAACCAGTTGTCGAAGTGACCGACCTGCACGGCGCCGAGGCTACCGAGGTGCCCGACGCGCTCCCCCAACGAGAGACGGTGGATCAGTCGTCTTGGGGTGCTGCCGCTGCGCGTTCCCGGATCTCCTCGACCACGCCCGGGTCGGCGAGGGTCGTGGTGTCGCCCAGCGCTCGTCCCTCCGCCACGTCACGGAGCAGGCGGCGCATGATCTTCCCCGACCGGGTCTTCGGGAGGTCGGGCACGAGGATCACGGTGTGGGGCCGGGCGATCGCACCCAGCTTGCTGGCGACGTGCTGGCGGATCTCCTCCCCGAGGTCCGGGTCCTCCGCCCTGCTGCCACGCAGGATCACGTAGCCGACGATCATCTGGCCGGTCACCGGGTCCTTGGCACCCACCACGGCGGCCTCGGCGACGGCCGGGTGGTCGACCAGCGCGGATTCGACCTCGGTGGTGGAGATGCGGTGTCCCGACACGTTCATGACGTCGTCGACCCGCCCGAGCAGCCACAGGTAGCCGTCGTCGTCGACCTTCGCGCCGTCCCCTGCGAAGTAGCGGCCCTCGTAGGTCGACCAGTACGTCGCCTTGTACCGCTCCGGGTCACCCCAGATGCCCCGGAGCATCGAGGGCCACGGTTCGGTGATGGTGAGGTAGCCGCCGCCTCGCTCGACGGGACGGCCGCCCTCGTCCACGACCTCCACGCTGATGCCGGGGATCGGCTCGCAGGCAGCGCCAGGCTTGGTCGCAGTGACACCGGGCAGCGGGTTCACCATGTGCGCGCCCGTCTCGGTCTGCCACCACGTGTCGACGATCGGGCATCGCCCCCCACCGATGTTCTCGTGGTACCACATCCACGCCTCGGGGTTGATCGGCTCGCCCACGGTGCCGAGGACCCGCAGCGAGGAGAGGTCGTGCCGAGCGGGCCATTCGGCGCCCCACTTCATGAAGGTGCGGATGGCAGTGGGTGCCGTGTACAGCTGGGTGACGCCGTACCGCTCGATGATGTCCCAGAGGCGGTCCTTGTCCCAGCCGGCGGCGCGGTCACCGTTGCGCAGCTCCGCACGAGGGGTGTCCGGGGTGCCCTCGTACAGGACTCCCGTTGCGGCGTTCGTGAGCGGGCCGTAGACGATGTAGCTGTGCCCCGTCACCCAGCCGACGTCCGCGGCACACCAGTAGACGTCGGACTCGGGCCGCAGGTCGAAGGTGAGCTTGTGGGAGTACGCGACCTGCGTGAGGTAGCCGCCGGTGGTGTGCATGATGCCCTTGGGCTTTGCGGTCGTGCCCGAGGTGTAGAGCAGGTACAGCAGGTCCTCGCTGTCCATGTGCTCGGGCGGGCAGTCGGCCGACGCCCCCTCCATGAGGTCGTGGTACCAGAGGTCCCGACCCTCGACCATCTCGACGCCGGTGCCGCAGCGGTCCACGACGACCACCGACCGGACCGACGGGCAGTGGGCGAGCGCCGTGTCCACGTTCGGCTTCAGGAGCGACGGGGCGCCGCGCCGGTAGCCGGCGTCGGCCGTCACCACGACGCTCGCCTCGGCGTCGTTGATGCGGTCGATGAGGGAGTCCGGGCTGAACCCGCCGAACACCAGCGAGTGCGGCGCGCCGAGCCGGGTGCAGGCGAGCATCGCGACGATCGTCTCGGGGATCATCGGCATGTAGATCGCCACGCGGTCACCCCGGCGGACGCCGAGGTCCTTCAAGACGTTGGCGAAGCGGCACACCTCGTCGAGGAGGTCGGAGTAGGTGATGGTGCGCGTGTCCCCCGGCTCGCCCTCGAAGTGGTAGGCGACCCGGTCGCCGAGGCCCGCCTCGACGTGGCGATCGAGGCAGTTGTAGCTGACGTTCAGCTTCCCGCCGACGAACCACTTGGCGAACGGGAGGTCCCACTCGAGCGTGGTGTGGAAGTCCTCGAACCAGGTGACGTGCTCGCGGGCCTGGCGCGCCCAGAACGCGAGGCGGTCGGCCGCTGCCTCCTCGTAGAGGGACCGGTCGGTCACGGTCGCCTGGGCGACGAACTCGTCGGACGGCGGGAAGACCCGCTCCTCCACGTAGAAGTCCTCGATCGTCGGCTCGCTCATCGCTTCCCCCCGAGATGTGGCTGCACGCGGAATCTAGTGCTGCCCCCGGCGACGGCCGCCGGGACGTCGGGGGAGCCGGTCAGCGGTCGGCCCAGGTCAGCGCCATCGCTGCGTGCAGCGCCGCTCCGGTGGGCAGGGCTGCCTCGTTCAGGCGCATCCGGTTCGAGTGGCACGACGGTGCGCTCAACGAGTCCGCGATGTCGTCGGGGCAGACGCCGAGGAACACCATCGCGCCCGGCACCCGCTGGAAGAGGTAGCTGACGTCCTCGGCGCCCATCACCGGGCTGGGGAATGGGAAGAACGTGTGCTCTCCCAGCAGCTGTTCGACCATGGCGACCGCGTGGTCGTACACGCCCCTGTCGTTGACGGTCACGGGGTAGTTCTCGACAAGGTCGATCTCCACCTCGCAGTCGTGGGCCGCAGCGATGCCCTCGACCACCCGGGTGAAGCCCTGCCGCACCGTGGCGCGGGTCCGCTCCGACACGGTCCGGATCGTGCCCTCCAGCTCGGCGGACTCGGGGATCACGTTCGAGGTGGAGCCGGCGGCGAGACGGCCCACCGTGACCACGGCCGGGTCGAACGCGTCGATGTGCCGGGTGACGAGGGTCTGCAGGGCGGTGACCATCTCGGCGGCGACCGGCACCGGATCGTTCGCCAGGTGCGGCTGGGATGCGTGCCCACCCCGCCCGCGGACGACCACTCGGAAGTCGTCGGTGGCGGCCATCAGCGGGCCGGCACGCCCCCCGAGGTAGCCGAGCGGGAGGTTCGGCGTGACGTGGATGGCGAAGGCCATCTCCGGTTCGCCCCCGCCGACGTCGAGGAGCCCCTCGTCCAGCATCACCCGCATGCCGCCGGAGCCCTCCTCCCCCGGCTGGAACGCCAGGCGGACGGTCCCCCGCAGCTCGTCGCGCCGGGCCGCCAGGAGGTGCGCGGCGCCCACCAACATCGCCACGTGCGCGTCGTGGCCGCACAGGTGCGCCCGGCCCGCCTCGGTGGAGCGGTGCTCCCAGTCGTGGTCTTCGTCCATCGGCAGCGCGTCGGTGTCGGCGCGGAGCACCATGGCCGGGCCCGGCTGTCCGCCCTCGAGCGTCGCGGCGACCGACGTGAGCCCGTCACCGGTCGTGACCTCGAGGCCCAGCGGTTCGAGCGCGTCGAGGATCTGTTGCTGGGTGCGCGGGTTCTGCAGCCCCAGCTCGGGGTTCCGGTGGAGGTCACGGCGGAGCTCGACCATCAGGTCGGCGAGCCCCTCGGCTTCCTGGAGCAGATCGGCGGTGACGACTGGGACGGGCGCCATGGCGGCACCCTACGTCGCACCGAGCACCCGACGGGCGGCTGCCGGGCCGCTCGACGTGCTCTGGAGCTTCGATGTGAGCGGCTCGACGCGGCGGCGCCCCCGGACGGGGCAGGATGTCCGGTCATGGGAGAGGTCGTGTGCGTGGTGAACCAGAAGGGCGGCGTCGGCAAGACGACCGTGACCCTCGGGCTGGCGTCGGCGGCGATGGCCGCCGGGCATCGCGTGCTCGTGGTGGACCTCGACCCGCAGGCAGCAGCGACGTGGGTGCTCGGCCTCGATCCGACGGAGCTGCGCACCTCGGTCACCGACGTGCTCTCCGGCGGTCGAGGAGGCGCTGCCTCGGCGATCACTCCGTCTCGGTGGCACCACCTCGTGGACGTGGTGCCGGCGACGCCGGCGCTCCAGCAGCTGGAGGTCCTGCGCGGGGGTGTCGAGCAGCTGCTCGGCGGCACCAAGCCGCAGCTGCGCCTGCGCCGCGCCCTCGCCGGTGTGTCGAAGGGCTACGGCGTCGTCCTCGTCGACTGCCCTCCCTCGCTCGGCGACCTGACCACGAACGGCCTCGCCGCAGCGGACCGTGCTCTCGTCGTGGCCGAGCCGACGGCGCTCGGTCTCCGTGGCATCACGCCGGTGGCCGACCTCATCGAGACGACGTGGGCCAAGTTCAACGGCGAGCTCGACCTGGCCGGCGTGGTCCTCAACCGGGTCCCGTCCCGGTCGGCGGATGCGGAGGCGCACCGTGAGGCCCTCGCCCGCACCGTAGGGGCGTCCAGTCTCTGGGATCCGCCGATCCCTCACCGCGTGGTGGTGGCCGAGGCCGCCGCGCAGCGACGCCCCATCCACGACATGGGGTCGAAGGGCCGTCGGGTCGCCGAGGTGCTCGACCAGCTGTACGCCCGGCTCTGGGAGCTGGTCGGGGTCTGAGCCCTCCCCTGCCTCTGGGCCGTTCTGCTGTGCAGCACCGGCCCGATCGGGCCGGTTCTGCACAGCAGAGCGAGGGCGAAGGGTGGGTTCAGGAGGCGGGGCCCGTGCTCCACTCCATCGTGAGGAAGCCGCCGAGGCCGTCGGGGTCCGTCAGCGCTGCCGCCTCGTTGATCCGACTCCTGGCCCGCAGCGCCTCGAGGTCACCGATGTGTGCCCGGGCCTCCCACACCGCCTGCCCCTCGGCCACCAGGTCGTCGATCCCCCAAACTCGAAGAAGCTCTGCCTGGGTCAGGACCACGGGCCGGCCAGGCAGCTGGTCGACGGCCACGTCCACCGTGATGTCCCGGCCCATCGGGTCGTCGTAGGGGTCGTCACCACGGTCGTGGCCGGCATAGGTGCGCAGCCAGGTGCGCTCGGCGAGCTCGGCGGTGGTGCGCACGCCGTAGTCGATGCACAGCAGGCGCCCCTCACTGATCGAATCGAGGGTCCGCTCCACCCAGCGGGCGGCGCGCTCCTGGATCGGGTAGCGACCGTCGCCCGCCCGCTCGGCAGCGCGGACCACCACTTCCGGGACCACGCGGCCCACCTCGGCGGGATCGATCGGGACGAGCGCCTCTCGCGCTCCGTGCTCGTCGATGTCGACGTGGACCTCGGACCAGCCGCCGTCCCGTCGCTCCACGATCCGGACCGGGATGTTGTCGAGCAGTTCGTTCGTGAGCACCACACCCCGCAGCGGTCCGGCGTCCGGAGCGGCCATGACCTCCACGCGATCGCCCAGCTGCTCCGCCGCCCTCGCTCGCAGGGCCGCCGACTGCTCGACGATCACGTAGCGCATCGCGTCGATGCAGCGAGGCCGCGCGTGGAGGATCGAGGCGGCGAGCACCCCTCTCCCGCCGCCGACCTCGACGACGTCCAGGTGGTCGGGGGTCCCGAGCGAGTCCCACACCCCGTCGAGCCACCGTGCGAGGACTGCACCGAAGAGGGGCCCCACCTCGGGCGAGGTCAGGAAGTCACCGCCACGGGCGCCGGCTCCGGCACTCGTCGCGTAGAACCCGTGCTCCGGGTCGTAGAGGCAGCGGTCCTGGTACTCGTCGAAGCGCAGCCGCACCCGTCAGACGCCGACGGCGGCGACGACCGAAGCGGCCTCCGACAGCAGGTTCGGCAGCACGCCGAAGACCAGCGTCGCGATGACGCAGATCGCCATGGCGTACCGCAGCGAGGCGGGCAGCACCACGGGGGTGACGTCGCCGTCGGGCGCGTCCTCGAACCACATCGCCTTCGCCACCCGCAGGTAGTAGGCGGCGGAGATCACGGTGTTCACGGCGAGCAGGACGGCGAGGGCGTACCCGTAGCCGGTGTTCGAGTCGACCAGGACCTTCCAGATCCCGAACTTGGCGTACCAGCCGCCGAGCGGCGGGATGCCCATCAGCGAGAAGAGGAAGATCGTCATCGCGAGCGTCAGGCCCGGCGCGTACTGGAACAGGCCGCGCATCGAGTCGATCTCGGCCGACCGGGTCTTGCGGGCGGCGGCGATCACCACAGCGAACGCACCGAGGTTCATCGCCGCGTAGATCACGAGGTAGACGATCACCGACGAGTACGACTCGCCCGGACGCTCCCCCGCCACCGCGAACGGGGCGAGGATGAACCCGGCCTGCGCGATGCCGGAGTAGGCGAGCATGCGGACCACGTTCGACTGGCGCAGGGCGATCACGTTGCCGACCGTCATCGACAGCGCCGAGAGCACGAAGATCGCCGGCACGAGCACGTCGCCCCGGTCGGCCGCGGCGCCCTCGACGAAGCAGAAGTAGACGACGTTGATCAGCGCCACGAAACCGCCCGCCTTCGACGCCACCGACAGGAAGGCGGTGACCGGCGTGGGTGCGCCCTCGTAGGTGTCGGGCGCCCACATGTGGAACGGGACGGCCGAGACCTTGAAGCCGAACCCGACCACCGTGAACACCACGGCGAGCGTGACCACCTCGCCGTTCGCGTCGGCGATCCGCTGGCCGATGCCCACCAGGTCGGTGGTACCGCCCACGCCGTACAGGAGCGACATGCCGTAGAGCAGCACGCCCGTGGCGAAGACGCCCATGAGGAAGTACTTGAGGCCCGCCTCGTTCGAGCGGACGTCACCCTTGCGCCACGCCGACATCATGTAGGTCGGGATCGAGAGCAGCTCGAAGGCGATGAAGATCGTGATCAGGTCGCGGGCCGACGCCATCACCGTCATGCCCACCATCGCCATGACGAGCAGCGTGTAGTACTCCGACTCCCAGTAGTCGCCCTCGGCGACGTAGTTGGTCGACATCAGCACCACCACGTAGCCGGTGACGATGAACATCGCCTTCAGGAGCAGGGTGGGCCGGTCGACCACGTAGGCGCCGCCGAAGAGCTCGCGGGTGGTGTCGTCGGAGATCGCCAGGGTGATCACCGGGATGAGGGAGGCGAGCAGGCCGATGCCGGCGACCGCCGAGATCAGCGCCTTCGCCCGCTCGAGCAGCACGACGTCCAGCAGGATGAGCGCCACGACCGTGCCGGCGAGGACCACCTCGGGCGCGAGGGCGTGCCAGTCGAGGACCGGCTGGTCGGCCCACTTGGCGGCGGCGAGGAGGAGGCCCGTCACGTTCGATCAGCCTCCCACGACCGCCTGGGCGGCGTTCGCGATGTAGGTGGCGGCCGGGTTGCTGATCTGGAAGAGGAGGCCCGGGACGAACCCGAAGAGCACGATGCCGGCGAGCATCGGCGCCCAGGCGACCCACTCGTTGAAGTGCACGTCGTGGATGTGCGGGTCGTCGACGAACTCCTCCTTCGGCGTGCCGAAGGACGTCCGCTGGAACATCCAGAGCAGGTAGCCGGCGGCGAAGACCGTGCCGAGCGCTGCGATCACCATGCACGTGCGGAACAGCCCGAGGTGAAGGCCGTCGGCGGGCTGGTAGGCCGCGAGGATGGCGGGGAACTCGCCCCAGAACCCGGCGAGGCCGGGCAGGCCGAGCGACGCCATGGCGCTGAACCCGAGGATCCAGCCCAGCTTGGGGGCCGACACCAGGAGGCCGCCGAGGCGCTTGATCTCGAGGGTGTGGTAGCGGTCCTTCATCGAGCCGGCGACGAAGAAGAGCATGCCGGTGATGAGGCCGTGGGCGACCATCCCGAAGACCGCGGCGTTGATGCCGTAGTCGGTGAGCGTCGCGATGCCGAGCATCACGAAGCCCATGTGCGCCACCGAGGAGAACGCGATGAGCCGCTTCATGTCGGTCTGGGCGAGGCAGCCGAGGGCGCCGTAGATGATGCCGATCGTGGCGAGCACGGCGATGATCGGCGCCCACCAGCGGGCGGCGACCGGCAGCATCGGCAGGGCGATGCGGACGAAGCCGTAGGTGCCGAGCTTCAGGAGGACGGCGGCCAGGATCACCGAGCCCTGCGTGGGCGCCTGGGTGTGTGCGTCCGGCAGCCAGGTGTGGAACGGGAACATCGGCACCTTGATGCCGAAGCCCATGAACATGCCGCCGAAGATCAGGATGGCGGTGGTCCGGGCGATGCCGGCGCCTCCCGCCTCGGTGAGCAGGCGCATGTCGAAGGTCCGGAGCGCCTCACCCGTGGCCGGGTCCTTCACGAGGAAGTACAGCGAGAGGAAGGCGACGATCATCAGCGCGGAGCCGAACAGCGTGTAGAGGAAGAACTTGATCGCTGCGTACTGGCGCTGCTCGCCACCCCAGATCCCGATCATGAAGTACATCGGGACCAGGACGACCTCGAAGAAGACGAAGAAGAGGATCAGGTCCTGGGCGGTGAACGAACCGATCATGCCGGTCTGGAGCACCAGCATCAGGATCAGGTACGCCTTCGCGTTGCCCGGGTCGGGGATGTGGTTCCAGCTGTAGATGAAGACGAGCGGCATGATGAACAGCGTCAGGCCCATCAGCGGCAGCGACAGCCCGTCGATGCCCATGATGAAGCGGCTGTTGATCACGTCGATCCAGCTCTTGTCGACGACGAACTGCAGCGACTTGCCGTTGTCGATGTCGAAGAGCGTCAGCAGGTAGATGCCGAGGCCGAAGGCCACGAGCGAGGTCACGAGGGCCAGGCCCTTGTGGAGGTTCTCCTGCTGCTTCGGGATCACGAGCATCACCGCCGCACCCGCGAGGGGCACGAAGGTGATCAGTGGCAGCAACCAGTTGTGTGCGCTGTTCATCTGTGTCCGTTTCTCCCTGGTGTCCCCGAGCGGAGGTCCTCTGGTGTGTGCTGGGCCATGTCCGCTCAGCTCCCGATCGCCACGACGAGCACGCCGGCGAGCAGTGCTGCTCCAGCGAAGAACAGCACTGCGTACTGCTGGACGCGACCGGTCTGCAGCTTGCGCAAGCCGCCACCGGACGCAGAGCTCACCGCCGCGGTGCCGTTCACGACACCGTCGACGACCGTCTGATCGATCCGCGTGTAGACCCACCGGCCGGCGCCCACGGTGCCGCGACCCACGCCGTTCACGACGGCGTCCAGCACGTGCTGGTTGGTCCAGTTGGCCGCTGCGGCGATCGGCCGTTTGATGGCGCCGACGATGATGTCGGTGTACAGGCGGTCGAGGTAGTACTTGTTCTCGAGGAGGCGCTTGAACCAGCCGGCGAGCTTGTTCCGCTCGGACAGGCCGGCCATCCAGGAGAACGCCCCACGGGCGTAGAACGCCCAGGCCACCCCCACGCCGGCGAGGGCGACGAGCAGCGACAGCCCGGCGAGGCCCACGTTGAAGCCGGCGTGGACGAAGCCCTGGTCGTGGCCGGGGAAGAAGGCGCCGACCGGCTCGACGTAGTGCTGGAGGCGGTGGGCGAGGCCGTCGGGGATCTTGATGCCGAGGATCTCCCCGGGGAGGTTGGCGATGCCGGCGATCGCGCCGAGCACGGCGAGGATCATCAGCGGGATGGTGATGCGGGGGCCCGACTCGTGCGGGTGGCCGTGGCCGCGGTACTCGCCGAAGAA
>JBIQID010000207.1:0-2674 GCA_044508215.1 Actinomycetota bacterium | reverse complement strand
CGCCTGGTCTTCACCGCGCACTCCATTCCGCGGTCGGCCCGATCTCGGTGCGGGGCCGGCGGAGCGGACTGCGTTCATCGTCGGGGCGGCGCTGGCGTCGGCATCGTGGCAGCTCTTCCTCGCGGTCCTCGGCGCGCTGGCCCACCAGCGGCTGCCGTGGCGCGCCCAGCTCGCGATCAGCCTGCTCGGCAACGCGGTCGTCGCTGCCTTCGCCTGGAACATCGCGTCGACGCTGTAGGTCCGGTGCCCCTCTTGCCGGGCTATAGTCGTTGCCGGGCTCCCCGAAGGTTCCGGAGTGGCAGGAGTGGGCGATGACGGCCGATTCGTCAGCGGAAGATTCGCCCTTGGTGCGGCTCTCGGACGATCCGGAGGTGGCTGCCGTCCATGGCCAGCTCGCTGAGCTCGTCGAGCTGTGGGTCCCAGATCCGGGTGCCCGGATCGACCTCTACCAGTTCATCGTCACGGAGTTTCAGGCGACGGTCATGGAAGCGTCCGTGACCGCGTACGAGTCCGAACTTCGTCGGGCTGGAGGCACGGCCGCGTCCTGGCCGGTCTGGCTTCTTTGGTACCGCCCCGTGGGCGCAACGGAGGATGACGAGTCGCTCCTCATCGGCACGTATCGATCCAGAGAGCGCGCCATAGAGGCAGTCGACCGACTGCGCACCCAACCCGGCTTTTCCGACCATCCCGAAATCACGGACGACGACGCGGATCCTGGCTTCTTCCTCGTCGAGTTCACCCTGGACGAGGACCACTGGACCGAAGGCTTCAGAACCGAGCCCGGTTGACCGCGGCCAACGCGTACCCGTGCAGTTCGGATCGAATCAACAAGATCGTAAGTGCGACGACGAAGACGGTGACCGATTCCTACTGTCCGAACATCGCAATAGCGCTCTCGGGAGCCATGCGCACCTCTCGGTCTTCGGTGACCCACTCAACGTGAACTGTGAGTGGTACTTCCCCTTCTCGTTCTAGTCCACCGCCCGGGCCGCCGGCCCGAGCGATCCTGATCCTCGGCGCGACGGTCGAGGCCGGAGGCGATCCCGCCTCGACCGAGACAGGAGTTCCATCGATGGGGATTCAAGGACCGGATCCTGGCTTGCTTGGCGCGACGTGGGCCAATGAAGAGAGGCTCGCGAGCACGCAGTCCGACGCCGCGCAGGCCCTCGCGCACCGCGACGCCGATCGGGCTGCAGCTCAGGCCCGAGGCGAGCGAGCGAGGCCGCGCCGCTCGATCGTCGCGCGCATTCTCGATGCGATTCGCCGAGCTCTATGAGGCGCCTCTCGACGGGCGCTGCGCTGGTCATAGCAATCGTGATGGCCGCATGCTCGCCTTTGGGCGAGACGCCGAGCCCGTCAGCGGCGACGCAGGGGCCGCAAAGTCCTTCGATCGATGCGCTCGACTGGTTCGTCGACGACAAGTACGGATTCGCCATGCTCCGTCCGACGAACTGGGAGTCGATCGACCTCGGGCAGTCTCGTGGCTTCATCCGTCCGGCCGAGCCGCGCTACACGCTCCAAGCGGTCAACTACGCCGCGCTGCCCAGCCCTGACCCTGACCCACAACACAGCTCGGTCGGTGGCGCATATCCGCAGCTCGACCTGTTTCGGGCGTCTCCCGATCTGGCCGGCTGGGCTGCCGGCATCGAGCGGCTCTGGGCGAGCAACGATGTGCCGTTCCGGGCGATCGCCTCCCAACCGCGGACTCGGATCTACGCCCTCGAGCCGGATGCCGAAGTTCTCCAAGTCGTCGCTCTGGTGGTGGACGACGCGCAGCCCATCACGGTCGCGCTGATCGCACCGGACAGCACGATTGAGGGCCTTCGGGTCGACGGCCTCCTGGACGACTTCGCGACGATGGCCGAGTCGGTCGCCGTGCCCTAGCCGCCCAACGCCGGGCGGGCGCGCCGATCCCTTGAGGAGGGCGGGGCGGCATGTCGATACGTGCCTACTCCATCAGCGAGAGCTCGTCCCTGATTTCGTCTGCGAATGCCGTCGGGTCTATGACTGCGGCCTCTTGGTCATCGACTGGCACGATCCCGACCAAGCGGGACGTCGCTTGCAGCTGCGGGGATCGAGCTCGGTGACCGGGTTGTTGGCGGCGTAGGCATACAGGTTCGGGTCGACCAGGTCGGGGTCGGGCTGGAGGAAGCGTCCGAGTGCCGGCGCGTAGTGGCGGGCGTGCATGTAGTGCAGGCCCAACCCGAACGGGTCGTCCCACTGGACGTCGAACTCGCCGACGTACAGGAAGCGGAACCCGAGGTCGGCGCTCCCGCCGTGGGTTGTCGTGGTCGGCGTGCCCCACGTCGAGTAGCGGTAGCTGTTGGCGAGGCTGAGGGTGCCGTCAGTCTCGAGCCGGTACAGGGCGATCGCGTCGCCGTGGCCGTTGTACAGCGGCAGGTAGGTGCCGGCGCCGGTCTCGCCCGGGGGCACGACGACCTTGACGATCGTGCCCGCCTCGTCGACCACGTAGCTGCGCACGACCGCGCTGCTGTGGGTCGCGTCGGTCAGGACCTCCTCGACGATCGCGTCGTCCTGGTAGCGGAAGTCGCGCGTGGCGACCGTGCCGCCGGCGCTGGTCGTCGTGATCCGGGTCCGGTGGCCCTCGCCGTCATATCGGCTATGAAAGGACCGGACTTGGACCCCTCGACCGGGCAGGAGTACCGTCTTCTGA
>JBIQID010000049.1:0-20102 GCA_044508215.1 Actinomycetota bacterium | reverse complement strand
TCGGACAGCGTGTCGACGGGCTGAGGCCGCGCCGATCAGCTCGCCGTCAGATCAGCTGCCACTCACGCTCGCAGGAGCAACCGCGCGGCCGAGCTGACGTCCCCATTCGACCGCCCGCTCCGCCTCGCCTTCCTCGAGGACCGACTCCTTCGACACCAGGAAGCTCTCCGGCGGAGCGACCAGCTCGAAGCCTGTGCGCCGCAGGCGCCGGGCGATCGGCTTGGAGGCGCGCCCGGTGAGGAGCGGGTTCGCCCGGATCCGGGTGTCGAACGCAGCGGCGCAGCCGTGGGCGGTCCCGAGGGCCTCGAGCCACTCGCGCACCCCGTCACCCTGCGCCTCGGGCTCCAGCTGCAGAACCGAGCCCTCCTTCACAGCGTCGTCCGCAGCGCCCTTCCGGGTCAGCGGCCGGCTCATGCTGTGGACGTGCGTCGGTCCGCCCACCACCACGAGGTCGGCGGTGTCCACCCGTTCCGCCGTCGCCTGCGACAGCGGCACCACGGAGACCTCGCCGACCTCCCCGAGTCCCCGCCCGATGGCCTCCGCCACCTGGCGGGTGTTGCCGTACATGGATTCGAACACCACCAGCGCTCGCATCGTGGCCTCCTTCCCGGAGCCGCCTCCGGGGGTTCGCCGACCGACGGCTCCACCCCGATCGAACACCCCAGGGAGTGCTGTCACCAGGTGCGAACGTCCCTGCTGCTGCAACGACCTCGGACAGCTCGTCGGCGCCCGGGGTCGCTCAGGTCAGCTCGGCGCCAGCACCTCGGCGCAGACCTTCTGGGCCGTCTCGGCGAAGGCTCGCACCGCGGCGGAGTCGGAGCGGCGGCGGGGGATGCCCAGCTGGATCAGCCGTGCCGGGATCGGCGGGTCCATCCGGCTGATGACCACGTCGGGGTCCGAGGGGTCGAGCGCCAGCATCGGCATCACCGCCTCGCCGATGCCGGAGCGGACCATCGCCTGAACCGCCGCGTTGTCGCCGGTGCGGAAGACGATGTCGAGCTCCGCGCCCGCCTCGCGCAGCCCTCGCTCGATCAGCAGCTGGCAGGGCGACGTGTCGCTCTGGGCGATGATCGGCCGGCCGGTGAGCGTCGTCGGCGCGACGGTGGGTCCACCCTCCACCAGGGGCGAGCCCGGCGCGCTGATCACCACGAAGTCGTCGGTGCCGAGGTCGACCAGCTCGTGGGGGCTGCTGTCGAGCGGCCCCACGAGGAATGCCACGTCGAGCTGGCCCGATGCCAGCCCGTCGAGGAGCGTCGCCTGGTCGTCGGTCTCGAACGACCGCACGTCCACGCCCGGGTGCTCGCGGCGGAACCGGCTGAGCACCTCCGGCAGGATGCGCACCGAGGCGCTCTGGAACACGCCCACCGAGATGCGCCCCGACGTGCCCGCCCTGATCGCCTCCAGGTCCGCCTCCGCCCGGGCGACGCTCGCGAGGATGCCCTCGGCGTGCACCCGCAGCACCTCGCCGGCGGAGGTCAGCTCCACCGGCTTCGGTCCACCGGGCCGCTCGAACAACCGCTGGCCGACACCGCGCTCCAGCGCTGCGATCTGCTGGCTCACGGCCGACTGGGTGTAGCCCAGCTCCTGCGCCGCCGCCCCGAACGACCGGGAGCGCGCCACCGCCATGAACGTGACGAGGAGGCGGACCTCCAGCGTCGGGAGCCCCCCATCAGCGCTGCTCATGGTTTCGATCGTAGATCATCGTTGGACCTGATCGACAGGGGGTGCGATGTTCACCACATGACGTGGACCACCGGCCCGAGACACCTCGCCGACCTGGCGTTCCGCCTCGCCGACGACGGCACGGCCGCAGCCGAAGCGGAGCTGGCGCAGGTGGCTGCCGAGGCCCGAGGGCGAGGCCTCGTCCCGGGAGCGGTAGCAGCGCTGGAGGACCCTGGTTCGCCCGAGGTGGTGCGGCTGCGTGCGTTCGGCCTGGTCGCCGCCGCCCTTGCGACGGCACGGCCAGCACGGCCAGCAGCGCCAGCGGCGGGCCCGCCGGCAGCGGCGACGGCAGCGGTCAGCGCGGCGACGGCGGCGTCAGGCGTCGACCAGCGCCTCGATCCGCTCGGCGATCTCGGCCAGGACCTCCCGGTCGCTGTCGGGTCGAGCGGGTGACCGTGGGTGGGTGGTGCTCGTCGTGGCCCACCCCCGCAGCTCGAGGAACATCGCCGCGTCGTGCCGGTAGGCCGGCACGGGCGGGCGGAAGGCGAACTGCCCGAGGTACTGCAGCACGTCGTTGAGCTCCCAGAACCTGGCGTGGTCGCCCGCCGCCCACGCAGCGTCCCGGAGGGCGAACGCGTCGGGAGCGAACGTCGACAGCCCCAGCAGGTAGTCGGAGCCGTGCACCACGAGGTCGATCGCCAGGTCGTTGCCGGTCATCATCCGGAAGTCGGGACGCAGCTGCTGGCACAGCCGGAGGCGCTCCCATTCGAGGTCACGGCGCAGCGAGCTGTGCTTCAGGCCCACCACCGGCCCGATCCCGAGGAGCGCCTCGAACACCTCGGTGGAGAAGATCCGGCCCGCCGGGTGGAACATCGGCCCCAGCTCGAAGCCGAGGAACGGACCCACCCGCTCGCCCAGCGTGCGGTGCAGGTCCACCAGCTCGTCGTCGTCCAACGCCGCCATGCCGTGGGACGGGAAGAGGATCGGCAGCGCGCCGGTCGCCGCCACCGCTTCGGCCTCGGCGCAGAGCGCGCCCACGTCGACGCGGTCGCCCGCAGCGTCGTCGCTGTGGACCCCGGCGATCACCTCGCCGCCGGCCGCGGTGGCGACCCGCAGCACCTCGGCGCGATCGGTGTGGTCGAGGTAGGGGCCGAAGCCCGTGTCCATGTTCACCGCCGGCGTGAGGCCCGCGGCGACGGTGCGGCCGAGGTGCACCTCGAAGCCGGGCCAGTCGATGCGGCCGTCCTCGGTCATCGGCAGGAGCACCGCCGAGGCGCCGCGGATCGTGCGCCGCTCGATCACAGGGGGAGGGGTCGTCGCCACGTCGGTCACTCCTCGTCCCTCCTCCTCCGGCCACCGCGGGCCTGCTCGGCCGCCCGCTTCACCTTGGTGAGCTCCACACGGTCGGGGCGGCTCTTGTAGTGCTCGTCGAGCGGCCAGCAGCCCGACACCATCCCGTGCCGCGGCGCGGTGGTGCAGTCGCTGAACGTCCGGCACACCAGCCGTCGCTCCAGGCCCTCGCCGCGCAGCACCCGGGCCGGCAGCTCGGGGTGGCTCAGCACCATCCGTCCCATCCCCACCGAGTGCATCCAGCCCTTCTCCACCAGGCCCTGCGCGACGTTCGCGAAGTGGTCCTGCAGGTAGGTGAGACCCGACCCGACCACCAGCAGCTCGGGGTGCGCCACGGCCAGGTCGCGGGTGGCCTCCTGCATGCGCACCACGTCGACCAGCGGGTCGCGAGGTGGCAGGTAGCCGTCGGAGGGCGGGAAGAACGCGGGGCGCTGCACGTGCGGGCAGTAGTAGGGGCTGCCCGCGGTGACGCAGAGCATCGAGACGCCCAGCTCGACCAGCAGCTCGCAGAAGCGGTGGGTCTCGCTGAGGTCGATCCCCTCGCCGGTGCCGTTGCCACCGAACGCGTGGCGGTAGGTGCCGTCGGCCTCCGGCACGCCCACGCCGTCAGTGCCCGCCCGGTGTGGCGCCACGTCGAACGCCGACAGGCGGACGCCGATCCCGAGGTCGGGAGCGTCCCGCCGGACGCCCTCCACCACGCGCCGCAGGAACCTGGTCCGCCCCTCGAACCCGCCGCCGTAGGGGCCGGGGCGGTCCACCGCTGTCAGCAGCTCGTGCAGCAGGTAGCCGTGGCAGTGCTTGACGTCCACGAAGTCGAACCCGGCCTCCCGGGCGACCACCGCAGCGGCGACGAACCGCTCGCCGAGGTCGTCGAGCTGTGCGTCGGTCAGCACGTTGGCTGCTCCCGCAGCCACCCGGCCGTCGAGGACAGGGTGCTGGTACGCGGTGCGGGGAGCCGGCACACCGTCGGGGCGGGACCAGCGGCCCGAGTCGGTGAGCTGCAGCCCGATGACCGGCTGGCCCTCCACTCCTGAGGCCGCGTGGCCGTCGAGCACCGTCGTCCGCAGGTCGGCGAGGTCGGCCACCGACGACGGGCCGAAGGTGAGCTGGTTCGGGTTCGCCCGCCCGTCGGGCACCACCGCCACCGCCTCGCCACCCCACACGAGCGCTGCCCCCGAGAGGCCGAAGCGGTGCCATCGCCGGCGCACCAGGTCGGTCGGTCGTCCGTCCGCGGTGCCGTCCCACCCCTCCATCGGCAGCACGGCGAAGCGGTTGGTGAGGCGCCACGGGCCGTGCTCCAGCGGCGACGCCAGCGAGCCGCTCGGGTCCACCTCCTCCGCCACCGGGAGGTCGCAGCCCAGCTCGTCGAGGCGGGCCCGCAGACCCGCCGTGCCCTCCACCCGCCGCATCTGCGGGAACGCACCGCTCACCCAGCCATGCCTTCCTCCTCGGGCCGGGCCAGCTCCGGCTCAGGTTCGCTCGCTGGCGCTCGCTTCTTCGTCCTCCGCTACCCGGCCCATGTTGGCACGCGAGCCGCCGGCGCCGAAGGCGACGCGCCTCGAGCTGCCAGCCGCGAAGATGGCGCCCATGGCGACGACAGGTGTGGTGGTGGGGGCGGGCGACCGGGGCTACGACGCGTACGCCACCCTGCTCCTCGACGAACCGGACCTCGGCCGCATCGTGGCCGTCGCCGACCCCGACCAGGGACGCCGTGATCGGTTCGCGAAGCGGTACGGGCTCACCGGCTCCGACTGCCACGCCGGGTGGGAGGAGCTGTTCGCCCTCCCACGCCTGGCCGACTACGCCATCGTCGCCACCGGCGACACCCACCACGTCGAGCCCACCCTCGCCGCGCTCGAGGCCGGGTACCACGTGCTCCTCGAGAAGCCGATGGCCCTCGACGAGGACGACTGCCGTCGGATCGTCGAGGCCGCCGAGCGGGCGGACCGCACCGTGGCGGTCTGCCACGTCTACCGGTACTCCCACCTCTTCTCGAAGCTGCACCGGGTGATCGAGTCGGGGGCACTCGGTGAGGTGATGACGATCCAGATGGCGGAGAACGTCGCCTTCTGGCACTACGCCCACTCGTACGTGCGCGGCCACACCCGGCGGAGCGTGGTGCCGTGGCTGCTGCAGAAGTCCTGCCACGACCTCGACCTGCTCTCGTGGATGGCCGGGGCGCCCGCGGCCGAGGTGGCGTCGTTCGCCCGTCCCACCGAGCTCACCGCCGAGAACGCGCCGCCCGGCGCTCCACTCCACTGCATCGAGGGCTGTCCTCACGCCCGCACGTGCCCCTACGACGCGGTCGCCACCTACCGGGACCTCACGCCGGTGCTCGCCGACCTGGCGATGGCCGAGCGGCCCGTCGGCCTCGGGGTGGCAGCGTCGGCGCTCAAGGCCGTGCGCCCGCGGCTCTTGGACTCGTCGATCCGCGGCGTCGCCAAGCGGATGGAATGGTGGCGGTGGCCCGTCGCCGCGGTCACCGACGACCACACGCCTGAGGGGCTCGAGCACGCCCTCCGCACCACCCGCTGGGGACGCTGTGCCTGGAAGGTCGACGACAACGACCAGCCCTCGGGGCAGACGGTGTCGATCCGCTTCGCCAACGGCGTGCTCGCCTCGTTCACGCTGCAGTCCGCCTCGCACCGCACGATGCGGACGATCCGGGTGAACGGCACCCTGGGCTCCGCGTGGGGCGAGCTGCGCGCGCTCGACGGGTGGCTGAACGTGGCCGACCACCGATCGGGCCGGGTGCGGAAGGTGCCGATCCCGACGGCGTTCGACGGCCACGGGGGAGGGGAGCGGCCCCTCTTCCGCGACTTCCTCCAGGCGATCGAAGGTGGCAGCGAGCCGTCGGTGTCGGCCCGGGAGAGCGTGGAGAGCCACCGGATCGCGTTCGCCGCGATGGAGTCGGCGGCGACGGGCCGGATCGTGCGGTTGCACGGCACCGGGGACGAGGCCGATCCCCGGACCGATGGCAGCGGGAGCACCGCGTCGTTACCGTGAACCGAGGCGAGGGAGGGCGAACGACTGCCATGTACGCGACTCGACGACAGTTCCTCTTGGCGGGGGCGGCGGCTGCGGCGGCCGCCGCCTGCGCACCGGTGCCGGGCCCGAAGCCGCTACCGAACCCCACCTGCGGCCCACCGCTCACCGGTGCACCTGGTCCCATCCCGCTCCCCGGCGCTGCGGGGCTGATCGACGAAGCGGCCTTCCAGGCCCGTGCTGCCGACTACCTCGCCTTCGCCACCCAGCAGCTCCGCCCCGGTGACGCCACGAGCATCGCCGCGCACCTCATCCGGGCGAGGCGCGACCCGTCGTTCACCTGGGACCCATCGCAGGTCACCATCGGCGGCCTCGCGGACGTGTTCGGAATGCTCGACGACTGGAAGGACACCGGCGACTTCCAGATCATGTACCTGCACTGGGTGCTGCGCCTGGGCGACGGGATCATCGACCCGGCGGTCCTCTCGGCGATCGAGGATCGGATGGCCGACTTCCGGTACCGCTACGACGACCCGCTGCCGGCCGACCGCATCGACCACAAGTGGTTCTGGTCCGAGAACCACCGGCTGATCTTCGCGGTCGACGAGTACCTCGCCGGCCTGGCGATGCCGGAGCGCACCTTCACGGTCACCGGGATGACCGGCGCCCAGCACGCCGAGCGGGCACGGCCCGACATCTTGGAGTGGGTCGAGGAGCGGTCGCTCTTCGGCTTCAGCGAGTGGCACTCGAACGTCTACATGCTGAAGAACATCACGCCGCTCCTCACCCTCGTCGAGCTGTGCGACGACGAGGAGCTGATCCGCCTCGGGTGCGCGGCGCTCGACCTGTGCCTGGCCGACATCGCGACGCACCTTCACCACGGCGCGTACGGCGCCACCCGGGGTCGCACCTACAAGAAGGACAAGATGTCCTCGCTCGACGAGGCCACCTTCGGCACCGCCAAGCTCCTCTTCGACGACACCCACCACGGCTGGACGTCAGCGACCGACACGGGCGCCACCTACTTCTGCGGTGCCGATCGCTACCGGATGCCCGACGTGATCCGGCGCATCGCGGTCAGCGACGAGGTGGCCGTGGTCAAGGAGCGCCACGGTGTGCCGATCGACCCGCACGAGCCGCTGGATCCCAACCCCCGCGGCGCGTACGGCTACGACTACACCACCGAGAACCTGCCGTTCTGGTGGTCGCAGGGCGCGCTGACCGCCTGGCAGGTCGTGCCGGTCACGCTCGAGGCCGCCAAGCGCTGGCGCATGTGGGAGACCGACCTGTTCCAGCAGTACTCGGCGATCCGCCCCATCGCGGACGCCGGCCCGCTGATCGCCCAGATGGGCGCCAGGGAGCTGGCGTCGATGGCCGCGTTCGGCGTGCTGGGCGAGGCGAACACCTACACATGGCGCAGTCCCGAGGTGATGCTCAGCTCGGTGATCGACCACCGGCCCGGCGACGCCCGCGACCAGGTGCACTCGTGGCAGGCGACGCTCGACCCCGACGCCGTCGTGTTCACCAACCACCCGCAGCGCCCCACGCCCGAGTCGCTCGACTGGCGCGAGGACCGCGGCTACTGGACCGGTTCGGCGTCCATGCCCCGCACCGCCCAGCTCGAGAACGTGGCGATCCACCTCTACCGGCCGCGGTACCAGTCGCCCACCGACCCGCTCCTCGGCCCCGTGTTCGGCTACCAGCCGGAGACCCACGCCTACTTCCCCCAGGACCACTTCGACGAGGTCGTCCAGGACGGAGGCTGGACGATCGGGCGCAAGGGCGACGGCTACGTCGCGCTGTGGTCCCATCGGCCGACCACGTGGCGCACCTACGACCCGGCGGTGGTGGCGACGCGGGGCATGACGAAGCCCTTCGACCTCGTCGCGCCCGGTGGGGCCGACAACGTCTGGGTCGTCGAGGTGTCCCGCCGCGCCGACGCCGGCACGTTCGAGCAGTTCGTCGCCGCGATCACCTCAGCCCACATCTCGGCGGAGAAGCTCGCCACGGGCGGGCACCGGGTTCGCTACGAGTCACCCTCGCAGGGTGCGATGGAGCTCTCCCTGCAGGGCGACTTCGTCGTGGAGGGCGAGGTCGTGCCGCTCGGCGATCACCCGCGGCTCGACAGCCCATGGGGTGCGGTGTGCCACCTCGGCCGGTTCCTCGAGCTGACCGAGGGGGAACGGCGGCTGGTGATCGACTTCGAGAAGGGGACCCGAGAGATCACTTGACGCCGCGGAGGCCGGCCCATGCCATCTGGGCCACCTGCGCGGCGAGCGTCTCGGCGTCGACGTCCACGCCGTGGTGCAGCCAGTAGCGCCCGGCGCCCTCGGCGAGGCCCACCAGCCCGTTGCCGAGGAGGCGGCGCTGCTGTTCGGAGATGCCAGGGATCTCGATGAGCCCGGCGACCATCTCCGCCACCGACTCCTCCACCCGGCGCGCCTCGGCGGCGAACTCCTCGTCGCGGCGGGTGCCGGCGCCGAACAGCACCTGGAACGCGTCGCTGTGCTCGGCGACGAAGCCGAAGTACGCCTCGAAGCCCTGCTCGATCTGCTGGCGGCCGCCGTCGGCGTCGACCGTCGCCTTGGCGATCGTGTCCTTCAGCTGCCCCCCGATGTCGAGCAACAGCTCGCGGTACAGCTCGCGCTTCGACGCGAAGTGCTGGTAGAGCACGGGCTTGGTGACGCCGGCTGCCTCGGCGACGTCGTTCATCGACGTGGAGTGGTAGCCGCGCTCAGCGAAGACGCGCACCGCCACGTCGAGCAGTTGGCGGCGGCGTTCGTGGGCGGGCAGTCGCATAGTCGACCTCAGAAGTTACCAGCTGGTAACCGAATCAGCCCGTTGCCCCGCCGGCGGCCTCGCGGTCCTCCCGGTCGGCTGCCTTGACGCCGTAGGCGAACACGATGGCCGGGGCGAGCACCGCGCCTCCCGCCACCATCAGGACCACGATCGTGGTGGTGATCCAGCCGCGGAACCCTGCCGCGAACCCGACGAAGAACAGGACGACCGCCAGTCCGTAGGCGCTGTACCCGATGCGCTTGCCCAGCTCGCACCAGCGTGCGATCCGGGCCCGCTTGGCGAGCAGCGGGTCGGGGGGAGGTGACGTGCTCACGGCATCCATCCTGCTCCATCCAACAGGCGTCGCAGCTCTGCCCGCACCCGGTCCATCGAGAAGTGCTCCCGGGCGAGCGCCTCGTTCCGGTCGAGCAGCTCCTCATCGGGCTGGTCGAGGAACGCCCGGATGCCCTCGACGTCCCCCGGCTCGAAGAAGCGGAAGCCGAGCCCTCGGAGCTCCTCGGCGACCCGGTAGTGGCCGACCGCGGCGGGCCGCCGGTGCAGCGACGCCTCGATCGGGGGGTTGCCGAACCCCTCCCAGGTCGACGGGAACGCCACCACGTCGGCGGCGGCGTAGATGTCGGCCTCGTCCTCGCACGCCCGATGGATCACACGGCACCGGGCGGCCGCCAGGTGGCGGTCGAGCTCGTCGTCGTAGCCCTCCTCGGCCGGACCCAGCAGCCAGTACGTCCCGCCCAGGGCTTCCGTGAGCGCGATCGCCGCCGGGATCCCCTTCCGCTCGATCGCCCGGACCGGGTGCGTCACCAGCAGCTCCCCGTCGGCCACGTCGAGCGCCGCCCGCTGGCCGGCGCGGTCTCCATCGGTGGGATCCGAGAAGCCGTTCGGGATCACCACCGCATCGATGCCACGGCGCTCGCGCAGCTCGTCGGCAGCGAAGCGGGTGAGCGCCACGTGCCGCCAGGCCGGGTCGTCGATCGGCAGCTCGGTGACGTGGGCGAACCGCTCGCGGTGCCACGGCGGGTCGTGGTGGTGCTGGATCACCGGTCGGCCCTCCAGCACCTTCGCGGCCACGAGGGCGGCAGGGACGTTCAGGGGGATCGTGCACAGGTTCTCGACCACCACCAGGTCAGCGTCGGCGAGGGCGTCGGAGAGCTCAGCGGGATCCGGGGCGTCGGCGGCCCCGATCTCGAGGCCCGGCACCGTGCGGTCAACGTCGCCTTCCCCGGCCACGGTGACCACGTCGAAGCCGAAGCCTCGCAGCTCGTCCATCCAGTGCCGGGCGACCACCGAGACGCCGTCGGTCGGTCCGAAGCGGAACGAGAGGAAGGCAGCGGTCGCCATGGGCAGTAGCTTGCCGCACGTGTCGGAGCCGTCGTCCCAGGCGCCCGAACGGGCGGCGATCCTCGACCGGGCGGTGCGACCCGTGTTCGAGGAGCACTGGCGTGCGCCCGGGTTCACCGTGCCGAACGCCACCACCTATCCGTGGCAGTGGCTGTGGGACTCCTGCTTCTGTGCCATCGTCCACGCCGACCTCGGCGACGAGGAACGGGCCGTGCTCGAGCTGCGCTCGGCGCTCGCGCACCAGGGTCCGACCGGCTTCGTCCCGCACGTGACCTACTGGGGCGACGCCTTGTTCCTCGAGTCGTTCTGGGGCCGCTCCGCGACGTCAGCGATCACCCAGCCGCCGATGTTCGGCCACGCAGTGGTGGAGCTGGTCCGGCGCGGGATCGAGGTGCCGTCCGACGTGGTCGATTGCGCGAGCGCAGGCCTCCGGTTCCTGCTCTCGGAGCGCCGGCGGACCCCGGGCGACCTCGTCGAGATGGTCCACCCGTGGGAGTCCGGGGCCGACGACAGCCCGCGGTGGGACTCGCTCGTGGTCGGCGAGCTGATCGGTGACGCCTGGTACCGCCGGAAGGGCGAGCTGGTGCAGTCGATCACCTTCGACGAGACGGGGGCGCCGATCGCGAACGACGAGTGCCGGGTCGGCTCGGTGGCGCTGTCGGCGCTCATCGCGTGGAACGCGCTGGAGCTCGCCTCGCTGACGGGCGACGTGTGGCTGGGGGAGCGGGCGGTGGAGCTGGCGGAGGCGCTCTCGGCCCGCTGGGACCCGGAGCTGCGGACGTGGGTCGACGACGGTCCCACCGAGAGCGGCTCGGGACGGGTGCGAACGTTGGAGGCGATGCTCGTGGCGCTGGTGGATCCCGACGAGCGCCACGTGCAGGCGGCCATGGACGAGCTGGTGTCGGCCGCCGCGTACGGGGCGACGTACGGACCCACCGGTGTGCACCGCGAGGAGCCGGCGTTCGACCCCGACACCTACTGGCGGGGCCCGTCCTGGCCGCAGCTCTCCTACCTGGTGTGGTGTGCGGCGCGTGGGGCTGGTCGGGAGGACGTGGCGGACGAGGTGGCCGACGCCCTGACCGCCGGCGCGATCCTCAGCGGCATGGCCGAGCACTGGAACCCCGACACGGCTCGACCGGGGGGCGCTGCGCCTCAGTCGTGGACGGGGCTGGCGTTCACCGTCGCGCGCTCCGCCGGGCTCTGAGCCGGGCGAGGTCGTCCTCACCGACGCCGGCCCACCCGTGGTGCGCGTGCAGCTGTTCACCGTGGCCCCGTGGCAGCCGCCTCACCCCCACGTCCTGCGCCTTCGGACGGCGGGCGGCCGCCGACTGCGACGGGTGCGTCCCCGGACCGCGGCGTGGCATCGGGCCGTCGCCGAGGGCGCGGATCGCCTGCCGGTAGGGGATCGACGGGAGGTCGTCGTGGGCCCGGAGGCGTCGGCCACGGAGGATCGCCGCGACCGCCAGCGCGATGCCCAGCATGGTGACGAGGTCACCGATCGAGAGCACCTGTCCGGTGGGGAGCGCGATGTTCTCGCCCAGGAAGGCGAACAGGTCGCCGTCGGCGATGTGCCGTGGTCCGTCGAGGCGCGTCTCGTCGAGCGATCCGCCCGTCACCAGCCCCGCCGCCGCCACGGCGTCGCGGCCCACGGGCATGCCCCAGTTCAAGATGGTGGGAACGAGGTCCAGCGCCAGGCCGGCGAGCACCAGCACGATGCCGGGGGTGCGGAGGTTCGCGGCGCACCACACGATGAGGAGCGCCATGGCGACGACGTGGACGAAGACCGCCACGCCGCCGGAGAGCGACGCGACGCGGATGAGCAGCTCCAGCCCGAGGCCCACTGCGGCAGCGGGCCACACCTGCGGGCGCCAGCGCTGGGCGTTCCAGAACCGCCCGCCGAGGCCGAGTCCCAGCCCGATGCCGGCGATCACCGCCAGGGCGGTGGGCAGCAAGGCCAACATGCGCCGATGCTAGGTGGGCGGGTCCCGTCGTGGGCGGACGATGTGGGCGAGTCGGCGGCGGGACGCGCAGGTCGGCCCGGTCAGCGCTGCGGCCAGAAGGGCAGCTCCTCGGCCGGGGCCGGAGCCCCCCACAGGTAGCCCTGCACGCTCGCCACGCCCATCTCCCGGGCCAGGCGGAGCTGCTCGGGGGTCTCGATGCCCTCCGCGATCACGCAGAGGCCCAGGCGGTTCGCCATGTCGACGATCGACTCGAAGATGATGCGGACCTGCTCGTCGTGCACCAGGTCGGCCACGAAGGTGTGGTCCAGCTTCAGGATGTCGGCGGGGATGCGGCGCAGGTGGGTGAGCGACGAGTAGCCCACGCCGAAGTCGTCGAGCGCCACCCGCACGCCGGCCTCCTTGAAGCGGCGCATCACCTCCACGACCGTGTCGAGGTTGTGGATCGCCTCGGTCTCGGTGACCTCCACCACCAGGTGGGTGGGGTCGAAGCCGGCGAGGTGGACGTCCTCGAGCATCGCCGTGACCGCGTCGGGCTGGGCGAGCGTGTCGCCCGAGACGTTGACCCCGAGGCCGAACCAACCGTCGGGCCCTGTTGCCTCCACCAGCGGCGAGATCAGCTTGATGGCGTGCTGGAGCATCCACCGGTCGATCTGCGGCGTCAGCCCGCTCTGAGCTGCCACCGGCAGGAACGCTCCGGGCGGGAGGACCTCGCCGGAGGGCAGGCGCCAGCGCACCAGCGCCTCCACGCCGTGGACCAGGGTGGGGTCGGCGGCGGATCGGATCGAGTGGAACCACGATTCGAGGCCGGCGTCCTCCTCGATGGCACGACGGAGGTCGGCCTGGAGCCGCACCCGGTGCTCCAGCCGAACCCGCAGCGACTCGTCGTAGAGCACGATCCGGTCACGTCCGGAGCGCTTCGCCTCGTACATCGCCGTGTCCGCGTCGCGCACCAGGGCAGTGGCGTCCTGCCAGTCGTCGGGCCGCTGGCGCGCCACGCCCACGCTGGCGGTGCAACGGACCGTCAGCCCGTTCACGGTGACGCTCGAGCGCGCCGCATCGAGCAACCGCTGGGCCAGCGTGAGAGCGGTCTCGTCGCAGGTGACCTCCCTGCTGATCACCAGGAACTCGTCGCCACCAAGGCGCGCGATCACGTCCTCGCTCCGCACCTCGTCCTCGAACCGCTGGGCGAGCACCTTGAGGAGGTCGTCGCCCACGTCGTGGCCGAGCGTGTCGTTGACGTCCTTGAAGTCGTCGAGGTCCACGAACAGCACCGCCAGGTCGGCGGGGCCTCCGGGCTGCGTGAGCTGTGCGAGTGCGCTCGTGGCGCCCGAGCGGTTGAGGAGGCCGGTGAGCACGTCGTGGTTCGCCTGCCAGTCGAGGCGTTCCTCCAGATCGACCTGCTCGGCGATGTCGTGGCACTCGGAGCGGACCAGGCCGTCGCCGGCGGTGCTGAGGGTCGCCTCGGTCCAGCGGTAGGCCCCGTCCGCACAGCGCAGCCGGTGGCGCAGCAGCATCGACGTGTCCGGGGAAGCTGCGAGGTCGACGAACGCGTTCGCCGAGGCGGCGTGGTCGTCGGGGTGGATCATGTCGAGCGACTGGAGGCCGATCAGCTGCTCGGCGGTCCACCCGGTGAGCTCGTCGATCGGCCCCTCGACCCCTCTGATCGCCCCGCTGCCGTCGAGGAGGAACGAGACGATCGACGAGGGCCGCTTCCAGCCCAGGCGCTCATGGTCGACCACCACGGGCACGAGCGGCGCGCCGGGCACCGGCCGGATCCTCACCACCACCCCGCTCAGGTCCGGGTGGTCGAGGTGGTCGGCGAACAGCAGCTCGTGTTCCCGGCAGCTCTTCCCGTCGCCCTCCACGACACGCACCAGCCCTCGTTGCGAACCACCGCCCTCACGGGTGGCGGCGATGAAGGCCCGAGCGGCCGCCAGGCGGTCGTTCGGGTGGAGGTCGGCGAAGGCGTTGCGGTCCCGGACCTTCGCGGATGACGTCCGCAGAGCGCTCAGCGACTCGGGCAGCCGGACGAAGGCTCCGTTCGCGTCGGCCACGCTGAAGCGGTCCGACGGGAGGCGGTGCTCCACCAGCTCCTCGAGGGACGGCGTCGCGGCAGGTGCGAAGACGCCGACGTCTCGGGCCCACGATCCGTCGGGCTGCCCGTCGTCCATGTCCGTTGGATCGGGCGCCGGCGGGCCCGACTTGAACCGAGCATCCTGGATCCGCCCCGGGGAGGGGCGCACGCTCCTTCGGGGGCGGCATAGCGTCAGGACCCATGTCGGAGACCACGGACCCCACGGCGGAACCCGAGCTGCTCTGCGAGGTGGCCGACGGCGTCGCCCGCCTCACGATCAACCGACCGGCCCGCCGCAACGCCCTCAGCTGGGACGTCATCGCCGGCCTCCGTGCCGAGGTGGCCCGCCTGAAGGACGACCCCGATGCCCGGGTGGTCGTCCTCACGGGCGCCGGCGACCGGGCGTTCTGCGCCGGCGCCGACCTCGGTGGGATGGCGGCCGACGCGTCGCAGGCGGAGATCCACCGTGCCCGTGGCGAGCTCGCGGCGCTGTTCGAGGAGCTCACCGAGCTGGGGAAGCCCACCATCGCCCGGGTGCGCGGCTACTGCCTGGCCGGAGGGTTCGGCCTGGCGCTGGCGTGCGACCTGGTGATCGCCGCGGACGACGCGCAGTTCGGGACCCCCGAGATCGACGTCGGGCTCTGGCCGTTCATGATCACCGTCCCCCTCTGCCGCTCGATGCCCCCGAAGAAGGCCCTCGAGCTGATGATGACGGGCCGGAGGGTGGGCGCCGAGGAAGCCGACCGGATCGGGTTCGTGACCCGGGTGGTGCCCGTCGACGAGCTGGATGCAGCGGTCGACGAGCTGGCGGCGACGCTCGCCGCCAAGAGCCCGTCGGTCATGAGGATCGGGCGGGACAGCTTCTACTCGGTGTGGGGACGCCCGATGCGCGACGCCCTCTCCGAGCTGCACCCGCTCCTGAGCGTGACCACCACGTTCGAGGACGCAGCGGAGGGGATCGCCGCGTTCATGGAGAAGCGTCCGCCTCGCTGGACGGGGCGTTGAGGAGGACCTGATGACCGACGATCGGTACAACTGGGCGCCCCTGGTCGAGGACCTGGAGCAGCGACGCGAGCGAGCGCTCCAGATGGGCGGCCCGGACCGGGTCCGCCGCCAGCACGAGCTGGGGAAGACCACCGTCCGCGAGCGGCTCGCGGGGCTCCTCGACGTCGATTCGTTCGTCGAGATGGGCCAGCTGGCCGACTCGATGGATCCGGCGCTCGCGTCGAAGGGCCCGATGGCGGCCGACGGCTGCGTCACCGGCATCGGCGAGATCGACGGTCGCCGGGTGGCGGTGGCGGCCTACGACTTCACGGTGCTCGCCGGGTCGATGGGAGCGGTCAACGAGGCGAAGGTCACCCGACTGCGCGAGCTGGTGCTCCGCCAGCGGATCCCGATCATCTGGCTGCTCGACTCGGCGGGGGCCCGCGTCGGCTCCGGGACGGGCTCCACGTTCGCGGGGATGGGTGCCCTGTTCCGCGAGCAGGTGACCCTCTCGGGCGTCGTGCCCCAGGTCGCCGCCCTCATGGGCCACTGCGCAGCCGGCACGGCGTACATCCCGGCGCTCGCCGACGTCGTCATCATGGTGAAGGGCATCTCGTCGATGGCGCTCGCCGGGCGCCACCTCGTGAAGGCGGCCACCGGCGAGGACGTCACCGAGGAGGAGATGGGCGGCTCCGAGGTGCACACCAAGATCTCGGGCGTCGCCGACCTCGAGGTGGCCGACGACGCCGAGTGCATCGCCACGATCAAGCGCTACCTGTCGTTCTTCGGGCAGAACAACCAGGACCCGTCGCCGCGGCGGCCCACCGAGGACCGGCCCGACCGGCGCAACGAGGCCCTCTACTCGATCGTCCCCACGGCGCCGCGCCGGGCCTACGACATGCGGAAGGTGATCGAGGAGGTCGTCGACGACGGCGACGTCTTCGAGTTGAAGCCGGCGTGGGCCCGCAACATCGTCACTGCGTTCGCGCACGTCGACGGGCGGGCCGTCGGCATCGTGGCGAACCAGCCGATGGTGCTCGGCGGCGCCCTCGACGTGAACGCCGCCGACAAGGCGGCCCGGTTCATCTGGCTGTGCGACGCCTTCTCGATCCCGCTCGTGTACCTCCACGACGTGCCGGGCTTCGTGGTGGGGACGGTCGTCGAGCAGCAGGGGATCATCCGGCACGGGGCGAAGATGCTCTTCGCCACGTGCGAGGCGACGGTCCCGAAGATCTCCGTGGTGCTGCGCAAGAGCTACGGCGCCGGCTACTTCGTGATGAACGGGCTGGCCTACGAGTGCGACCACCTGGTGGCGTGGCCCAGCGCCGAGATCGCCGTGATGGGCCCCGACGGCGTGGTGAACATCGCGTTCCGCAAGGAGCTGGAGGCGGTGCCCGAGGGCCCCGAGCGCGACGCGAAGCGCATCGAGCTGGCCGAGATGATCCGATCGAACATCGACCCGTACGTCGCTGCCGGCCACGGCCAGGTCGACGACGTCATCGATCCTGCCGAGACCCGCGCTGCGATCGTGAGGGGCCTGCGGGTGTCCGAGACGAAGCAGGTGGCACGGCCCTGGCGGAAGCACGGCGTGCTGCCCGTGTGAGCAGGGGTACTAGAACATCGGCATGGACATCGGTGACGGCCTCTACCAGACGATCCTCGTGATCCACATCCTCTCGGCGGTGGTGGCCTTCGGGCCGAACTTCGCGCTGCCGGCCGCTCGCCGTGGTGGCGACGGGGCGCTCGCCAAGGTCGGCGAGCTGGCCACGTTCGTGCAGCTCCCGGCGCTGTTCGGGGTGCTGATCACCGGCATCGGGATGCTCACCGCCTGGCCCGAGGTCGACGACAAGTCGGCGTTCGCCCAGATCTGGGTGTCGCTCGCCTTCCTCGCCGTGATCGGCGCAGCCGTCCTGGTGTTCCTGCTGGGCCGGGCCACCCGCGACGACGGGAACCAGAAGCTGGTCTCGCCGCTCTCCGGGGTCCTGCACATCATCCTCGTCGTGGCCATCTTCTTGATGGTCGTCCAGCCGGGCTGACCGCCATGGCCGAGGTGAGAGCAGAGATCACCGCCAACGTCTGGCAGGTGCCGGCGTCGGTGGGCGACACGGTGGCCGAGGGCGACGAGCTGGCGATCCTCGAGTCGATGAAGATGGAGATCCCGGTCGAGTCGCCGTGCGCCGGCACGGTCACCGAGGTCCACGTCGCCCCCGACGACCAGGTGAAGGAGGGCGACCTCCTCTTCACCATCGACGAGTCGTAGTGCCCGAGGAGCCCGTGCACGGCATCGTCACCGAGGTGGTCGACACCACCACCGTGGTGACGATCACCCGCACCGAGCGCCGCAACGCCCTGCACCACGACGCGGTGGTCGCCCTCGACGACGCCGTCGCGGCGGCGCTCGAGCGGGGATCCCGATGCCTCGTCCTCACCGGCGCAGACGGCCACTTCTGTGCAGGCGCCGACCTGAAGGAACTGGAGGACCTCGCGTTCACCCGGCGCCTGCGGGTGATGCTCGACAACCTCGCCGGTGCGCCGATCCCGACCATCGCCGCGATCTCGGGGTCGTGCATGGGGCTCGGGATGCAGCTCGCGCTGGCGTGCGACGTCCGCTACGCGACCCCCGACGCCCGGTTCGCCGTACCGGTGGCGAAGCTCGGGCTGATGGTCGACCACTGGACGCTGCAACGCCTGGTCCGCACCCTCGGCACCGGCGCCGCCCGGGAGATGGTCCTCACCGCCGAGGTGCTGACCGCCGAGGACGGGCACCGCCTCGGGTTCGTGCAGCGGCTGGCCGGCCTCGACGCCGCGCTGGTCACCGCCGAACGAGTGGCGTCGCTGGCGCCGCTGAGCCTGTCCGGCTCGAAGCTCGGGCTCGACCGCGTCGAACGGCACCTCGACGACCCCGACTACGTCGCTGCCTTCGAGCGTGCGTGGGCGAGCGAGGACCTCGTGGAAGGCCGGGCTGCGTTCGCCGAGCGCCGCACACCGCGGTTCGAGGGGCGCTGACGCCCAGCTCGTCACTCACGGACGCGGGACGAGGAGTACCGTTCCGCTCCAAGTGGAGGAGCACCTGAAGGTCGGACACCGGCCGTCGGCCGCTCTGGGGCTGCGGCGCTGGACCGGTCTTGCCGCCGCGGGGGTCGGCGCGATCGTCCTCATCGGCGGGCTCCTCGGCGTGGAGCGAGCGACCTCGTGGGGCGACACCCTGCCCCGCGCGGTCCCGGCCACCGCGTTGATCATCCTGTTCCTCGGCCTGGCGGAGGCGGCCGGTCCGCGACACGTTGTCGGGCACGTGCTGTTGGGGACGGCCAACGCCGTGGTGCTCCTCTGCACCGCATGCCGGATCGCCGGCGACCCGGGCCCGTTGCGGAGCTGGTCGTGGGAAGTGCCGGGACGGGCGGTTCCGGCGGCGTCGACGCTCGTCCTCTACGGCCTCCTGGTGGCGGCCGTCATCGCCGTGGCGCTCGGCTTCCCGAGGGTCGCCCAGGCGTTCGCCGCGCCGGTCCTGGTGGGAGCGCTCTTCATGTGCACGGCGATCCTCTACGGGGACCGCATGGGAGGGGAGGGGGTCGAGCACGTCGAGATCATCAGCACCGCCCCCACGGCCACCGCGGCGCTGCTGCTCTCGGCGGGCGTCCTCGCCGCCACCCCGACGGTCGGCATCAGCGGGTGGTTCTCGAAGGAGACCCCGGGCCGCCGGGCGATCCGCAGGTTGCTGCCGATCGCGATCGGGGTGCAGCTGCTCGTGGCGGGCATCGCCCAGTGGACCGACCTGGAGGACCGGATCGGCGGGCCCCGCACGTGGACCCTCGTGATGTTCGTGATCATCGCGGGCGTGGCGGCGTTGAGCCTCTCGGCGGCTGACCTCATGGACCGCCTCTCGGCCACCGCACATCGGGTGGAGACCACCGAGCTGCGGCTCGCCGCCGCCGACCAGGCGGCGAAGGTCGCCGGCATCGCGCGCCTCCTCGCCGCTGCCTCCAGCACGCAGGAGGTCGCGGAGATCGTGAACCGGGCCGTGGCGGGGCCGTTCGGTGCTTCGGGGGCGAGCATCGGGCTGATCGACGAGGAATCGGGCACCCTCCGCGTGGTCCACGGCGTGACCGTGCCCGAGGAGACGCGGGAACGCCTTGCGGACCCGCTCCTCACCGCTCCGCTGGCGTTCACCGAAGCCGCCCGCGAGGGCGTACCGGTGCTGATCGAGGACGCGGATGCGAACCGCCGTCGCTACCCGGACGGGCCGGGCGCCGTGCCAGGCCTCGGAGCCCGCGCAGCGCTCCCCATGCGGAGCAGGGACGGCCGCTGCTTCGGTGCGGTGGCAGTGGCGTGGCGGCACCCCGTCGAGTTCGATGCTCGCACGGAGGCGACCCTCGAGACCGTCGCACAGCTGATCGCCCAGACGCTCGAGCGGACGCGCCTCAGCGACGACGTCGCCGCGGCAGCCGAGCACAACCGGCAGATGTCGCTGACCGCCGAGGCGCTCGGGTCGGCCCGCAACGTGCAGCGCCTGGTCGACGTCCTCCAGGAGCGGGTCTCCGACTCGCTGGGCGCCAGCTACCTCACCGTGGGGGTGGTGGACCCCCTCGCCGGGATGATCCACCGGTACCTGCCCGCCACGATCGACCCGGAGGCCGCCGCTCGCTTCGCCTACGAGTCCCTGGAGGCCCACCGCCCGCTGGTGGACGCCGCCCGCGAGCGACGCAGGGTAGTCATCGCCGGGATCAGCGAGCTCCGCCGCCTCTACCCCGAGATCGCGGACGAGGCCGAGACGATCGGGCTCCGCGCCTCGGCGAGCCTCCCCCTGGTGGACGTGACCGGCAGGACGATCGGGGCGCTCGGGGTGGCCTGGGAGCACGAGAGCCGGATGACCACCGATCGCATCGAGGCGCTCGGCACGATCGCCCAGATGGCCGGGCAGACCCTCGAACGGGTCCGGCTGGCCGAAGCCG
>JBIQID010000048.1:7731-20163 GCA_044508215.1 Actinomycetota bacterium | reverse complement strand
GGATCTGCAGGCTGGTGTGGAACTGGTCGCCGATGCCGTGGCCGATGAACTCGCGGATCACGCCGTACCCGGCGGGCTTCGCGACGCCCTCGATGGCCTTGCCGATGTCGGAGATGCGCGAACCGGGCCGGACCGTCTCGATGCCGGCGTGCATGGCCCGGTTGGTGACCCGCATCAGCTCCTTCGAGGCGTCGTCGATCTCACCGACCGCGAACGTGCAGTTGGTGTCGCCGTGCACGCCCTCGATGAAGCAGGTGACGTCGACGTTCACGATGTCGCCTTCGAGCAGCTTGCGGCTGTCGGGGATGCCGTGGCAGATGATCTCGTTGACCGAGGTGCAGAGCGACTTGGGGAAGCCCCGGTAGTTCAGGGGGCTGGGGTAGGCGCCCCGCTCGATCGCGGCCTCGTGCCCGATGCGGTCGAGCTCGTCGGTGGTGACCCCGGGGGCGACGGCGTTGCCGACCTCGATCAGCACCTCGGCCGCCACGCGGCCGGCGACGCGCATGGCCTCGATCTCCTCGGCCGTGCGGACTGCTCTGCTGCCGCGCTCGCTGGGCTGGCCGGTGGCGGCGTAGTCGGGCCGTGCGATGCCCGGCGGGACCGTGCGGCGCGGCGACACCATCCCGCGCCGCACCGGCGGCGACGGCGGGGGGTCGAGGACGACCGAACGGTTGCGCCGCTTCGACATCAGGCTGCGCTGTCCGCCCCGGGCGAGGACGACGAGGAGGAGGACGAGCCGGCGGCGGCGGGCGTCGCGTCCGACGAGCCGGCGGAGGACCCGGAGTCCGAGGAGGCGGCGGGCGAACTGCTGGAGGACGACGACCGGCTGGACGACGAGCCCGAGCGGCTGTCGTTCTTGTAGAAGCCGGATCCCTTGAAGCTGATGCCGATGCTGCCGAACACCTTGCGGAGCGACCCTGCGCACTCCGGGCACTCGGTCAGCGCGTCGTCGCTGAACGACTGCTGGATCTCGAAGGCGTGGCCGCAGTCGCGGCACTTGTAGTCGTAGGTCGGCATCGCGGTCCTCGTGACGGGGGTCTCGCTGGACGATCAGCACTCTCGGGTGGTGAGTGCCAACGATATCGGAGGCCCCCGTCATCCCGGTAGCCGTGCGGGACCGCTTCGCGATCTCAACGGGTACCCTGCGAAGGGGTCGTCCGAAGGGGTCGGGGGCGGGGGACCGAGACGACAAGCGGCAACTCCCGGCCGAGGAGAGCATTCGTGAGCGCACCGGTTCGCAAGGCGGTCATCCCTGCAGCGGGTCTCGGGACCAGGTTCCTGCCGGCGACGAAGGCCCAGCCAAAGGAGATGCTCCCCGTCGTCGACCGGCCCTCGATCCAGTACGTGGTCGAGGAGGCCGTCGCCGCAGGGATCGACGACATCCTCATCGTCACCGGGCGCAACAAGCGCGCCCTCGAGGACCACTTCGACCGCAACGTCGAGCTCGAGTCGCAGCTGGAGGAGAAGGGGAAGCTCGAGGACCTCGCCGAGGTCCGCGCCCTCGCCGACCTGGCCGACATCCACTACGTGCGCCAGGGCGAGCCGCTCGGCCTGGGGCACGCCGTGTCGGTCGCTGCGAAGCACGTCGGCGACCACCCGTTCGTGGTGCTCCTCGGCGACGACATCATGCGCAAGGAGTCGACGCTCCTCAGCGACATGATCGCCAACTACGAGCGCACCGGCGCGTCCACCGTGGCGCTGATGCAGGTCGCGCCCGACGACATCTCTGCGTACGGCTGCGCCGCCCCCGACAGCCGTGACGGCAACGTGTGCTCGATCGTCGACGTGGTCGAGAAGCCCAAGCCCGAGGACGCCCCGTCGAACCTCGCGATCGTGGGGCGCTACCTCTTCACGCCGAAGATCTTCGAGACGCTCCAGCGGGTCGAGCCCGGCGTGGGCGGCGAGATCCAGCTCACCGATGCCATCGCCCTCCTCCTGAAGGAGGAGCCGGTCATGGGCCTCATCTTCGAGAACGGGCGCTTCGACATCGGCAAGAAGATCGACTACCTCCGGGCGACCGTCGAGCTGGCGCTCGACCGCCCCGACCTGGGCCCCGGGATGCGCGAGATCCTCGCCGAGGTCTGCCGTCGCGAGGGCATCGCCTGAGCGTCGCTTCGCCCTTCGCAGGGCGACGAGCGGTGGTGAGCCGGGCCCTTTGACAGGGGCGCGTCAGGCGGTACGTTAGGGGTGCCTCACCGTCTCTCCCGGGGATCTCGACATGACCGCGACGACCGCTCTTCCAGGTGCCCAGCTCGACGCGTCGCGGATGCCGGGTCACTGGCTGCTCGCACGGCTGGGCAAGCGCGTGCTGCGCCCCGGAGGCGTGGAGCTGACGCGGCTGATGCTCGACAGCCTCGCCATCGCGGCCACCGACGACGTGGTCGAGGTGGCTCCGGGCCTGGGCTCGACGACCCGCCTGATCCTCGATCGGCACCCCGCCTCGTACGTGGGCGTGGACCGCGACCCCGATGCCACCCACCGCCTGGAGGAGCTCTTCGCCGGCGAGCACCGGCGGGTGGTCCACACGACCGCAGCCGACACCGGGCTGCCCGATGGCAGCGCCAGCGTGGTCATGGGCGAGGCGTACCTCACCATGCAGCCGCAGTCGCAGAAGCAGAAGATCGTCGCCGAGCTGGCCCGCGTGCTGCGCAGCGGCGGGCGCTTCGGGCTCCACGAGGTGGCGGTGGTGCCGGACGACGCCGACGACGTGCTCCGCGAGTCGATCTCCCGAGACCTCACCGGGAGCATCAAGGTGAACGTCAGCCCGCTCACGCTCGCAGGCTGGACCTCGCTGCTCGAGGACGCCGGGTTCCGGGTGACGGCCACGCACATGGCGCCGCTCCACCTGCTCGAGCCGCGTCGCCTTCTCAGCGACGAGGGCGTCCGTGGTGCCGCCCGGTTCGCCTTCAACGTCGCGCGCGACGGCGACGCCCGTCCGCGGGTGCTCGCGATGCGGGCCTCCATGCGGCGCCACGCTGCGAACCTCGCCGCATGCTCCGTGATGGCCGAGAAGGTCTGAGCGCACGATGAGCCGCGGCCGCAGGGCCGCGATCGGCGTGGCGGTCGTGCTGGCCGCGATCGTCGCCGTCGCGGCGTGGGCGCTCTGGCCCCGTGGCGCCAACGAGGTCACCGAGGACCAGGCGCTCGAGGACTTCAGGGAGCGATCCGGTGGGTCCACCGCCGAGGAGGGCGCTGCGTCGCTGCCCACGGCAGGCGTCTACACCTACGTCGCCGAGGGCGAGGAGACGATCCGCCTCGGCGTGCTGCCCAGCCAGCTCCGCCCGCTCGCCGACGAGGTGACGGCGGTGGTCGTGCGCGAGGGCGAGTGCTTCGAGCTGACGCTGAACCTGTTCGCCGAGCACGTCGAGGACACGCGGTTCTGCCGTGACGGCGACTCCTTGCGGATCGCCTCGCACCGGAAGCACCAGCGCCTCGGGGCGATCTCCGCCGAAGCGGAGGTGACGTGCGGACCGGACCCGGTCGTGGGCGACGCCGGAGCTGACGACGTCCGCTGCTCACTCGAGATGTCGGCGGGTCCGGCGACGCTCCGGGCGACCCTCGAGGGCACGGTGGAGGTCGGCGAGGCCGAGGACGTGGAGGTCGGCTCCGAGTCGCTCGCGGCCATCCCCGTGGAGGTCGACCGGACCGTCAGCGGCGACCTGTCGGGTCGGATGGTGGAGCGGTTCTGGTTCGACGGCGAGACGTGGTTGCCGGTGCGGATCGAGCGGGAGATCCGCCTCGAGGGCCTCGCGACGTTCGACGAGTCGTCGAAGCTCGTCCTGGCCGGCACCGAGCCGACGACCTGACGGCCGCCCGCCGTGGCGGTCGAGCCGGTCGAGCCGGTCGAGCCGGACGAGCCGGACGAGCGGACGAACGGACTCCGACCAGCCGGATCAGCTCGGCGGGCGGTGGAACTCGACCACGAACCTCGCTTCGTCGTCGGGCTCGACGAAGTGCGGCTCCTCGGGAGGGATGACCTGGACCTCCCCGGCGGTCACCGTCCGGGTGGTCGGGGGATCGGTCTCGAACGTGAACCGGACCGTCCCGGACAGCACGCGGAGCCGTCCCCACACGCCGGCGGCCACCCGATGGGCCCGGCGGAGGCCGTCCGGCATGGAGGCGGCGGTGAACTCGGGGGTGGTCCTCACGAGCTCGAGGCCCGCTGGCAGCTCGATCCGTGACGGCATGGCGTCGTTGTAGCAGCGACAGGTCGGCGGAGCGCCGTCGCAGCGGTCCCCGTAGCCTGGCGGCGTGATCCCCTTCGAGGAGGCGCGCACCCGCGTGCTCGGGGCCGTGTCGGTGCTCGGGACGGCCGAGCTGCCGCTCCTCCACGCCGTCGACCTCGTGGTCGCCAGCGACGTGCACTCGCCGATCGACGTGCCCCCGTTCGACGGCTCCGCCATGGACGGCATCGCGGTGCGCTCGGAGGACGCCGTGGCAGGTGCCCGGCTGAAGGTGGTCGGGACCGTCGCTGCCGGTTCGTCGGAGCGACTCGAGGTCGGGGCGGGCGAGGCCGTCCGCATCATGACGGGCGCTCCGATCCCACCCGGCGCCGACGCGGTGGTGATGGTGGAGCAGGTCACCTACGACGGCGAGGAGGCCGTGCTCGGGACGACGGCGGCGGCAGGTGCCCACATCCGTCCTGCCGGCGACGACGTCACGGCCGGTTCGCTTGCGATCCGCGCCGGCTCGACGGTGGGGCCTGCCGTGATCGGCACCGCCGGTGCGATCGGCCTCACCACGCTGCCGGTGGTCCGCCGCCCGATGGTGGGCGTGTTCTCGACCGGCGACGAGCTGGTCGAGCCGGGCCGTCCGTTGGGACCGGGCCAGATCCACGACTCCAACCGCAGGACCCTCCTTTCGCTGGTGGCGAGGCTGGGCTGCAGCCCGGTGGACCTCGGCCACCTGCCGGACGACCGGGACCGGATCCGGTCGGCGCTCCTCTCCGCGGTGGAGGACTGCGATGCGGTGGTGACCTCGGGCGGCGTCTCGATGGGGGAGCACGACGAGGTGAAGGCCGTGCTCGCCGAGATCGCTGACATGGCGTGGATGCAGGTCGCCATCCGGCCCGCCAAGCCGCTCGCCTTCGGCACGGTGCCGGCAGGCGAGCGGTCCGTGCCCGTGTTCGGCCTTCCCGGCAACCCCGTGTCCGCCCAGGTGAGCTTCGAGCTGTTCGCACGGCCCGCGCTCCGCAAGATGATGGGCCACGAGCGCGTCGACCTCCGGCGCCTGCTCGCCGTCACGCCCGACGGGATCGTGCGCCGGGTGGACGGCAAGGTGCACTTCGACCGCGGGGTCCTCGACGTCGGGCCGGACGGTGGGCTCGTCGTGCGGCTGCTGGACCGCCAGGGGAGCCACCAGACGGTGGCGATGGCGCAGGCCGACGCGCTGGCGGTGGTGCCCGACGGCGAGGGGATCCCGCCTGGGGGCACCGTCGAGGTGGTCCCGCTCGGGGGTGCCTGGTGACCGGGCCGCAGGTCCAGCTGGTCGACGGCCACCAGCGGGTGCACCGCGACCTCCGTATCTCGGTGACCGACCGCTGCAACCTCCGCTGCACCTACTGCATGCCGTCCGACGGGCTCGCCTGGCTGCCCCGTTCCGAGGTGCTCACGTTCGAGGAGATCGAGCGGATCGCCCGCCTCCTGGTCGACCGCGCCGGGATCCGATCGATCCGCCTCACCGGTGGTGAACCGACGGTGAGGGCGCACCTGCCGACGCTGGTCGCTCAGCTGGCGGCGCTGCGGACGCCGGACGGAGCCCCCGTCGACCTCGCGCTCACCACGAACGGGGTCACGCTGGCCGCGCTCGCGGGACCGCTCCGGGCAGCGGGGCTCGGTCGGATCAACGTGAGCCTCGACACCCTCGACCCCCACCGCTTCGCCCAGCTCACCCATCGCGACGAGCTGCCCCGCGTGCTCGAGGGCATCGAGGCCGCGGTGGGCGCGGGCTTCTCGGCGGTGAAGGTGAACGTCGTCGTGATGACGGGGGTGAACGACCACGAGGTGGTCGACATGGCCGCGTTCGGGCGGGCGCACGGGGTGGAGGTGCGGTTCATCGAGTTCATGCCGCTCGACGCCGACGGTGGCTGGCGGCGGGAGGCGGTCGTGACCCGGGAGGAGATCCTCGAGCGCATCGGCGCGGTGTTCCCCTTGGAGGTGGTCGGCCGTGGGCACGAGCCGGCGGAGCGCTTCCGCTACCTCGACGGTGCCGGCACCGTCGGCGTGATCGCATCGGTCACCGAGCCGTTCTGCGGTTCGTGCGACCGGATCCGCCTCACCGCCGAGGGCGCGGTGCGCAACTGCCTCTTCTCACTCGGCGAGACCGACCTGCGCGGCCCGATGCGTGCGGGCGCGTCCGACGACGAGCTGCTCGCGCTGGTCGCCGGCGACGTCGCCGGGAAGTGGGCCGGCCACGCGATCGACCAGGTGCAGTTCATCCGCCCGGCCCGCTCCATGAGCCAGATCGGCGGCTGAGCGGCGGGCGACAACTACTCTTCGGACCATGTCAGAACGGGCCCTCACCCACCTCGATCCCCTCGGACGGGCACGCATGGTCGACGTCACCCCCAAGGAGCCGACGCACCGGCGTGCGCTGGCCCGTGGCCGGGTCACGATGAACACGGAGACGACCTCGCTCGTGGCCCGGGGTGCGATCAACAAGGGTGACGTGCTCTCCGTCGCCCGGGTGGCGGGGATCCAGGCGGCCAAGCGGTGCGCCGACCTCATCCCGCTCTGCCACCCGCTCCTCGTGGGCGCCGTCCTCGTGAACTTCCGGATCGAGGACACCTTCATCGAGGCCGAGGTCTCGGTGGAGACCGTCGACCGCACCGGCGTGGAGATGGAGGCGCTCACCGGTTGCACGGTGGCGCTGCTCACGATCTACGACATGTGCAAGAGCGTCGACAAGTCGATGGTGATCGGCGAGGTCGCCCTCTGGGAGAAGACCGGCGGACGCTCGGGGAACTACCGCCGCGTCGGCACGGACGACGACCCGCTCGCCGAGCTGGGCATCTGACCGCAGCCGGGGAGCGACGACGGGATCCGACCCCGCGTACGGCCAGGTGGCACGAACGTCCCTGTGACACGTGGCGAGCCTCGAAGTTCGTTACGATTTCGTCACATGCAGGCGCGTGTTGCTAGCGTGATGCATGACGAGCCAGCGCCCTCGGGCTACGGTTCAGAACATGACGGTTCCGACACATGACGGAACCGTGACCGTCCCGGGCAGGCGTCGGGGACGGACCGACACCGAAAGGTCAAGGTGAACCGAACGTGCAGCTGCCCGTGATCCTCGGACTCGCCGTGCTGTGGGCCATCGTCTTGGCCCCCGACATCCTCCGTCGGGTGAGCACCCGGCGCTCGGCGGACTCCATCACGACCTTCAGCCGTCACCTCTCGATGCTGGAGCGGACCAACACCGGCCGCCACAGCGATCGGGGTTCCTTCGGAATGGGCTTCGATGCACCGGCGTCGCGCCGGCGCACCACTCCTACCCGGTCCTACGGCCCCCAGCACATGGGGACCGTCGTCGAGTTCTCGCCCCGCTCCTCCCGCCCGCACACCGCTGGCGCAGCGAGGCCTGCCGGCGCCCGCCCGGCGCCGCGCCCCGTGGCCCGCACCACCGCCGCGCAGCGTCGCCAGGAGATCATCGTGGGCCTCGGTGCCGCAGCGCTGATCAGCCTCCTCGCCATGATCGCCTTCGGCGGCGTGATGCTCTTCGTGCACCTCGCCATCGACGTGCTGCTCATCGCCTACCTCGCACTGGCGCTGCAGGTCAGCCGCACCGAGCGCTCCGCCGCTCGGGTGTCGTACCTCCCGCAGCACCGGGCTCCCGACGCGGCGATGGTGCCGGTCGGGCGGGCCGCCTCCCGCTGATCCACTGATCGGGTCGCCGCGACGAGGGCGACCACGACTGGCAGCCCCCTCTCCGAGGGCGGCTATCCTGTCCAGTCCCCGGGGGTGTAGCTCAGCTGGCTAGAGCGCTTCGGTCGCATCGAAGAGGTCGTGGGTTCGACTCCCATCACCTCCACCCGTGGGAGAGCCGGAACCGCCGATCCTGACGGTTTCGGCTCTCGTGATTTTCGGCTGGTCTCCGGCCGGGCATCCTCCGCCGGACCGCCCTGAGCGGCAACGATTGCATCGTGCTCTTCCCGACGATGACCTTCGCGGTGTTCTTCGTGGTCGTCCTCGGCGTGAGCTGGCGGCTGCGACCGCGACCGGTCGCGTGGAAGCTGTTCCTCCTCGCCGCCAGCTACCTCTTCTACGGCTGGTGGGACGCCCGGTTCCTGCTCCTGTTGGGCGCCTCCCAACTGGGCAACACGATCGCCGGCTTCGCGATCGCCCGCGCCTCGTCGGACGAGGCCCGCCGGTGGGCGGTCCGCGTCGGGGTGGGCGGCAACCTCGCCCTCCTGGGCTTCTTCAAGTACTACGGCTTCTTCGTCGAGTCGCTGGTCGCCCTGCTGCGCCCGGCAGGCCTCGCGCCGACGCCGCTCCTCATCGAGATCGCCCTCCCCGTCGGCATCTCGTTCTTCACGTTCTGCGCCATCAGCTACCTGGTGGACATCGGCCGGGGGAAGATCCGGCCGTCGAACGTGCTGGACGTCTCGCTCTTCCTGGCGTTCTTCCCGCACCTCGTCGCCGGGCCGATCGTCCGCGCATCGGAGTTCATGCCGCAGCTGCGGCGGCCCGCCCGTCCCGACGCCGTGGACGCCACCCGGGCCGCCCGCCTGATCGCCCGTGGCCTCGTGAAGAAGGTGATCATCGCGAACGTCATCGCGCAGGTCGTGGCCGACCCGGTCTTCGGCTCGCCGGGCGCCTACGGCAACTTCGACATCCTCGTCGCCGTCTACGGCTACGCGGTGCAGATCTACGCGGACTTCAGCGGCTACACGGACATCGCCATCGGCACAGCGCTCCTCCTCGGGATCCGGTTCCCGCAGAACTTCGACCGCCCGTACACCGCGACGAGCCTGCAGGACTTCTGGCGGCGGTGGCACATGACGCTGTCGAGGTGGCTGCGCGACTACCTCTACATCCCGCTCGGCGGCAACCGGCACGGCGACCGGGCGACCTACCGCAACCTGATGCTCACGATGCTGCTCGGCGGCCTCTGGCACGGGGCGAGCTGGAACTTCGTGATCTGGGGCGGCCTGCACGGCGTCGGCCTCGCGGCCGAGCGGTGGGTCGACCAGCGCCGCAGCGAGGGGCGGCCCGTCTTCGACTCGCCCCGGTTCGTCGCGTTGCGGGAGCAGATGGGCTTCGGCGGGAGCCCCGGCGTGGAGGTGGACGCCGACGAAGCGACCGTGGAGCTGACCGACGGTGCCGGCGCGGTGGCGGTGGCCGACCGCCAGGTCGCGGTGCCGACGGCTCCGCTCCGCGAGACGTCGCCGTGGCTCGCCCGGCTGGCGGTCTTCCACTTCGTCGCGCTCGCCTGGATCTTCTTCCGTGCCGAGACCCTGAGCGGGGCGTTCACGCTGCTCGGCCGGTTGTTCACCGCGTGGAGCGGACCCGAGATCACCACCCTCGCCGTGGGCCTCGCCATCGTGGTGGGCCTGGGCGCGCAGTTCCTGCCGCAGCGCGTCGGCCTCTGGGCCGAATGGCGCGTCAGCCACCTGCCCCCGGTCGTCCAGGCCATCGGGTTCGCCCTGGTCCTCCTCGCCTGCGACATCCTCGGCCCGCAGGGCGTCGCCCCCTTCATCTACTTCCAGTTCTGATGACCGCCACCCGACCGTCCACCCGTCCCACCCGGCCTCGACCACCGCAGGTGCGCGCGGCCGCGGAGCGGTCCCCTGCACCGCAGCGGGGCCCGGCCGCGCGACGGCGGACCCGTCTGACCATGCCGGCCACGACAGCGTGGAAGGCGACCGTCGGGTCCCTCGTGCTGTTCTCGCTCCTCGCGTCCGGTTCGCTCGTGAAGGCGGCCCGAGGCCAGGAGGAGAGCTGGCAGCGGGACGTGCTGCTGGGGACCGCGAACGGCATCGACCGGGTGTCGAACCTGCTCTCGCTGAACCGCCCGCTCGACTGGGTGAACGACCTGCTCGACCGCGAGGACGTCGAGCCGGCGATCGAGTTCCCGCCCGTCACCGTGGCGCCGCCCAGCACCCCTTCGACCACCGTGCCGCGCATCGTCAGCGCCGCCGAACCGCTCCGCGTGGGGATCTACGGCGACAGCCAGGCCAAGGACCTGGGCCGCCGCATCATCCAGCTGGCCGCGGACGACCCGTTGATGACGCTCGTCGAGCACGGGCGCGTCTCCACGGGGCTGGCCCGCCCCGACTACTACAACTGGCCCGCCCGTCTGCAGGAGCTGCTCGGGTCGGAGGACCAGGACGTGATCGTCTTCCTCTCGGGCAGCAACGACGCGCAGACGTTGCAGGACCGCGAGGGCAACGGAGTCGCCGACGTCGGGTCGCCGCAGTGGGAGGAGGAGTACCGACGCCGGGTCGCGGGGCTGATGGACCTCGTGAACAACGGGCGCCACCGCCTGGTGTGGGTCACCGTCCCGCTGGTGGGCAACGCCAAGCTCGCCCCGACGATGCAGCTCGTGAACGGCATCATCCGCGACCAGGCGGCCACCCGGCCGTGGGTCGTGGTGGCCGACGCCGAGCCGCTGCTCGCCGGCCCCGACGGCGGCTACGTCGACTACTTCACCCCGGACGGCGGTGCACCCGTGCGCTGCCGGCGGTCGGATCGGATCCACCTGACGCTCGCGTGCCTCGACATCCTCGCGAGCCACGTGATCTCCACGTTCGAGGACCTCTTCCCGCGTGAGGGTGCGGACGCTTCCGGCGCTCCGGTCACCGACCCGAGCTCGACGGTGCCCACCACCACGGTCCCCACGACGACACCCGAGGGCGCACCGGGCTGACGAGGTCAGGCGTCAGCTGGTGAGCAGGCGCTCGAGGATCGGCCCGTGGAGGGCGATCGCGATGAGGGTGCCGAGCGCCAGGCCGGGACCGAACGGGAAGTGCCGCTGCTCGCCACGGGTGGCGAAGCGGACCCCCAGGCCCAACACGATGCCGATGAGGCAGGCGAGCAGGAGGCCGACCGCCGGCATCATCACGTGGGTCCAGCCGAGGTAGAGCCCGAGCAGGAGCGAGAGGCGGACGTCGCCGAAGCCCATGCCGGCCGGGGCGATCATGAAGACCAGGAAGAGGAAGCCGAAGTAGGCCGCGCCGCCGATCGCCGCGCTCGTCACCGCCGACGGCTCGCCGATGGCCACCGACACGGCCACGATCAGGCCGGCGCCCACCGCAGCGCCCCACCAGGCGACCCGGCGAGGGATGAGCAGCAGGCGGATGTCGACGGCGGCAGCCACGACGAGCACCGGCACGAGCCAGAGGAACGGGATCAGGACCAGACGGGCACCCCACACCGCCAGCATGAGGACCGACAGGACGGGGACGGCGAGCTGGACCGCAGGCCACAGCGCGCGAGCCCGCTCCCCGCAGTGCCCGCATCGGAACCCGCTGAGCCACCAGTGGTGCGGGGCGGTGTCGGCGAGGCTCCGCTCGTGTCCGCAGTGGTGGCACGCAGGCCCGGTCCACACCGCCGTCTCGGTGTCGGCGTCCTCCTCGTAGCCGTGGACCAGCCACGCAGCCACCCAACCGGCGGCGAGACCCAGAACGAGCACCACGAGCGCGACGAACCATGCCATGTACTCCCATCGGCACCCGCGCGGCTCGCCTCAAGCCCGAAGTCGGCCGGCCGCTCCCCGTTCGGGGCGGAGGTCAGCTGCGTTCGGGGAAGCTGCCGATCACCGGCTGTGCGAGCCGGAGGCGCTCGTCGTAGCCCTCGTCCCACGGCAGCAGGCCGTTGCGGTCCGGCCACACGAACTGGCTCACCCGGTAGGAGCCGCCGTTGAACGCGTCGGCGTCGGGGAAGAGCCCTTCGACCTCGTCGTGGTCGGTGGGCAGCAGCGCGGAGCGCAGGTCGTTGTCGAGCAGCCCCACGAACACGCCCTCTGGGATCACGCCGCCGTTCGAGAGGTGCTCGGCCATCATCTCGAGCAGGCCCCGAGCCGCCACCGGCTGCAGGCCGAAGATCACGACCTCGGGATGCTGGTAGCTCGCCTCGAAGCCGATCGAGTACGTGTAGCCGGGACGGGGCGGATCCTGGATCGCCGGCACCGGCTCGGCGCACCACCCGTTCGCCTCGACCACCCACGCGATCTTGTCCGCGTGGTCCATGTCGCGATCGGGGAAGACGTCGTCGTTCACCGCGGTCGACGCTACCGCTCTGCGACGATCGCCGCGAGGGCGGCGCGATCCACCTTCTGCATCGGGGTCAACGGCAGCGCGTCGACGACGGCGAGGGCCTCCGGCAGCTTCCACCGTGCCAGCGACGCTCCGCCGTGGGAACGGAGGTCCTCCAACGTGGGGGCTGCTGCTCCCGGCGCCGGCACGACCACCGCGACCCCGATCTCGCCCATCAC
>JBIQID010000048.1:0-7631 GCA_044508215.1 Actinomycetota bacterium | reverse complement strand
GCGAACTGGGCGGAGGACCGCACGCACAGCTCGCCCACCTCGCCGTCGGGCAGCTCGTCACCGCTGGATGGGTCGACGATCCGCGCCTCCACGCCCGGGCGGGGACGGCCGATGGTGTTGAGCACCTCGTCGTCGTCGCCGGCCGGATCCGTCGCGAGGCCAACTCCGCCCGACTCGGTGGACGAGTAGCGGATCGAGTAGCCGGCGCCGAACCGCTCCGTCGCCTCGGCGACCAGGGCTGGGCTCGAGGCCGCGCCGCCCACGATCAGGGAGCGGACGCACGACAGGTCGAGCCGGTCCATGAGGGGCGAGCGGAGCAGCAGCGCGATCTGCGGGGCCACGCCACCGATCGAGTCGATCCGGTGCTGCGCCACCGCCTCGAGGACCGCGTCGGCCCTCCAGGGATCGACCCGCACGAGCGTGGTCCCTCGACGCAGGTACCACGACAGCTTGGTGGTGATCCCGACGTGGGCGAACTGGGTGGATGCCAGCATCGGGCCCCCGCCACCCCAGTGGTCGGCGGTGGCGCCGAGGTCGATGCGACGGGCGGCGTCGAGCTCGCATCCGCGGAACCACGCCGCCTTCGGCCGTCCCGTGGTGCCCGAGGTGAAGACGATCACCGCGGGGCGCGCCGGGTCGTCGGGGAGCGGTGGGGGAGGCGGGCCGTCGGGAAGGTCACCGTCGTCCACCACCGCTGCCGGCTGGACGAAGTCGACGAGCGCCGCCCGCTCGGCCTCGGCGAGCGACGGGTTCACCCCGGCGGCGACCGCACCCAGCTTCGACGCCGCGACGCTCGCCACGAGGTGGCCTGCGTCGCTCCGCCGCGTGATCGCCACCACGTCGCCGGGACCGACGCCGGCGCGGGCCAACCCGCCGGCGACGCGGTCGCTCTGCTGGTCGAGCTGGACGTAGGTCAGCGGGTCGAACGACCCGACCAGCACCGGTCGGTCGCCGAACCGGCGCGCCGCCTCACGGACGGTCCTCGCGAGCGCCATGGTCGGTCCGGGTCAGCTCCGGCCGTCGACGGCGGACAGGTAGAGCATCCCCTGGCCGACGTCGACGTGCGGCACCCCGGTCTCGGCCAGCGAGTCGGTCCAGGAACCGGTGACCGACGGGTCGTTCTGCTCCATCCCGTGGTCGGCGATCACGAACACCGCCGTGCGGTCGACCGCTCCCGCCGCTTCCACCGCGGCCAGCACCTCGCCCACCCGGGCGTCGCTGTCGCGGATCGCCGCCCGCGCGGCATCTCCGTGCGGGCCGGATTCGTGCCCCGCCTCGTCGGTGAGGGCCAGCGAACACCAGCTGATCGTGGGGAGCGGATTGCCGTCGACCCGGCGCCAGGCGTCGATCGTCTGCGCAGCGCTCGTGTGGTCGATCGTCGACATGAAGCGGTACTGCGCGGACGCAGCGGCGGCCTCGGGGTCGACGTGCCGGATCGTCGAGAAGTCGGGGATGTCCGGGAGACCGTCGTTCCGGAACGCCGCGAACGAGCTGAGGTCGGCGCCCGTGTCGCAGAACTCGAAGGTGGCGGTGCAGAACGCGTCGGGCCGTGAGCGGCGGACGGCCTGGAAGATCGTCTCGACGTCGGGCGACAGGTGGACCATCGCGTGGAACATCTCGGACATCGAGAGCAGGTCGGGGATCGCTCCCGTGCTCCGGTCGAGCCACGTGTTGTGCACGATCCCGGAGTGACCCGGGTGCGCGCCGGTGATCGCCGTGGTGTGGTTCGCGAGGGTCGCGGTCGGGAGCGAGGCGAACATGCCCTGGCGGTACGCGGTGCCGCGCTCCACGAGCCCGGCGATGTTCGGCGCCTCGCCGGCGTCGACCGCGTCGAAAAGGAGGTTCGCGTTGGTGCCGTCCAAGAGGAAGACGACGACGTGGTCGGCCACGTCCCCGTCGAGCACTGCTACCTCGACGTCGCCGTCCTGGCGGCGCAGCAGCGCATCGGGCCTCGGTGCGCCGGTCGGTCCGACGCCGGCAGGGTGCGGGTCGGTGCCGAGCACCGCGGCGATGGTGGGGGCCACGTGGACCGTGCGGGTGGACCGGTCGACGATGCCGTCGCTGCGGATGCCCTTGCCGGCGGCGATGAACGGTGCCCGCGCCTGGACCACGCCCAGCGAGCCGTGCTGGCCGAGGTGGTCGTCGAAGTGGTGGTCGGGCGCATGGGCCACCACGAGGTCCGGCGCATGGGGCGCGTCGAAGAACTGGGCGATCGAGTCGTGCGCATGGGGGTACGCGTTCGCCGTCCGGCGGGGGAAGCGCTCGCTGCGCTCGTGCGCGTGGCCCACGAACCGATCCGTGGAGGTGTCGCCGATGGGGTCGCGACCTTCCACCGCCACCGTTCGGTACTCCGGCCGCCCGTCCGCACCCACCATCCGGCGGAACGTGCTCGATCCGTCGATCGCCGCCACCCGGTAGACGTCTGGCCCGGTCCGCCGCACCACCATCTCGACGAGGTGCTCGACTGCTGGATCCAGCAGCGTGCGCTCGAGCGCCTCGGCGTGCTCCTGGCGCAGCTCGGCGTCGTGCTGCGCGCCTGCATCGGGTGCGATGGACATGTGGACAGTCTGGCGTGCACACGGCGGCAGGCGCATCGCCGGTCCCGTCGGCAGAATGTCGCATGCCCCACCAGCCGTCGCATCCCGTCACCCCCGCGTCGTTCAGCCTCACGGGGAAGGTCGTGCTGGTCACGGGCGCTGCGCAAGGCATCGGGCGGGCCATCGCGCTGACGCTCGCACGCTTCGGCGCCGACGTGGTGCTCTGCGACAAGCTCGCGACGCAGCTGGAGGCGACCTCGGACGAGGTGCGGGGCCTCGGTCGCACCGTCATCTCGTCGGTGATGGACGTGCGGGACGACGACGCCGTGGGGGCGCTCGTCGGTGACGCCGTGGCGCGGTTCGGTCACGTCGACGTGCTCGTCAACAACGCCGGTGGCGGCTTCTGGGCGAACTTCATGGACGTCACCTCGAAGGGCCAGTCCGCGCTGGTGGCGGAGAACTTCGGCCAGGTCACCTCCTTCATCCGCGCGTGCGTGCCGCACATGCACCGCGGTGGATCCATCGTGAACGTGACCTCGATCGAGGCGCACCGGGCCGGCCCGGGGTTCGCGGTCTACTCGGCGATGAAGGCGGCGGTGGAGAACCTCACCCGCTCGCTGGCGTTGGAGCTGGCCGATCGGCGGATCCGGGTCAACTGCATCGCCCCCGACATGATCCCGACGCCCGGGGATGCCGGCTTGGTCGAGGCGAGCGACGCGATGAGCGAGGGTGGTTCCGCCTACGACCAGCCGTGGCCCGACCGTGGCTCTCCCGACGACTGCGCTGCCGCAGCGCTCTTCCTGGCGACGGACCTCAGCCGCTTCGTCACCGGCACCACCATCCACGTGGACGGCGGCACCTCCGCGGCGTCCGGCTGGCGTCGCTCGGCCGACGGCACCGGCTGGCGCCTCTGACCTCCCCGGTCAGCCCTGGGGGAGGGGGCAGCGGTCGCCGGTGAAGGTGACCGGGTTGCAGCGGATCCCCACGTCGGTGCCGAAGGTGACCACGTAGCCGTTGTCCCGCTCGTGGCCCTGCGGGTGGTCGCTGTGGATCAGCTGGGCGCCCGAGGCGAACGCGGCATCACGGGTCGACGTGTCGTTCGCCGCCGGCTCAACGAGATCGGCGTCGGCCCGGGTGCGCACGATGAAGCCCTCGCGCACGAGGTCGGGGATCGACGGATCCGTGGCGTCGTTCTTCACGAGCACTGCGCTCGACGGCAGGTCGTCCCGGTCGGTCGTGAACGCCACCCGGCCCTCGAGCGACGGGCGCCCCTCCCGGTAGGCGTCGGAGCTGGGGCCCGAGTTGTCGAGGTAGAACATCACCCGCCCGCGCACCTCGTCGAGCAGCGGCCAGCCGTCGGTCGTGACCGCGGTGCGGAGGTCGTCGGCGTCACCCCGCACGAAGTCGGGTGTGATCAACTGCTCCTCGCGGAACACGCTGCGGATCTCGGCGTCGAGCCGATCCAGCTCCTCGGCGCCGAAGGGGACCACCGGCGTCAGGTTGAACGGCTCCGGCAGGCCGTCGTTCTTCAGCTCGATCTGCACCACGATCGGCTCGTGGTCGGTGTGCTCGTCGGACCAGGCCTTGATCGTGTCGAGGCAGATCACGAGCGTGTGGCACGTGGAGATCTGGTCGATGTCCACGATGTGGAAGACCTTGATCCCCGGTTCGTCCATGTCGGTGGGCATCACCGGGTCGGGGACGCCGAGCACCTCGGGGCCCTTCGGCTGCGCGAACGTGCCGCCCACCGGATCGGCGGTGACGTCGAGCTCGAAGGTCCGCAGCCCGGCGTCGAGCTGCTCGTCGAGCGGGAGGTGCGTGTAGTCGAGCGACGCCGGGTCGCCGAGGTTCTCGGCCACGTCGGGGATCGACGCTGCCAGCTCGGTGAGCTTCGCCAGCAGCCGGGGTTCGGGAGCCACGTGGTAGCTGTTGTGCGTCCCGAGGAGCTGCACCTCGTTCAGGCGGAGGGCCGCCGCGTTCGTCGCCGCCTCGGTGGTCGACGTCGGAGCATCCGTGGCGGTGTCGTCGCTGCACCCGGCGAGCGCGACGGCGAGCACCAGCGCCGCGGCGGTGGCACGGCGGAGGAGCACGGGACGGCTGCGCACGCTCAGTGGCTCGCGAGCCACTCGTCGCCCAGGCGGAACTCCGTCTCGAGCTGCGGCTCGACCACGGCGCCCTTCGCGTAGCTCTCGATCTTGCCGCCCACGAGCGGCACCTTCACCTTGAACGAGATCGACACCGTGTACCGCGTCTGGTCGCCGTCGGGTTCGATGAGCGTGGTGCCGGTGCTCTCCATCGGCGTGCCGGCGGCGTGCAGCTCGAAGGTCCCGCCGTAGGTCCCGTCGCCGTTGTCGTTCCACGTGTCGATCGTGGTGACGGTGTTCGTCGGCTTGAGGACCTTCTTCGCGAAGCCGGGGAGCTCGAGGTCGACCAGCCGCTTCAGCTCGATGCGGAACTGCGTGGGCGTCGAGGACTGGTCGACGACCTCGATCTCCCGGTGGCCCATCGCCTCGAACTTCGCGACGTGGCTGTCGGGGTCGCGGAACATCGCCCACACCTTCTCGATCGGCGCATCGAACGTGTGCTCCCGGCTGACCTCGACCATCGCTCGCATCCCTCCATCGGACGTCGGTGCGGTCAGACGGTAGCGGGGCGGGGTGCGCGCCGACCGGCGAGGCCGAACACGAGGGCCGTCAACAGGGGGAGGCCGACGAGGATGGCGGCGAGCGCCTGTGGTCGTGCGTACTCGACCCGGTCCACGCCCACGAGGAGCGCCAGCAGCGAGGTGACAGCCACGGCGGGCACCGCGCCGATCCAGGTCATGAGGGCCGCCCGCCACGCGGCCACCGCACCGGCGGCACCCGGGCTCGCCCCCTGCGTGCGGAGCACCCGCTCCTCCTCCCGCGACTCGATGCGCACGAGGACCAGCGCGAGCGCGAGCACCCCCAGGACGAGGACGATGGTCGCTGCCGACACCACTGCGACCGCAGGGACGCTGCTCGGCTCCTTCGCGCTGAACGTCTCCCAGCCGGGCGCGCCGACGGCCTCCCGGACGGCGGTGCGGAGCTCTGCCCAGCGTTCCTCGTCCAGGCGCCTGCCGTCGAACACCAGCGCGGTGCGGGCCGTCCCGTCGAGCGCTGCTGACCAGCGCACCTCGGGGACGAGGACGACGACGAACCCCTGCTGGGCGACCGCCACGACCGGAGACCGGACGTCCCCTTCGGGGGCGGCGACCGGAGCGATCGGCACCGCGGTGCCGCCCACCAGGAGGAAGGGATCGCCCGGGGTGCCGCCGATGTCCACGCTGACCCATCCTGCGAGCTCGCCTCGGGAGAGCACCTCCGCCGGTTCGGCGGGGAGGGACGCGAGGAGATCATCGGTGACCCGGAGGACGGTGGGGCTGTCGTAGCAGCCATCGGGTGCCACGACTCCGCCGAGGGCAGTGGGGATGCTGCCGGCGCAGGCGGCCAACCCGTGTCCGTCCGCGACGGTCATCGCAGCCATGCCGGCGCCGGCGTCACGCGCGAGGCGTTCCGCGGTGCTCCGGTCCTCGGGGCGCAGGACGTCCCGCACCAGTCGCCCGTCCCGCACGACGGTCGCCCCACCGCTCACGACGTCCCATCGACCTGCGGAGGCGGGACCCCGATCAGAGAACGCCGTCTCGCCACCCACGTCCACGTGGCTGACGCGGGCGTGGTGGTGCTCGAAGATCGCTGCGGCCGTGGTGGCGGTCAGCGTCAGGGCGATGGCACCCGTCGCCGCGGCGGTGCGGGCCCCGAAGCGGTCGAGGTCCCTCGCCGCGAGCCGTGCGACGACCGATCGTCCCGCGAGGCGAGGCGCCACGCGGATGCCGCCCACCGAGAGCGCCAGCACCGCGACGACCCCTGCCACCACGACGGAGACCGGGATGACGTACCGGGCCGGCCCGCGCTCGGGAAGGTCGCTCGTGGCCCAGACCGTGAGGAGCGCGCACACGCCGAAGGCCACGGCGCCCGCGCCGAACCACCGCGGCGCGCCCTTCGGCCGGGGACTGCGGCCGGCCAGGAGGTCGAGCACCGGCTGGCGGGCGAGTCCCCGGCCCGCCAACGAGCCCGCAGCAGCGGCGCTCGCCCAGCCCATGGCGACCGCGGCCACCACGAGCGGCGAGATGCTCCAGTCGCCTCCCGTGAGGCTGCCGAGGGTCCGTGCGCGGTCGGTGAACAGCGCTCCCACCCCCCATCCGCCCAAGAGGCCGAGGAGGGCGCCGATGCCGCCGAGCACCACGCCGTCCGCGGCGATCGCCCGCCGCAGCATGGCGGGATCGGCGCCGTTCGCTGCGAGCAGGCCGAGCTCACGCCGCCGGCGTCGAGCGCCGATGGACAGCGCCGACGCGGCGACCAGCCCGCACCAGAGGAAGGCCAGGGCGCCTGCGGCGAAGAGGCTGAGCTGGGCCGCCTGCGCGCCGGGGTCCCGCCGCTCCTCGATGAGCAGGGCGCCGTCCACGAAGCGCTCCGTGCCGAGCGAGTCCCCGACGCCGCTGGCGTACCAGGCCGGTCCGGAGATGTCGACCCCGGTCGACCAGACCGGGTCACCGGGCGGGGGCATCGTGCCGGGAGCGGCGATGACGGAGGGTTCGCTGCGGTGCTCGAGCGGCAGCCGGGGCTTGCCGGGGACCACGAGCGAGCGGACCCGACCGACGACCTCCAGCTCGAGCGATGGGAGCGCCACCGTCAGGCGCTCGCCGGCCCCTGCCAGGTCGTCGACCACGAGCACCTCGCCGGGCGCCTCCGGGAGCCGTCCGTCGACGAGCCGGAACCGGTCCACCATGAGCGGCGCCGACAGGTCCACCTCCTCCCACTGAGCGAGCTGCACCTCGTCGCCGGATCCCGTGGGGAGGGCGAGATCACCAGAGCGGGTGGGGAGGAGCTCGGCGTCGTCGGGGAGGCCGAGGCGCTCGCGGACCTCCTCCTCGCTCGGCAGCGACGGCGCCCCCGGGAGGACTCCAGGCGCCACCATGACCTGGACCATCGCGTCGGCCTGACCGAGCGCGACGCGCTGCTGCTCCTCGTCGGAGCTGGTCCACAACCCGACGAACAGCACACCGAACGACAGCGC
>JBIQID010000206.1:0-2692 GCA_044508215.1 Actinomycetota bacterium | reverse complement strand
GGTTCAGGTAGCCGGGCCGACCGAGGGCCGCCAGGCCGAGCCCGATCCGCATGCTGTGCACCGTAACGCCCGCTCGACCAAGGGGACCCCCGGTGCGCCCCGGCGCCGGCAGGACGACCTACGGGTTGCGCCGGAGGTCGTGTCGACCGAAACGACCTGTCGGAGTGGGCCGTCGATAGGGTCGAAGCCTGTCCACCGACCAGACCGACACGGGCGCGCCCGAGCGCCGTCGACAGGGCGCGTTCGCTGCCCTCCGCTCACGCGGCTACCGGCAGCTCTGGGTGGCGGGATCGTTCGTCTTCTACGCGGTGATGTCGCAGAACATCGCACGGGCCTGGCTGGCCAGGGAGATCACCGGCACGAACGCCGGTCTCGGCGGCGTGCTCATGGGGTTCGGCGTGATGATGCTCGTCGCCACCCCGTTCGGCGGCGTGGCGGCCGACCGGTTCCCGAAGCGTTCGGTCGTGGGGGTCGCGATCGGCCTGCTCGCCCTGTCGAGCGGCGCCATCGGGTTGGCGATCGTGTTCGACGCGATCGAGTACTGGATGCTGGTGGCAGCGAGCGGCCTCCAGGCGGTGGGCTTCGCCCTCTTCGGGCCGGCTCGGATGGCGTTCATCAGCGAGCTGCTGCCGGACGCCCAGGTCGGGAACGGGATCGTCCTCGGTCAGATGAGCGCCGAGGCGATGCGCATCGCCGGCCCGGCCATCGCCGGTGTGATGATCGGCGCGCTCGCAGACGGCACCGCCGCCGTGTTCCTGGTGGCCGCCGTGCTGTGCCTGGTCTCGCTCGGGCTGACGGTCCCGCTGCCCGCCGGGCGCCCGGTGGCGGGTCGACCCCGCCGGTCGGTGGCGGGCGAGTTCGCCGACGGCATCCGGTACGTGTCCGGCCACCCCGGCCTCCAGCTGCTCGTGCTCACGTCCCTCGGCGTCGTCATCTTGGGCTTCCCGTACATCGCCTTCCTGCCGACGTTGGCCGACGAGGTGTTCGACGTGGGGTCCGGCGGCTACGGGCTCATGTCGGCGGTGACCGCCGGAGGTGCGGTGGTCGCCGCCCTGCTCACCTCCCGGATCACCGGCGTGGCTCGCCAGTCGAGGGGTCTGGGCGTCGGCGCCGTCCTCTTCGGCATCGCCCTGTTGGCGCTCGCCGCAGCTCCCGTGTTCTGGCTCGCGCTGGTGGCCCTCGCCGTCGTGGGTGGGTCCGGTCTCTGGATGCAGACGAGCAACCAGGCGCTGCTGCTCGGCGTCGGCGAGTTCGAGTACCACGGACGCCTGCAGAGCCTCGTGATGCTGGGCTTCAGCGGCTTCGGCATCGCTGCCCTGCCGCTCGGCTACCTCGCCGATGCGATCGGCCTGCGCCAGACCTTCGCGGGGATGGGCGCGCTGGTGCTCGTCATCGCCGTGGCGTACGTCCTGCGTTCGGACCGGGTGCTGCGCTCTGCGGTCCCCCCGATCCAACCGCCGGTGTGACGGATCCGATCACGCGGTCCAGTCGACGTCGGCCAGCGTGGCGATCCACCCCTCGGCGATCCGTGTGCCCTCGAACCGGTAGGCGACCATCCAAGTGACGACCTGCGGCCGCTGGGTCTCGATGTTCACGCCGCGGCTCGTGGCACGCAGGAAGATCGTGTCGCCGGTCCGGGCCCACGAGTCGACCGTCGTCACGGGCGAGTGCAGCACCCGCTGGTACTGCACGAAGGCGTCCTTGAGCGCCGCCCGCGACACGACCTCGGTGCCGGACGCGTTGTGCCTGATGTAGGGGTCGGCCATCAGCTCGTCGATCTGCGCCACGTCGCTGCCGCGCCACACGTGGTCCCAGAGGCGGCTGACCACGTCGATCATCTGCTCGTCGCTCGGCACGGGCTCGCTCATGTGCGGAGCATAGGGACCACCTCCGAGTGCACCGGCGTCGGCCGGGGCGCCGTGGCCCCCACTACCGTCGGCGCGATGCAGGGAGGCCAGCGGTGACCGAGGTGCGGATCACCCGCAACGAGCAACCTCTGTCCGAAGCGGAGCGCGAGGCGATCCTCGCGAACCCTGTGTTCGGCCGGGACTTCACCGACCACATGGTCACGATGGAGTACCGCGACGGCGCCTGGGGGCCGCTCGAACTGCGGCCGTTCGAACCGCTGACCCTCAGCCCTGCGGCGCTGGCGCTCCACTACGGGCAGTCGATCTTCGAGGCGCTCAAGGCCTACCGGTTCGAGAACGGCGAGGTCGCGCTGTTCCGGCCGGCGCGCAACGCGGCGAGGTTCGACGCGAGCGCTCGCCGCATCGCGATCCCCGAGCTGCCCTCGGGTGCGTTCGAGCAGGCGTGCTCGCTGCTCGTCGACGCGGACCGGGACTGGGTGCCGGCCGCCGAGGGCGCCGCGCTCTACATACGACCGTTCGCCTTCGCGTCGGAGCCACACCTGTCGGTGCGCCCCGCCGACGAGTACCTCTTCGTGGTGATCGCCTCGCCGGTGGCCTCCTACTTCGGCGAGCACCTCTCGGCCATCACGGTCGGCGTCGAGGCCATGGACGTTCGGGCGACCCCGGGTGGGACCGGCGCCGTGAAGTTCGCCGGCAACTACGCAGCCGGCTTCGCCGCGCACGCTCGGGCGGGTCAGGAGGGCTACGACCAGGTCCTCTGGCTGGATGCCGTGGAGCACCGCTGGATCGAGGAGCTGAACGCGATGAACGTCGTGTTCGTCTGG
>JBIQID010000047.1:12978-20186 GCA_044508215.1 Actinomycetota bacterium | reverse complement strand
CGGCCCGGGTAGCGCAGCCGAAGAAGCGAGCGCAGCGAGTGAAGCTGAGCGGAGCTGGCCCGGGCCCAAAAGGGTCAGGCCAGGGCGCCCGAGCGGTTGATGGCGGCGGCGTCCGACCCGAGGTACGACGCGACGACCAGCTCGTCGGCGAGCACCTCCTCGGGGGTGCCGGTGGCGATCACCGCGCCCAGCTCCAGCGCCACGAGGCGGTCGCAGAGGCCGCTGAGCAGCGGCATGTCATGCTCGATCACGACCATCGCCACTCCGGTCGCGTCCCGGATGCGACGCAGCAGCGGGCCGAGCGCCTCGGTCTCCCGTTGGGCGACGCCGGCCGACGGCTCGTCGAGCAGTAGGAGGACCGGCTCCTCGGCGAGGAGGCACGCCAGCTCGACGATGCGCCGGGTGCCGGTGGACAGCTCAGAGGTGAGCTTCTCCCGGTGGTCGGTGAGGCCCAGGAGGTCGATCAGCTCGTCCACCCGGGCGGCCGTCAGCAGCTCGGACTCGTAGCTGGCCGGCTGGCGGAACGCGTCGGCCACCAGCGACCTCGACTCGGCCTGCCGTTCGCACGCCACCGCCACCGTCTCCTCGACGGTCAGCGACGGGAACAGGCGGGCCTCCTGGAAGGACCGCCCCAGCCGCGCCCTCGCACGTTCGTACGGCGCCCAGTTCGTGATGTCACGCCCCCGGAACCGGACCGTGCCCCCGTCGATCGAGTGGAAGCCTGAGATGCAGTCCACGAGCGTCGTCTTCCCCGCGCCGTTCTGGCCGACGAGGCCGACGATCTCGCCGGGAGCCACCTGCAGGTCGACGTGGTCGACCGCGATCACGCCGCCGAACCGCTTGGTGACGCCCTGGCACTCGAGGACCGGTGCGTCCGGTGGCAGCAGGATCGGCTCGAGCGCCTCCAGCGCCGCGATGTCGACCGTGGAGATCGCATCGACGGCCTCGTCCCCCATCCCCTCGCCGGCACCCTCCCCGTCGGCGCCCGCCTGTGCACCGGCGCCCTGGATGAACACGGAGCGCAGGATGTCGGGCCGGTCGAGCAGCTCACGGGTGGGACCCTCGAAGCGCACCTGGCCCTTCTCCATGAACACCGCACGCTCGGCCAGGTTGAGCGCCACGTTCACGGACTGCTCGACCACGACGATCGTGGCGCCCTGCTCGTGCAGCGCCCGCACCACGTCCATCAGCTGGCTGACGATCGTGGGCGACAGCCCGAGCGACAGCTCGTCGATGAGGAGGACCCTCGGCCGCAGCAGCAGGGTCTGGGCGAGGGCCAGCTGCTGCTGCTCACCGCCGGAGCAGTCTCCCGCCATGGTGTGCAGGCGCCGGCGAAGCGACGGGAACAGCTCGAGGATCGCCTCGGTGTCCTCCTCGATGCGCTCGGTCTCCTTGCGGAAGGTCCAGGTGGCGAGCTTGAGGTGCTCGGCGATGGTGAGCGTCGGGAACACGCTCTTGCCGCCCGGCATCAGGGCGACTCCCTGCCGCACGATCTCCTCGGGGCTGCGCCCACGCAGCTCCATCCCGGCGAGCTGGACGCTTCCCTTGCACGGGACCAACCCGACCATGGCCTTCAGGATCGTGGACTTGCCCGCTCCGTTGGTGCCCAGGAGGGCGACGATCTCCCCCTCCTCCACGCCGAGGTCCACGTCGAACAGGACCTGCAGCTGCCCGTACGACACGTCGACGCCGGCGGCCTGCACGAACGAGGGCTCGGTCGGCTCGGCGACCACGTGGAGGGCCTGGCCCCCTTCGCCCGGATGGTCGGACCTGTCGACGCCATCGACGCCGTCGCCGCGGTCGACGCTGTCCGCTCCGTCGATGCGCTCCAGGCCGGCGAGGGCGATGTCGCGCCGACGGGCGACGATGCGGACGATCCGGTCGCGGACCCACACCCCGGCCTGAGCGAGGCCACCCGGCAGCAACCAGAGGACCACGAGGAGCGCGGCACCGCTGAAGAGCAGCTTGTAGCCGGGGTCGGCCTGCGCTCGGGCGAGGCGGATGCCCGCGGTGCCCAGCAGCGCGCCCGGGACCGACGACAGGCCGCCGATCGTGGCCAGCGAGAACACGTCCACGGAGTCGGCCGGCTGGAAGGCGTTCGTGCCGACGCCGTTGAGCGAGAGCACCTGCAGCGCGCCGGCCAGCCCCGCGATCGCCCCGGCGAGCACGAACCCGCCGAGCGAGACCCAGCGGCTCGGCACGCTCATCGCCTCGGCGGCCTTGCGGTTGTCGCGGGTGGCGATGAGGAGCCGGCCGCTCCGTGCACGGCGCACGCCCCGCACGGCCACCACCACGCAGGCGAGGATGCCGAGCGTCAGCCAGTAGAACGTCCGCTCGTCGACGAGCGGCCACCGCTCCAGCAGCACGGGCCGCTCGATGCTCCCGGGGATGATGTCGGGGAAGACGTTCGGGTTCAGCACGTAGCCGTCGAGCACCACGGCGAACGCCAGGGTCACGACCGCCAGGAACGGACCGCGGATGCGGAGGGCCGGCACCCCGAGCACCAGCGCGATCAGCGCGCCGGCCACCGTGGCGGCCGCCATGGAGACGAACAGGTCGACGTTCCAGTGCAACATCAGGTTGCCGGCGATCACCGCGCCGACACCCACGAACGCGAACTGCCCGAGGCTGATCTGGCCGTTCCAACCGGTGAGGACCACCAGGCTGAGGGCCACCATCCCCCAGATCGCCGCGACGCTCAGCTTCTGCAGGTCGGCCGGGCCAACCCAGACGGGCGCCATCACCGCAGCGCCGCAGCCCAGCACCACGAGGGTGGTGAGCGCCCCGCGGATCTCGGGAAGCCGCCTGATGGCGCGCGGCATCGGGCGAGCCATCGCGGTGTCCTGCCACGTGGCGTCGCCGTCCTGCGCCCGGGACTTCGAGGTCCGCTGCAGCAGCAGGGCGGCGAGGATCACCACGAGCAGCACGACGTCGGAGAGGGTCGGTGCGCTGGTGTTCCACCGGGTGACCTGGTCGATGGCACCCAGGGCCAGCGCCGCTCCGCACGCCACGGGCAGCGACTCCATCCGGGCGATGATCGCCGCGGCCAGCGCCGGCAGCAGGATCGCCGGACCGGTCCCCGCGGTGGGCGGCGTGCCCACGAACGGTCCCTTCAGGAGGAACGTGAGGGTGGCGAGCCCGCCGCCGACCGCCCACACCAGGAGGTGGATGCGGCGCACCGGGATCCCGAGCAGCCGTGCCCGGTCGGCGTTCTCCGCGGCGGCGCGGATCGCCATGCCGGCTGCCGAGCGCTTCAGGAACCAGGCCAGCGCGGCGACCACGATCGGGACCACCGCGAGGATCAAGAGGTGGTTGCCGTCGATGACGGTCGTGCCCACCTCGAAGCTGGTGCTGCTGAGGGGTGTCTCGTAGCCCCCGAGGGTCACCGCACGTGCGTCGTCGCCGAAGATCACCGGTGGCAGCAGCAGCTCGACGCCGCCCAGCACCTGCGTGAGGCCGATCGTCGCCACCGTGAGCACGAGGCGCGAGGACTTCGCGAAGCGGCGGATCACCAGCACCTCGGTGAGGGCGCCCACCGCGACGCCGCTCAGGACGCCGAGCACGATCACCACGGGGTACGGCCACTCCCAGAGGAGGAAGAGCCGTACGCAGGTGAGGCCGGTGGCCGCCCCCATGGCGCCGAAGGCGAAGTTGATGACCTTGTTCGCCCGGTAGACGAGGATGATGCCGAGCGCGGTCAGGGCGTTCGCTGCTCCGATGATCGTCCCGGCAGCGACCACGCCGGCGGGCGCGCCGGACGGCAGGATCGCGGCGGCCAGCAGCCAGGCGAGGCCCAGCGGCGCGATACCGAGCGCCCACCGGGCCGCGGTCGGCAGGGTCCGCCAGGCGGTGGCGATGCGGTCGACGGCGTCCTTCATCGGGGGACGTTCGGCTCGCCCCGCGGGAACCGGCCGATCGGGAACCGAGCGCCCCGGTTCGGGTCGATCCACGCCCCGCGCTTGTCGTTCTGGGGCGAGATGGCGTTCATGTCCCAGTACACCTCTCGGGCGTCCTGGCTCGTGGTGTAGTCGTTGGGCCCGAACTTCCACGTGCCGAACGGCCCCGTCGTCTGCGGGTAGCGGAACATGCCCTGCTCGAACGTCTCGGGCGTCAGGTTCGGCCCGGCCATCTGGATGCCGATCGCCAGCATGAGCAGCTGGTTGTAGATGACGTCGGCGGCGATCGAGGGCTCCTCGTTCGGCCGGATCGCCTTGAAGGCGCGGTAGCCCATGCCCGCCTCGAGGGGCTGCGTGGGGCCGGCGAACGACACGCCGAAGGCCTTGTTCCACACCTGCTGGTCGAAGATCTGCCCGACCAGGTCCTGGTCGGTGAACGCCACGCCGGTCTCCATCCACTCGGGCTGGTAGCCCTGCTCACGGGCCTTGCCGGTGAGGAACGTGAGGATCAGCGGGTCGCAACCGCAGACGATCGTGGTGATGTTCGCCGCCTTCAGCTTCGAGATCATCGTGGTCGCCTGCGGGGCCATCGAGTTGATGTCGAGGCGGTATGGCAGCTCCATCGCCACCTCGTTGCCGAACCCGCCCTGCTCGACCATCCGGCGGCCGGCCTTGGCGCACTGCTGGTACCACGAGTTGTCAGGGGCGATGATCGCGGCCCGGCGGGGCTTGTCCTTCAGCGAGCCGCCCGCGTAGACCGCGGGCTTCCCGCCGAGCTTCGACACGTAGTACGAGGCGGCCGACTCGACCACCGTCGAGCAGTCGGTGAGCTGGCTCCACACGAACGGCCGGCGCTGCGAGAGCCACTCCCGCGACATGTAGGGGGCTCCCGTGGAGATCACCTTCCGTCGTGCGAGGGCGTCCGCGTACGGGGGCGTCACCGCGCTGGCGTCGGCGAAGGCCTTCAGCTCCTCGGCGACCTTCAGCGCGTCGCCCTCCGCGCCCTCCTGTCCACCGCCGAGGATCTCGCGCTCCACCTCGCCCTGGCCCGTGTACATCTTCAGCACGAGCTTGCGGCCGTAGAACTGGTACACCCGGTTCAGGTAGTCCACCAGCGCCGTGACGGTGTTGGCGATCTTCTGCCGGCTCTCGTTCGGGATGTTGGCGCCGGCGACGCGGCTGAGCGCATCGAGCACGCCGTTGTCGAACGCCTGGATCCGTACGGAGATCGTGATGGAGTCGGCGGTGACGCCCTTCGAGGTGGCCCCGCCGTTGTCGCCGGAGAACGTGAAGCAGGGCGGCGAGTAGGGGTCCGACGGATCCTGCTTCGCCCGGTTCGGGCACGGGCGGAGCCCTCCCGATCCGCCGGCGCCGCCCCCACCGGATCCGCCACCGGCCGCTGCGCCGCCCGACGCACCGCCGCGGGTGCCCCTGGAACCACCGGAGCCGCCCGACGAGCCGGTCGCGCCACCTTCGGCCGCGGCGCCGCCCTCGGTGGCTGCCTCTTCGGTGGCGCCTTCGACGGCAGCTCCCTCGTCGGGGACGCCGTCACCGTCGACGTCGAGCGCGCCGCCCGTCCCGGCGGCCGCCGGCTCGGTGCGGATCTCGGTCCGCACCGTCGGCACGAACATCGAGATGGCCACGAACACGGCGACGAACGCGGCCAGGGGCCCGTACCCCCGGAGCAGGCGATGCGACGGACGGGGAGCGGTCATTCGATCCTCCTGTTGGCCCGACCCATCACGAACCGGTCACCTCCGGCAAGGGCGAGCACCAGAACCAGCGCGATGATCCCGACGGCCGTGGCGGTGCCGCCCTTCGAGCCGTCCTCGAAGCGGGACGAGATCGCGGCCGGGGGCAGCACGTCGGGCGCAGCTGCGACCTCGTCGGAGTCGTCCTCCTCGGGCGGCTCCACCTCGGCCGTCTCCCCCTGGACCTCGAAGTCGGGCATCGAGGTGTCCACCGGAGCGGGGACGAAGCTGTCGTAGGAGCCGGTGTCGAAGTCGTCCAGCGGGACGTGCGGCACCTCGGTGGGCGGAGGCACCTCGATCGGCACCTCCTCGGGCAGGTCGACCGGCGGGGGCGGGATCACGGCGCTCGGCGGGAACCAGCGGTCGTCGGTGGTGGCCTCGACGCCGCCCACCGGGATCACGATGCTGCCCGAGCCCTTGAGCACCTGGATGACCACGTCGGCCAGCTGCAGGTTGCTCTGCTGCTTGCAGTCGTCGGCCACGAGCTGCTCCGCCATCACGTCGTAGAGCGGCTTGATGTTGTCGAAGAACGGGCGCAGCGCCGCGGCGCCGACGGGCGGATCCGTGATGCGGAACGCCATCGGTGTCACCCTGACGGTGCGGCCCTCCTTCACGACCTGCGGGAGGTCGATGTGGACGCCGAGGCCGGACAGTGCGCCGGAGAGTCCCTGACCGAACGCCCAGAGGTCGTCCATGATCTGCGCCGGGGTGCGGGCGATGCCGAAGACGTAGGCCATCTCGAAGGTGAAGCCGCCGTCGAGCTGCTCGGTGGAACCTGACCGTGCGACCGCCTCCCAGCGCGGCCGCACGAAGCGGAACATGCCGTTGAGCATCTGCATCTCATCCGCGGTCACGACGGCCCGCGCCTCGCGGAGCTGCCCTGACAGCTGCGCCGTGGTCTCGGTGCGGGCGTTCGTGAGCGAGAAGAAGGAGATGTCCTGGTAGACGCTCTCGGTGATCGCACGGGCTGCCGGCTGCTTGGTGGCGGTGGCGTCCTGCCAGCCCGCCGGGTCGTTGTTCGGGACGCCGCGGAGCCCGGGGAAGAAGGCCTGCGTGCGGCGGGACCGCTCGGAGTTCGGCTCGGAGGAGTCCGCGGCCGTGATGGGTGGCAGGGACTCCTTCGGGAGGAGGGGCTTCTCCGCGTCGCAGCGGGAGAGCTCGCCGTAGAGCACGGTGAGGGCGCCGAGGTCGAGCGCCCGACCCTCGCTCGAGGCGGTGCGATCCCGGTAGCGGGCGAGGGAGCGCCCGAGGGTGAGACCGATCGTGGCACCGCTCGTGACGATGTTCAGGCCGAGGGTGTCGGCCTGCGCGCTGGCGGCTCCCCGCACGAAGTCCGGCCGCGTGGTCGGGTCGGCCTGCGCTCCGGCACCTGCGGGGAGCAACGTGACGCACAGCGCGGCGATGGCCGCGACGGCGACAGCACGCCGAACGACATCCCCCCTGCGCTTCCGCAAACCGACCCCCCGGGCGATCCTGTGGTGACCACCGTCACGCGGCACCTGATGGTAACCGCGCGCGCCTCGTGGGCAAGTTCCCGCTCCGGGGAGGGCTCCCCCTTGTC
>JBIQID010000047.1:5846-12878 GCA_044508215.1 Actinomycetota bacterium | reverse complement strand
GCTCAGCGGCCGAGGGCGACCAGCTGCGGAGCGATCCACCCGGCCAGCTCCGCGAGCGCCTGGCCGGTGAAGTGCACGCCATCGGGACGGTCGCCCTTCGGGTCGGTCCTCGGTGCCGCCCAGCCGGCGGTGTCGATCGCCGTCGCTCCCGCCTCCCACGTGGCGATGTCCGCGGCCTCGTTCCAGGCGTCGACCCACTCCGGGTCGCAGATCGAGTTCGTCGAGCGGCCCTTGCAGTAGTAGAGGCCGGCGGGGAGCTCGAGGTAGGGCGCCCTCGCCCAGGCCACCTCCGCCCCGGTCGAGCCGGCGATCTCCATCGCCTCGCCCAGGACGTCACGGCGACGCTGTGCCTCCGCATCCGACTCGAAGCGCGACGTCGACACGTCGACCGAGTCGAGGTCGATGAGCGGGATCATCATGAAGAGCACCACGTCGGGCTGGACCTCCTCGACCGCCTGCCGCCAGCCCGCCCGCCAGTCGGGGCAGGTCGCCGCTCCTCCGACCTCGCCGCCCACCGAGCAGCTCAGGGTCGAGCGGTCCCAGACCACGAGGTCGTCCCGCCGGAGCGCGGCGAGCCCGTTCGCCAGCCCCCGAGCGGTGCTGTCGCCCAGCACGAGGACGCGCACCGGCGCGCCGCAGGCCTCGACGTAGAGGGTCTCCTGCGGGTCGACGAGGGTGTCGAGCGTGGCCTTGTAGCCGTCGACGCCCGGGAGCGTCGTGGTGGGCGCAGCCGTGGTGGTCGTCGGGCACGGCACCGTCGTGGTGGGCGCAGAGGTGGTGGCGGTCGGGTCGGCGACCCGGTCGAGCGTCTCGGTGACCGCCTCCCTCGCGGACGGCCCCCCGGCGGCGGCGATCGTCGATCCGCCGAACATGGCGACGACAGCGAACACGCCCGCTGCGACGAGCGCTCGACGTGGCACCCGCCGCTCGCGCACGGGCTGCTCGACCAGGCGGTGTGCGAGCCCCGCCAGCACGAGCGACCCCACCACGGTGAGCACCACACGCGTCGCGAACGGCCACGAGATCGGCAGCGCCACCCAGAGCGGCCAGTGGACGAGGTACAGGCCGTACGAGCGACGCCCCACCCAGACGAGCACCGGGTGCGACAGGAGCACCCGCAGCACCCCGCGCGTCACCGAGGCACCGGCCATGGCAGCGGAGCCGATCGCCACCGCCCCGAACGCGCCGGCCGCCCACATCGGGTCGTCGGGGTGCACCAGGGCGACGAGCGGCACCATCGCACCCAGCGCCACGGTGGCAACGAGGTCGCACGCCCGGCGGGCGCGGATCGAGCGCGGCCCCCGCAGCGGGCGGTGGGACCAGAGCAGGGCGAGGACCGCTCCGATCAGCAGCTCGGCCGCCCGGGTGTCGGTGCCGAGGTAGATCCGGTCCGCTCCGCTGCTCAACAGGGTGACGACGAGGGACGCGACCGAGCCCACCACTGCGACGGCGAGCAGCGGGCCGCGCTTGCCCCTGACCAGCCAGACCACGGCCGGCCAGATCACGTAGAACTGCTCCTCGATCGACAGCGACCACATGTGGCGCAGCGGTGACGGCCGCCCGAACTGGTTCACGTAGCCCTCGTGGCCGAGCTGCCACCAGTTGGCGAACTGGCCGAGCGCAGAGCCGATCTCCCCCACCAGCCCCTGCCCCACCTCGTCGTACACGCCGACGAGCGCGAGGATCCCCACGACCGCGAGGGTCGACCAGGCGAGCGGCCACAGGCGGCGCGCCCGGCGCACCCAGAAGTGCTTGATCGAGATGCGCCCGGTGCGACGGCTCTCGTCGACGAGGAGCGACGTGATCAGGTAGCCCGACAGCGTGAAGAACACGCTGACGCCGAGGAAACCGCCCGGGACCGCGTCCGGTTCGATGTGGTACGCGATGACCGCGGCGACGGCGAGCGCGCGGAGGCCGTCGAGGCCGGGTTGCCATCGGATCGGGCGCACAGGAGCAGGCTAGGTGGCTCCGGGGCCGCTCCCGATCACGCCACCGTGGTCGGACTGGGCCGATCGGGTAGGTACCTGAGAAGTGGTTCCCAGGTGGCACCGCGACGGTCGTTGTAAGGGGTACGGTTGCTGTCATGACCAACACGACATTTGGGGCGAATGTCATGACGCGACCACGACGAGTGCGATCCGACAGCCAACGGACGCAGGCAAAGCTCATCGCGGTCGCAGAAGGGCTCTTCGCCGAACGAGGAATCGAGGGCGTGTCCCTCAGCGAGATCAACCGAGCAGCAGAGCAGGGGAACAACTCGGCGCTGCACTACCACTTCGGCTCGAAGGACGGCCTCATCGCGGCCATCTGGGAGAAGCACGCCGAGCGGTTGTCCGAGCCGCTCGCGGAGTCGCTCGACACCATCCCCGAGAAGCCCACGCCGCGTGACGTGGTGTCGCACATGGTGCGGCCCCTCTCGACCCGGCTGGACGACCCCGAGGGTGGGGCAGCGTTCCTGCGGATCATGGCGCAGGCGCACGCCAACCCGACCGAGCACCTCTTCCAGTCGGTCGTCCGCGAGGCCGCCCCTGGCTGGGAGCCGTTCCGGGACCTCCTCCGCAACGCCACCCCCACCATGGACGACGACGCCCGCCGGCGCCGGATCGAGCTGCTCAGCTCGGCGATCTTCATGGGGCTCAGCTCGATCGCACGCCGCGAGGCCGACGAGCCGTCCGAGGCGTCGAACCGGGCTCAGTACATCGACGAGCTGATCTCGTCGCTCTCGGGTCTGCTCACCGCAGCTCCCTGACCACCCGTGCCGGGACCCCGACCGCGACGGTGCGGTCGGGGACCTCGCCGGTCACGACGCTGCCCGCACCCACCACCGCGTGGTGCCCGATCCGGGCGCCGGGCAGGATCACGCACCCGTGCCCGATCCAGGACCCGTCGCCGATCGAGACGGGCCGCTCGTCCTGGTACTGCTCGCCGATCGGCACATCATCGAGCTCGAACCCGTGGTTCATGTCGGTGATGTGCACGTGGTGGCCGGTCCACACGTCGTCACCGATCCGGATGCTCCGGTGGCCCACGATGCTGCTCCCCCGTCCGATCACGCAGCGCTCGCCGATGACCACCACGTCGTCGGGGAGGTCGTCGTGGTCGGGTCCCCAGCCGGCCGACAGGACGCAGTGCGGCGCCACGAGCGTGCCGGCGCCCACGCGGATCGCGTGCGGGTTCACGAGCGAATCCCACGGGAAGCAGATGATCGCCCCGTCGCCGAACTGGGCGAAGTCCTTCGCCATGCGCGACGAGGGCCACAGCGCGCCGTAGTGCGCCATGCGTCCCCAGGCCGCCTTCACGGCGTCCCCTGCGACGCTGTCGAGCCGGTGCCGCAGGCGGTTCCAGGCGGTCGGGCGGGGCAGGTGGGGCTTCAGCACGTGCCGGGACTGTAGGGGCATCGGTAGCCTCGGCTGGTCCGACGAGCGCCGACCGGGCGGAGGCACCATGAGCAACAGCAGCTACTACCCCTACGCGGACCGCTACCCGGTGATGCGCAGCCTCCCCGAGGAAGGCCGGGACCGCGAGGAGCTGCTGGCCGAGCTGCGCGAGATGGCCGACGCCGAGGACGCCTCGTGGGAGAACGGCAAGGTGTCGGGGTCGATGTACTGCGGCGACCACGACCACTACGCGTTCATGACCCAGGCGTTCCAGATGTACGGCCACATGAACGCCCTGCAGCGCGACATCTGCCCCAGCTCCACCCGCTTCGAGGGCGAGATCATCGCCATGGCCCTCGACCTGATGCACGCGGATGCCGTGGAGGGCACCGAGCCCGTCGGCCTGGTGTCGAGCGGCGGCTCCGGCAGCATCTTCCACGCCATGCTCGCCTACCGCGAGGACGCCCGGGAGCGTCGTGGCATCGAGCGTGGCAACGTCGTGAAGCCCGAGACGGCACACCCGGCGTTCGACAAGGCCTGCCACATCCTCGGTGTCGAGCTCCGGCGCGTCCCGGTCGACCCCGAGCGGACCACCGTCGACCCGGCCGCCGTGGCGGAGGCGATCGACGAGAACACGATCGCCATCATCGGCTCGGCGGGCAACTACGGATACGGCACCATCGACCCGATCGGCGAGCTGTCGAGCCTCGCGCTCGAGCGTGGCGTCGGCCTCCACGTGGACGGCTGCCTCGGGGGCTTCATCCTGCCGTTCGGCGAGGAGCTGGGCTACGAGGTCCCGCCGTTCGACTTCCGCCACCCGGGCGTGACGACGATCTCCGCCGACACCCACAAGTACGCCTACGGGCTGAAGGGCACGTCGGTGCTGATGTTCCGCGACAAGGCCCTCCGGAACAGCCAGTACTTCTTCATGCCGGACTGGAGCGGCGGCAAGTACTGCTCCCCCGGCATCGAGGGCTCCCGCTCGTCCGGGCTGCTCGCCGCGACCTGGGCGGGGATGGTGTCGATCGGGCGGGCCGGCTACCGCCGCTACGCGAGGGCGATCTTCGAGACGTCGAAGGCGATGCAGGAGTCGGTCACCCGACACCCGGAGCTGCGGCTGATGGGCACCCCCACGTTCCTGTTCGCGTTCACCTCCGACGAGCTCGACATCTACCTGGTGAACGACGCGCTCCGTCAGCTGGGGTGGCGGATGAACGGCCTGCAGTACCCCGATGCCCTGCACATGGCGGTCACCCGGCCCCAGACGCAGGAGGGTGTGGCCGAGGCCTGGGACCGCGACCTCGCCGAGGCCGTGCAGTACGCCCGCGACCACAAGGGCGAGACGGCCATGAGCGGGGCCATCTACGGCGGCGTGCCGGGCGGTCTGACCCCGGAGGCCGTGGACTTCATCGAGGTCGTGATGGCCGACATGATGGACCACCACCAGAGCCTCCCGGAGGCCTGATCCGGCCTCGACGGTCTCGGTCGCTTCGCTCCGCCTCGCCCTCGTCCCGAGGGCTTCGTCGGCTGCGCTCCTCGACCGATCCCCAGAAGCGAAGCGATGTTCGGGGTGAGCGCAGCGCGCCGATAGTGTGCGCGAAGTGTCGAAGCGAAGAAGGACGGGCTCCGTCGGTGCACTCACCGTCGGGGCGCTCGGGATCGTGTTCGGCGACATCGGGACGAGCCCCCTCTACTCCATCAAGGAGACCTTCTCGGGGCTGCACCACTCGGCCCCCGCGCCCGTCACCGAGAACATCGTGGGCGTCCTGTCGCTGGTGTTCTGGTCGCTCGTCCTCGTGGTGGGCGTCAAGTACATCCGCTTCGTCATGCGGGCCGACAACAACTCTGAGGGCGGCATCCTCGCCCTGACCGCACTGATCCGGCCGGGCACCGACGAGCCGGTCGGATCCACCAAGGTGCTGGTCCTCCTCGGGCTGTTCGGCGCCGCGCTCCTCTACGGAGACGGGATGATCACGCCGGCGATCTCGGTGCTGTCCGCTGTGGAGGGCACCGCGGTCGCCACGCACTCGCTCGAGGACTGGGTGGTCCCGATCGCCGCGCTGATCCTCTTCGGGATCTTCAGCATCCAGCGGCGCGGGACGGCGGCGGTCGGACGCGCCTTCGGGCCGGTGATGATCGTGTGGTTCTCGGTGATCGGCCTACTGGGGTTGTCGCAGGTGGTCCGCAACCCAGGGGTGCTGCGAGCCGTCAACCCCATCGAGGGGGCGCAGTTCTTCGCCAACAACGGTGCGACGGGGTTCCTCACCCTCGGCTCGATCATCCTCGTGGTGACCGGCGGCGAGGCCCTCTACGCCGACATGGGCCACTTCGGCCGCCGCCCGATCACGATCGCCTGGTACACGGTGGTGCTGCCGGGGCTGCTCCTCTGCTACTTCGGGCAGGGGGCGATGCTGATGGAGCACCCCGACCGAGTCGAGAACCCGTTCTTCCTGATGGCGCCCCGCTGGGCGTTGTGGCCGGTCGTGCTGCTGGCGACGTGCGCCACGGTGATCGCCGCGCAGGCGCTGATCTCGGGGGCGTTCTCGCTCACCAAGCAGGCGGTGGCGCTGGGCTACCTCCCCCGCGTGCGGATCACGCACACCTCGGAGGACGCCCAGGGCCAGATCTACGTGCCGGCGGTGAACTGGGCACTGTTCGTGGCGTGCATCGGCCTGGTGTTCGGCTTCCGCAGCTCCGGCAACCTGGCCGCCGCCTACGGGCTGGCGGTGGCAGGGACGATGGTCGTGACGACGATCCTCTTCTACCGGGTGGCCCGTGAGCGCTTCGGGTGGGGACCCGTGGCCAGCGCAGCGCTGTGCGGGCTGTTCCTCACGATCGACGTGGCCTACCTCGCTGCCAACATCCCCAAGATCCCGGCTGGTGGCTGGTTCCCCATCGTCATCGGCGTGGCCGTCTGCCTGATGCTGACCACCTGGTACGCCGGGCGCCGGATCACCGCAGTGCGCCTCGTGAACCGGAACGTGCTGCTGGAGGAGTTCATCGCACGGGTGGCGGCCCGCGGCGATGCCGTGCGCGGTCCCGGGATCGGCGTGTACATGGGGTCCAACCCGGCCACCACGCCGCAGGCCCTTTCGTCCCACTACCGCCACGCCGCCGTGCTGCCCGAGCACGTGTGCCCGATGGCCGTGCTCGTCCAGGACGTGCCGCACGTGCCACGGGAGGAGCAGCTCGAGGTGATCGACCACGGGCACGGCTTCGTGCAGCTGCTGCACAGGGTCGGCTTCATGGACGACATCGACATCCCGCTCGCGCTGAAGGAGCTGGGGACGGAGCAGACCGGGCTGGACTTCGCGAACGCCAGCTACGTGTTGGGCCGCGAGACGCTTCGCGTCACCCGCCGGCCCGGCATGGCGCCGTGGAGGGAGCGGCTGTTCGTGCTCATGCTGCGCAACGCGAACCCTGCGGACGCGTACTTCCGACTGCCGCCCGAGCAGACGATCGAACTGGGCGTGCAGGTGGAGCTCTGACCTGCCCGTCCACTCCCCCGGTCAGCTGGTCGAGTGGGTCACCTGCTCGACTGGGTCAGCTGCTCGACTGGGTCAGCTGCTCGACTGGGTCAGCTACTCGACGAGGACCGCCGGACGGCCGAAGCCCTCGGCCTCGGCCAGCATCAGGTAGGCGTCGAGGGTGCCCT
>JBIQID010000047.1:1827-5746 GCA_044508215.1 Actinomycetota bacterium | reverse complement strand
GGACGGCCGAAGCCCTCGGCCTCGGCCAGCATCAGGTAGGCGTCGAGGGTGCCCTGCGCATCGAAGATGCTCTCGACGTTGCCTTCGGCGTCGAGGTTGAGGTTGGCGCCGTACATCTGGAACCACACCTGCGTGTCGTCCTCGAGGACCTCCAGGGTGTGCACAGAGTTGGCGGGTTCGTAGAGGAACGACCCGGCGCGGTTCACCTCGGGGTACTCGCGGTACTTCCAGGCGCCCGATCGCGTGTAGGCGAAGACCTCGCCGGTGTGGCGGTGGGTCTGCACGACGTAGCCGGCCTGGAACACGTTCTCGACGATCCAGAGGTTCTGCGCCGGTCGCACCATGACGACCTTCAGCTTGTTGCCGTCGCCGATCTCGACGAACGGCAGGTCGTCCGCGCCGAGGTGCAGCGCGGTCGGGATCGGTGGTGCGTCGGTCACGTCAGCCTCCCAGGCGTGCGGTGGGGGTGAACCGCACGGGCATCGTCTCGTAGCCGGAGACGAAGTTGGCCGGGCGGTGGTGCGGCTCCGTCGGCTCGACCAGCTCGATGTCGGGCAGGCGGTCGAGCAGCGTGTCGAACATGCAGTGCAGCTCGAGGCGGGCGAGGCTGTTGCCCAGGCAGAAGTGCGTGCCGAACCCGAAGGCGACGTGCTCGTTCGGGGTCCGGCGGATGTCGAAGTGGAACGGGTCCTCGAAGACCGACTCGTCACGGTTGGCCGACGGGTAGAGCAGCATCACCTTGTCGCCCTGGCGCAGCTGCTTGCCGGCGTACTCGAGGTCCTTCGTGACCGTGCGGTTCATGTTCTTGATCGGCGTCACCCAGCGGAGCATCTCCTCCACCGCGCTCTCGAGGAGCGATCGGTCCGCAGCGAGGGCGGCGAGCTGGTCGGGGTGCTGGAGGAGCTGGTACATCCCGCCGCTGATCACGTGGCGGGTGGTCTCGTCGCCGCCGATGAGGATGAGGAGCGACTCGTGGATGATCGCCTCGTCGTCGAGGCGGTTGCCGTCGATGTCGGCGTGGACGAGGACCGACATGAGGTCGTCCCTCGGGCTCTCCCGACGCTCTTCGATCGCCTCGGTAGCGAAGTCCCGGTAGGCGAGGTAGGCCACCGACGCAGCGTCGATCGCGTCGCCTTCGGACCCCACGAGCCCCTTGAGCAGGGTGTCGGACCAGCCGAGCAGCTCGGCCCGTCGCTCGGGCGGCACACCCAGGGCGTCGCCGATCATGATCATCGGCAGCCACGCCGCGATGTCACCGACGAAGTCGCACTCGCCGCGCTCGGAGACGAGGTCGATGATCTCGTTGCACGCCCTGCGGATGGCCGGCTCGCTCTCGCGGACCCGCCGTGGCGTGAAGCCCCGGTTCACGAGCTTCCGTCGGCGCAGGTGCTCCGGATCGTCGAAGTCGATCATCATCGGCATCGCCAGGGCGTCGGGCCTGCACCCCTCCGCGTTGCTGAAGAGCGCCGGCTGCCGCGAGATGTCCTTCACCAGCTCGTAGGTCGAGGCACCCCAGACCCGGCCGTCGAAGTGCAGCGGGTCGTTGCGGCGCATCCACGTCATGGCTGCATGCGGATCGTCGCCCCAGAAGTCGCCCGCGAGGAGGTCGATCGCTGGCTGCCCTTCGGTCCGTGCCGTCTCGGTGGCCGTCATGGCGGCGACTCTATTGTCGGCCGCCCTTCACCCGCGGCCGCTCGGGGCCGATGGGGAACCCATGGAGCCCGCTGTGCCGAACGGCCGTCCGCTGCGCGTCCGACGCCCGGGCTGGGAGGGCATCGAGGGCTCCGACCCCATGTGGAACCGCTCGCACGCCGAGCTGGTCGCCGGCATGAACGCGGTCTCGCTCCTGATGCCCGCGGTCGAGCCGCTCATCGCCGGCGCCGTGAGGTCGAGGACCGCCGAGCTGCCGTCCGACCTGGCCGAGGAGGCCGAGCAGTTCGCCCGCCAGGAGCTGGCGCACCAGGTGCACCACCGGGCCATGAACGAGGTGATCCGCGAGCGCTACCGCGGGATCGCCCGGCTCGAGTCCGTGATCCGGGCCACCTACCGGTGGGTGGGACACCGCTCCCCTCGTTCGGTGCTCACGTTCGCCGCTGCCTCCGAGACATTGGCGCACGGGCTCGCCCGCTGGACGGCCGCGCACCCCGGCGTCCTCACGCACGACAGCACAGGTGGGTGGGCAGACGGTCCCTGGCAGGCGCTCTACACCTGGCACCTGGCCGAGGAGGTCGAGCACAAGTCGGTGGCGTTCGACGTGTGGCGTGCCGCCGAGCCGGGTTCCGGGAAGCTAGGCGGGCGGCTCCGGCTGCTCGGCTGGGGGCTGGCCTCCGCCGTGCTCGTCGCCCTGTTCGCTGTGTGGGGCGCGCTCCTCCAGCTCCACGGGGAGCGGCGCCTCCGCAACCCGCTCACCTGGGTCCGATTGGCGGTGCTGGCGATCAGCGTCTCGTTCGAGATCCTGCCGGCCCTGGTGGTGGCATCGACCAGGTCGCACCACCCCAGCCGGGTGGTGGATCCGCTCTGGTTCGAAACCGTGCTCGAGGGCTACGACGCTGCGGCGAGCCGCGCCTCTGCCGGAAGCGAGACGTGATCGGAACCCGCGCGGACGGCGTGGGCGATTACCAGCGCACCGACGACGGCTGCGGCGAGACCGCCGGCTGCGCCCCACGCCGCGGTGCCCGTGGCGACCGCCAGCAGCACCTCGACGGAGATCGTGGTGAGGCGCACCGGCGTGGCCAGGGATGCGAACCGGCGGTGGAAGGCGGCCAGCCGCTCGAAGCTCAGGCAGCGGCGCGACGCGAAGACGGCCAGGCCACGGGTCGTGCCGAAGGCGAGGCCGATGCCGAGGGCCGCCACGGGCTCGCCGGTGAGGGCCGCCAGCGCGATGAGGCCGTACACCGCCGTCGTCATGATGTACGTGGCGAGGCCCGTGCCGATCTGGAGGCCGAAGCCCCCGGCGTAGACCCAGGGGCGGAAGCGGTCGAGCCACTCCTCGTCGACCTGCCGGCGGTGGTGCGGCAGGGCAGGGCGGAGCAGGTCGGCGTCCCAGGCGGCGGAGACGGCGAGGACCACGGTGGCGGCCACCGCGATCTGCGTCACCGACGGGTCGATCGCCCGCACGGCAAGGGCGCCGAGCGCGCCGATCGACCCGAGCAGCAGGCCGCCGAGGGCGGCGCCGGCGACGAACCAGGTGCCGGTCAGGTGGAACCGGTTGCCGCGGCTCCGCTCGCTGAGGGGCGTCATGGTCGAGAGCATCGACCAGCCGCAGGGCGACCAGGTGGAACGGACCGCGGCGGTCACGGCGAGGACGAGTCCGAGGATCAGGACGGTCGTGGACGACACGCTGGCGATGCCTTTCGTCGGGGAGGCCCATCGTAGGGACACGGCGGCCCCGGACCGGTGTACCCCGTTCCGGCGGGAGCGTGCAGCGATGCCCGCCCGTTCGGGGCACCGCCGGGCTAGAGTCATCCGCGCGGCCGACGGTCGCGTGACTATCGGTGGGCGAGACCCGCCCACCGCACACTCGGTTCTTTCGGCGAGTTACATCGGCGTTGCTCGAGTTGTGTGTGTCAGTGAGCAACGCCGGGAGACCGGCGCAGAAAGGAAATGCGCAATGCCCCAGGGAACCGTGAAGTTCTTCAACGCGGAGAAGGGTTACGGGTTCATCTCCCGTCCCGACGGTGCCGATGTCTTCGTCCACTTCTCCAACATCGAGGGTTCCGGCTACAAGTCGCTCGATGAGGGTCAGTCGGTCGAGTTCGAGATCGGTGAGGGCCGCAAGGGCCCGGAGGCGCTGAACGTCAAGCGCGTCTGATCCGCTACGGACCCAGAACGACGGAAGGGCCCCGGCTTCGGCCGGGGCCCTTCCGCGTCCAGACCCGGACAAGTTGAGCCTGTCCCGATCCGGCCGCGGGGCTCGCCC
>JBIQID010000047.1:0-1727 GCA_044508215.1 Actinomycetota bacterium | reverse complement strand
CGCGTCCAGACCCGGACAAGTTGAGCCTGTCCCGATCCGGCCGCGGGGCTCGCCCAGATCAGGACAAGCTCGCGTGGCCGGATGAGGACAGGTTGAGCTTGTCCCGATCCGGCCGCGGGGGTCGGCCCGATGCGGACCGGTTGAGGTTGTCCGGATCCGGCCGCGGGGGTCGCCCGGATGAGGACCGGTTGAGGTTGTCCGGATTCGGCCGCTGGGGTCGCCCAGATGCGGACAAGCTCGCGTGGCCGGATGAGGACAGGCTGGAGGTTGTCCGGATTCGGGCGCGGGGGTCGTCCGGATGAGGACAGGCTGGAGGTTGTCCGGATCCGGGCGCGGGGGTCGCCCCGATGAGGACAGGATGAGGTTGTCCAGATCCGGCCGCGGGGGTCGCCCCGATGAGGACAGAATGAGGTTGTCCAGATCCGGCCGCGGGGGTCGCCCAGATGAGGACCGGTTGCGCTTGTCCGGATTCGGGCGCGGGGGTCGGCCGGATGAGGACGGGTTGAGGTTGTCCGGATTCGGGCGCGGGGCTCGGCTGGATGAGGACAGGTTGGAGTTGTCCGGATCCGGGCGGTGGCGGATGACCGCTCAAGGCGTCGCCGTGGTGGGCCGATCGACTCGGGGTCATGATCACCACGACTCGTCCCCATCCCCGCCTGCGCCGTCGTCCCTCCCCCCGCCGCCTCCTCTCGGGCGTTGCCGTTGCTGCCCTCGCCACGCTCGCAGCATGCGTGCCGGCGCCCCAGGCCGAACCCGAAGCCGTCCGGCCGATGGTCTTCCCCGTGGCCGGAGGAGCCAGCTACTCCGACTCGTTCGGCGCGCCGCGCTCAGGCGGCCGCTCCCACGCCGGCCAGGACCTGATGGCACCGAAGCACCGCCCGCTCGTCGCCGCAGCCGACGGCGTCGTCACCCGGGTCCGACACGCCACCACCGGCCTCTCCGGCAACTCCCTCACGATCCGAGACGAGGAGGGGTGGAGCTACGTCTACATCCACCTCAACAACGACACGCCTGGGACCGACGACGGCTCGAACCGCTACGAGCTGGCCTTCGCCGATGGGATCCGCTCCGGTCAGCGGGTGCGAGCCGGCGAGGTCGTCGGCTACCTCGGCGACTCCGGCAACGCCGAAGACACCGCTCCCCACCTGCACTTCGAGCTGCACGCGCCAGACGGCACCATCGTGAACGCTTACCCGTCGCTCCGTGCGGCGACGCCCCGCGTCCTCTCCGCTGCCGAGATGGCAGCCGCAGCGCCGTTCGGGCACCTCGACTCGGTCAGCCGGGTCGCCCCTGGCACCGCCCGGATCGCCGGCTGGGCGATCGACCGGACCTCGAACGCCCCGATCGACGTGAGCATCTACTACGACGGCAACCCTGTGCTCACCGCAAAGGCGGCGGACCTGCGGGCCGACGTCGGAGCAGCGTTCCCGGGCCGCGGCGACCGCCACGGCTTCGACCTGCGGGTCGTCGGGATCCCGGCTGGCGTGCACCGGCTGTGTGCGATCGCGCACAACGCAGGCGCCGGCGGGAGCACCCGCCTGGGCTGCGCGGACGTCGCGTTCTGACGATCTGCGGGGCCGGAGGACGCCATCCGCTCAGCGCGATCGGCACTCCGAGCCCCGCGGATCGTGGGAAGTGGTGCTGAGGCTCCCGCGGACCGGGTGAGCCGGACCGGGTGAGCCGGACCGGGTGAGCCGGACCGGGTTGAAGCCGTCTTAGACCAGGCC
>JBIQID010000046.1:5082-20284 GCA_044508215.1 Actinomycetota bacterium | reverse complement strand
GGCGGCCGGAGCCTCCGCCCGGGGAGCCGGACCGGCACCGACGAGGCGATGCTGCTGAGCCTCGGGTTCATGGACGACAACAGCGAGCCGCCGTTCACCGCTTGGCTGGCCCTCGTCGACGACCGGACCGCCGAGGTCGCCGTACCGTCCGGAGCCGAGCGGGTCCCGACCTCCCCCGTGCCCGGTGGCGGCCGCTACGCCCTGGTCGTCGGCGAGGACCTCGATCCCGGTTTGTGGACGTGGGACCGCTTCGACGCCGACGGCCGGCGCATCGAGGACTGACGCGACACGTGCGCCGTTTCGTTGCGTAGAACCGCCCGGATCGGGCGGGTCCTGCACAGCAGAACGCTGGTGGAGCGTCAGGCTCGGCCGATGTCGGCGGGGTCTACCACGTCGATGGCGATCTTCCCCACGTTCGCGTTCGACGCCATGTAGGTGTGCGCCTCGGCGATCTCGTCGAGGCGGTACCGCCGGTCGATCACCGGGCGCAGCGCACCCGACCGGAAGTGCGGCACCACCTCGGTGGCGAACCGGCGGGTGATCTGGATCTTCTGCTCGATCGGCCGCGACCGGAGCGTCGTGCCCCGGAGCACCCCTCGTTTCATCAGGAGCTTGCCGAGGTTGATGCCGGCCTTCCCCCCGCCCATCACACCGACCTGCACGATCGTGCCGTCCGTGGCGAGCGCGTCGATGTTCCGATCCAGGTAGTCGCCGCCGACCACGTCGAGGATCACGTCCACTCCCCTGCCGTCGGTCATCTCCCGCACTGCCGCCACGAAGTCGCCCTCGGACCGGTCGACAGCGACCGTCGCCCCGAGCGAACGGCACGCATCGAGCTTCCCGGCCGAGGCGGTGGTGACCACCTCGACGCCCAGCGCACGGCAGATCTGCAGCGCCGCGGTGCCCACCCCGGACGCACCGGCGTGGACCAGCGCGGTGCGGCCGGTCGTGAGGCCGCCCTGGATGACCAGCGCGTCGAACGCCGTGATGAACACCTCGGGCACGGCTCCGGCGTCGACGAGGTCGAGCTCTTCGGGCACCTCGATGACCGTCCGCTCGTGGGTCACCAGCTGCTCGGCGTAGGACCCGCCGCCGACGATGCCCATCACCGGCTGGCCCACGCTCACCGCCGACACCCGCTCCCCCACCTGCGCCACGACGCCGGCGAACTCCAACCCCGGGATCTCGTGCGCCATCGGCGGGCCGGGGTACAGCCCCATCCGCTGCAGGAGGTCGGCCCGGTTCAGGGCGGTCGACACCACGTCGACGAGCACCTCCTCGGGTCCCGGTTGGGGCGACGGCACCTCCTTCAGACCGAGCACCTCCACCCCGCCGTACTCCTCGAGCACCACAGCACGCATGGCGGCGACCCTACCGAGGCGCCCGAAGGGCCGCCGCACCCGCCGACATATCCTCACCCCATGGACTTCTCGCTCTCCCCCGAGCTGGAGCGACTCTCCGCCGAAGCGCACGAGGTCGGCCGGCAGGCCGCCGCCGACCTCGCCGTGAAGGAGGACTCGTGGCTGCGTGGCGCCTCGCGCGAGTTCGCCCGCGAGCTCGGCAAGCGTGGCTGGCTGGGCATGTGCTGGCCGACGGAGTGGGGCGGCGGTGGCCGCAGCCAGCTGGAGCGGTTCGTGGTGGTCGAGGCCCTCATCAGCGAGGGGGCACCGCTCGCGACCGCCTGGTTCGGTGATCGCCAGATCGGCCCGACGCTCCTGCAGTTCGGCACCGACGCCCAGCGCGAGCGGTTCCTCCCCGACCTGGTCGCGGGCGAGGGGTCCTGGTGCGTGGGCATGAGCGAGCCCGACGCCGGATCGGACGTCGCCTCCCTGCGGACCCGGGCCGAGCGACACGGCGACACGTGGGTGGTCAACGGCCAGAAGGTCTGGACCTCGGGCGCGGCGGAGTCCGACTGGTGCTACCTCATCGCCCGCACCGACCCCGACGCCCGACCGCACGAGGGCCTGTCGGAGCTCATCGTGGACCTGCACTCCCCTGGCGTGGAGGTCCGCCCGATCCGCGACATGACCGACGACCGCCACTTCTGCGAGGTCATCTTCACCGACGTGGAGGTGCCGGCGGACCTGATGGTCGGCACCGAGAACGGGGCCTTCAAGCAGATCATGCGGCAGATGGAGCACGAGCGGGGCGGCATCGACCGGCTCGTGTCGAACCGGCGCACCTACCTGGACGCGGTCGAGGACGCACGAGAGCGCGGCCTCCTCGGGTCCGACCCCTTCCTCCGGCAGCGCTTCGCCGAGCTCGAGGGCGGCTACCGGATCGGCCGCCACATGGTGCTGCGCGAGGTGCTCGGGCAGGCCCCGAAGGCGTGGTCGGCGGTGACGAAGACCTGGTGCACCGAGTTCGAGCAGCGGGTCGCCGAGTTCTGCGTGTCGGTGGCGGGCCCCGCTGCGATGACCGCCGGCCGGGTCGCCCGCAACATCTGCTACGCCCCCGGCTACACGATCATGGGCGGCACCACCCAGATCCTCCGCAACATCGTCGGCGAGCGGATCCTGGGCCTCCCCCGCTGAGGATCGCCTCCCGGGCCAGCGGCTCAGATCGGTTCTGCGAGCTGGGCGGAGAGCAGGTCGGCCAGCTCGAGCGGCTGGTCGCCTTGGATCGAGTGGCCGGCACCTTCGAACGGCACCACGAAGGCGTCGGGCTTCACCCGGAGCAGCTCCTCGATGTCCTCCGGCCCCACCACCGGGCTCGCCGTGCCCTTCGCGAGCACGTACGGGCACTGGATCGCTGCGATGTCGGCCCACAGCTCGGCCATCGACGGGACGTCCTCGGCCATCCGCTGCCGGTCGTAGTTCCACGCCCAGGTGCCGTCCTCCCGGCGGTGGGCGTTGTGGAGGATCCCCCGGCGCAGCGACGACTCGGACCGGGTCGGGTTGTACTGCACGGTGCGGGCGAAGATCTCGTCGAAGCTGGCGAAGGTCTGCGGCCCCGCGATGAAGTCGTGGATCTCCTTCGCCTTGTCGCGGTCCACGCCGGGCGTGACGTCGATGACGACCATCCGGCGCACGAGGTCGGGTCGCGTCGCCGCCAGCGAGTTCGCGGTGAGGCCCCCGAGGGACATGCCGACGAGCAGCACCGCGTCGTGGATCTGGGTCTCGAGCGCAGCGATGACGGCACGGGCGTTGGTCCGAGGGTCGTACTGCCCGTCCTCCCGGTGCGCGCTGTGCCCGTGCCCCGGCAGGTCGATGCAGAGCGCCGGCGGGCACCCCATCGCCAGGAGCACCGTGTCCCACGTATGGGCGTTCTGCGCTCCGCCGTGCAGGAAGACCGCCACGGGCGTGCCGTGCCCCCAGCGGAGCCCCGAGATGGCGCCGTCCTGGCCCAGGGCGACCCGCTCGACGGGCACCGGATCAGGGAGCGGCAGCCCGTACTCCTCGCAGTTCTCACCGAACAGCGACATCTCGTCGTAGGCGAACTCGGGATCATCCGGTGACGGGGGCATGTCGCATCTTCACACGCCCACCGCGACCCCGGCGCGCCACTACATTTCGGAGACCCGCGGCCGGTCGACCCTGCCCTGCTGCCGCGCGGCGCGACGAGAGGGGAAATGACGTGCCGACCCGACGACCCTTGAGCCGCCCCCGGCTCCTCGCGTGCGCCGTGCTGGCGGTGCTCGTGGTGGCCACCTCGTGTTCGCAGGACCCGAAGTCGGCGCCGGGACGGATCGTGCGGCTGGCGGGCACGTCCGCTGAGTTCGACGTCCGAGGCAGCGTCAACCAGGTGGCCGTCACCGGCGCCGAGCGGGACATCACCCTGCTGCTGCTCGACGGCGATCACCGCGAGGTGGCGAGGGGCCAGACGGACGCCCTCGGCTCGCTCATCTTCCGCGAGGTCGAGGCGGGAGGCGACTACCGGGTGCAGTCCACCGGGGCGGGTGCCGCCGTGTCGGAGCCGGTCGAGGTGATGTCGGTCCGCGGCTCGACACCCGACCAGTCGTTCTACGACTCCCAGGTGCTGCCGACCGACTACGGCTACATCACGACCCGCGACGGCACCACGCTGTCGGCGGCCGTCTACCTCCCCGGCCCGCCCGAGGACGGCCCCTACCCCACCGTCGTCGAGTACTCGGGCTACTCCCCGTCGAACCCCTTGGGGTCGCTCGCCGAGGAGCTCGCCGGGAGGTTGGGCGTCGACGACCCATCGGAGATCTGCGGCCTCGTCGCGATCGCGTGCCGGACCCCTGACCAGCCCGGGTCGATCATCGCCGCGGCCATGGGCTACGCCGTCGTCGCCGTGAACGTGCGCGGCACCGGCTGCTCGGGCGGCGCGTACGACTTCTTCGAGCCGCTCCAGATCCTCGACGGGTACGACGTGATCGAGGCGGTCGCCGCGCAGCCGTGGGTGCTGAACGGCAAGGTCGGGATGGTCGGCCTCAGCTACCCCGGCATCTCGCAGCTGTTCGTGGCGGCAGCCCGCCCGCCGAGCCTCGCCGCCATCACCCCCCTGTCGGTCTACGACGACACGGCTCGTGGCGTCCTCGCCCCCGGCGGCATCTTCAACGAGGGCTTCGCCCTCTCCTGGGCGGAGAACGTGCTCGAGAACGCCGAGCCCTACGGGCAGGAGTGGTCGCAGACGGTCGTCGAGGAGCGCAACGACGAGACCTGCGCCGACAACCAGATGCTGCGCCACCAGAACGTCGACGCGGTGCAGAAGGCGAAGGACAACCCGTACTACACCGACGAGGTCGCCGGGCCGCTCGACCCCAGCCGGTTCGTGGACCGCATCGACGTGCCGGTGTTCCTGGCGGGCGCCTGGCAGGACGAGCAGACCGGCGGGCGCTTCGCCCGGTTGTTCGACCGGTTCGACAACGCTCCCGTCGTGCGCTTCAGCGGGTACAACGGCGCCCACGCCGACGGCTTCGCACCCCAGATCCTCACCGAGTGGAAGGCGTTCCTCGACATCTACGTCGCGGGTGAGGTGACGGGCGTCCCCGACACCGTCCGCTCCTTCGCCGGCCTGCTGATGAACGAGATCTTCGGCACCTCCGTGGAGTTCCCGGAGGACCGCTGGAGCACCACCGCACCGTTCGACGAGGTCAAGGCCGCCTACGAGGCCGAGCCGCCCATCCGGATCATCTTCGAGAGCGGCGCGTCCGAGGACGCCGAGCCCGGCGCACCGGTCGGACGCTTCGAGCAGCGCTTCTCCGAGTGGCCGATCGAGGGGACCCGGGTCGACCGCTGGTTCCTCGGTGACGGCGGGACGCTGTCCCCCGAGTCGTCCGGAGCCGGGAGCGTCCGCTTCGCCTTCGAGCGGGAGCGCGGCAAGCGGGTCACGCTCCCCGAGGACTCCGGCAACGACGCGTTCCTGGCGCTCCCCGAGTACGTGTGGGAACAGGACACGCCCGGTGCCGCCGCTGTGTTCGAGACCCCGGCGCTCGTCGAGGACCGCGTCTACGTCGGGACCGGTTCGGCGGACCTCTGGATCCGCTCCACGACCGACGACGCGCACCTGCAGGTGACGCTCAGCGAGATCCGACCCGACGGCAACGAGGTGTACGTCTCCGCCGGATGGATCCGGGCGAGCCGGCGGGGCCTGGCGAGCGACGCCACCGAACTGGACCCGAACCCGTCCGGCCGCGAGGAGGATTCGGAGCCGCTGGTCCCGGGCGAGTGGACCCAGGTGAGGATCGAGATCTTCCCGTTCGCCCACATCGTGCGAGCGGGTTCCAAGCTGCGGCTCTCGGTGCACACCCCCGGCGGTGACCGGCCTCGGTGGTCGTGGATCCTCGACGACCAGGACGACGCCGACTTCGAGGTGGCGTTCGACGAGGAGCACGTGTCGTCGGTGGCGCTCCCCTGGGTGCCGCAGATCAGCGGCTACCCGAGGTCGCTGCCGATCTGCCCGGGCCTCCGCGGCCAGCCCTGCCGCCCGGCAGAGCCCTACCGGAACACCCCGGGAGCGGCCGGCTGAGCCGACAGCTCAGGGGCGACCCCGAGCGACCCCGAGCTCGCTCGCCGATCGCGGACGTCGTCGATCAGACGGTGGACGTGACGACGCCCGTGGCGAGCGCGGCTGCCAGCTCGGACCGCTCGTCCGCGTCCATCGTCCGACGGAGGAGGTCGAGGGACCGCTCCTGCAGCTCGGAGTACTCGGTGAGGGCGCAACCGACCTCGCGGACCGCCTCCCGCCACTGCTCCTCGTCGCCCTCCGCGACCCCGGCGAGCCCATCGAGCTGCGCGAGCACCTGAGCGCTCTGCATCTCCATCGAGGTGGAGAGGTCGTCGCCCTCCTCGCCGCCGTGGCGGCGCGCCATCGGCGCGAGGATCCGGCGGGTCACGTCGACGTGCAGCCGGAGCGCGTGCTCGAGGCGCTGGCTGACCGGCATGCGTGCCTCCGGACCGGATCCCATCGCGTCGCGCACCAGGCGATCCAGCTCCTCGTGGGTCGAGTCGACGATCTCGAGCGGGTGGCGATCCTCGACCTCCGACTCCCACTCGGACCACCGACCCGAGGACGTGGTGATGGTCACCGGCGTGTCACCGAGGAGCGCAGCGGGTGCCGCACCGGAGTAGATCTCGTCGTGGCTCCAGTCGGGCTGCTTCGTGATCTGGGAGGCGTCGAGGACGAGGCGACCGCCCACGATGTCGTCGATGGGAGCGATGAGGGCCCGGTCGGACACGACCGATCCGACCGCCGCCGCCTCGGCGTCGAGGTGGGCCTGAACCCGGTCGCCGTACAGCTGGAGGAGGCTGCCGATCACCGCCTGCTGCTGGCTCGCGAGGTTGCACCGTGCGCCGTCGTCGACCGTCCTGAGGTGGCTCAGCAGGTCGTTCCAGCCGAACTCGTCGAGGCTGGAGGAGCGGAGCGAGTCGAGGTGCTGGGCGAGCACCAGGCCGTCTCGCTTGCAGGGCTCGCACTGCCCGCAGGACTCGACAGCGAGGAAGCGCGAGACCGACGCGGCCACGGAGACGGGGTCGGTCCGATCGTCGAAGACGATGAAGCCCGCCGAGCCGAGCCCGGTGCCGGCCGCTCGCATCGCCTCGTAGGTGAGGGGGGTGTCGAGCAGGCTCTCGGGGATCAGGGCGTTCGCGGTGCCGGCCACGACGGTCGAGATCCTCCGCCCCGCGGGCAGGCCCCAGCCGATCCGCTCGATGACCTCGCCGAGCGGTGTGCCGAGCGGGACCTCGGCCACCCCGCTCCGACGTGTGTCGCCCGAGACGGTGCACACGATCGTCCCTGGTGACTCCGAGGTGCCCACCTCACGGAACCACTCCGGCCCGTGCTGGACGATCGCGGGCACGTGAGCGAACGTCTCGACGTTGTTCACGAGCGCCGGCGGCTCGTCGGAGCCACCGGGGACCGCCAGGTCCACACCCGCGGCCGAGCGGCCATCGCGCTCCTCGATCCCACGCCGGTAGGGCGGGGTGACGCGGGGGAACGGCTGGCGCCCCTCCATCACCTCGAGCAGGCCGGTCTCCTCGCCGAACAGGTAGTGGCTGGGACCAGGGACGATGCAGACCGAGACGCCCTGCAGCCAGCCGCGCTCGGTGATCTCCGCGATGGCCCGCTCGAGCCGCCGGATCTCCCGCCGGAACTTGGCCTTCGTGCCGATCCGGATCTCGTCCGAGCCGATCGCCACCGCCGCGATCAGCGCTCCCTCGAGCAACCGGTACGGGTTGGCGCGGATGAGCGCCCGGTCCTTGAACGTGCCCGGCTCGCCCTCTGCGGCGTTCACCACCACAGGCGTTGGCTCCTCGGGGGTCGAGTAGGTGAGGATCGTCTCCCACTTCCTGCCGGTGGGGAACCCGGCGCCACCTCGGCCCCGCAACCCGGATGCGGCGACGACGTCGACGACCGCTCTCGGCTCCACCCGCCGGGCGTTCTCCAGCGCGACACCCCCGCCCATCTCCTCGTACTCGGCCAGGCTGCCCACGGGTCGCGGGTCGAGCACACGCCAGTGGTCACCGGTCGGCGCCATGTTCTGCTCCTCGGGTCAGGGGGACGAGGAGCACGTACCCGCATGGGAACGCCGGGAGTCGCCGTGGAGCCGCTCTACCCCGTAGGGGAGCCGACCGGGGAACGCTCGCCGGTATGTGGTGGGCCGTGAGGGATTCGAACCCCCGACCCCCTGCGCGTCATGCAGGTGCGCTAGCCATCTGCGCCAACGGCCCCGGAGATCGGCACTGTAGCAGGCTCACGGGCACCCACCTGACGGCCGGACCGAGCCCCGAACGCACCCAGGAACCACCCGACGCCGCTGACCACGACGGACGCCACCATCACCGGCACACCCGGTTCCACCTCGACGCCCACGCCGGCTCCCGGCGTGGCCAGGTCGACGATCACCGCCACCGTCACGCCGAGCGCTCCGAGGATCGCGACCCCGGCGATCACCCGCTGGAGGAGGCCGCCGAGGCGCAGCAGCCCGGCGATCGCGAGGAAGCAGATGGCCGCGCCGGACACGGCGACGGCGGGCCCGTAGCTGAGGTTGCCGAACACGTTCGACCATCCGCTCCCCTGCCGCAGGCCGAGGCCTGTGAGGTCGGCGGTCAGCCACGGGAGGAAGCTGCCCGTGACGAGCCCTGCTCCACCGGCAGCAGCGAGGACGCCGGCGACCGCCCTCAGGTCCGCCCGCCCCCGCCGGGGCGTGACCTGGACCCGGTCGGGCTCGAAGCCGCCCAGCGGGTGGCCACCCAACCAGGCGCGCCGGATCCACTGCATCCCGTTCGATGGGGAGCCGCCCTGCGTGCTCGGGTCGATCGGCGCGGGGCCGCCCGGCACGTGGGGCGGACCACTGGCAGACGACGAGGCCTCGGGCGGGTGCGCACCGGTGGGGCTCGTCGGACTGTCCATCTGCGGGGGCCTCGTCTCGTCCATCCCGAAGGAGACGGCCGGCCCCGCAGAGGGAGCCGGCCGTCGGTGGAGGCGACGAGGGGAATCGAACCCCTGTGCAAGGCTTTGCAGGCCTCTGCCTAACCACTCGGCCACGTCGCCAGGCGGCTCACGATAGCGGCTCACCCTCCGTCACAGATCCGGGCCGTAGTCTGGAGGGGTGCACCGCTGCAGCCGCGCGCCCCGGATCGGGTGAACCCTTTGGACGACGCGGTCGGCACATCCGGCTCGGGAACCGGTGAACAGCAGGGATCGGACCCGACAGCACCTCGGCTCGGCGAGACCTCCACGGAGACCTGGTCGAATGCGCTCCGGGCGAGCGGCGCCCCGGCGCCTGGGCGAACTCCACCCGCTCCGCCATCGCCGCGTGGTGGCTTCGACCACCGCCCGCCACCTCCACCCGGGCACCCTGGCTTCGACGCGCCGCCCGGTCGCACGTCACCTCCAACTCCCCCGGTCGCGCCAGCGCCGCCACCCGCGCCCGCGCCCGCGCCCGCGCCCGCAGCGTTGCCACCACCGCCACCCGCGCCGGTGCCCCCGCCGCCCGCGCCGGTGCCCCCGCCGCCACCACCGCCACCTCCTGCGCCTCCTGCCGCACCTGTGGCGCCATCTCCCGCCCCCGAGCCTCCTTCCCCGCCGGTGGCGCCACCTCCGCCGGCCCTCGAGGCCGAAGCGACCGCCGACCAGCGCGACCAGGTCTTCCGAGCTGGCCCCACGGACCTCCGGGCGCGACGCCGTCTCGGGCGGAGCCTCCGACCAGTCCTCGCGACCCTCCTCCGGGAACGCCGACGCGTCCTCCTCTCGATCGTCGTGGTGGCCCTCGGCGCCGGCTACCTCGCCGGGTCCCTCTCGCTGCTCGGTCGCGTCGGGGCCGGGCTCTCCACCCTCTCCGGCAAGGGGACCGAGAGGGCGGACCTCGTGGTCGAGGGCTCGATCGCGGTCGACTCGCCGCTCGAGCAGGTCCGGCGGCTCGTCCCCGACTCGCTGAGGGAGCCGATCGAGCGCATCGACGGCGTCGTCGCCGTCGTCCCACGCGTCGACGACCTCGCGATCGTCCTCGATCGTGACGGAGAGCCCCTCGTCGGCCTCGGCATCACCGAGCAGCCCACGGGTGCCAACTGGCCCGAGGTGGACGCCCTCAACCCCTACCGCTTCGTGGGCGAGGGCCGCGCCCCGGAGGGCGGCGACGAGGTCGTGCTCGACCAGCAGACCGCGGAGGCAGCCGGCGTGGGGGTCGGCGACCGGGTGATGATCGCCACGAAGACGCTGCCGCAGAGCTACGAGATCACCGGGATCGTCACGCTCGGCGACGAGGCGCTGCCCAGCGGTTCGTCGCTCGCCCTGTTCGAGACCGAGACAGCCCGCGCGCTCTTCGACCGTGGGGGTGACGACAACTGGATCGGCATCCAGCTGGCCCCCGACGCCGACCGCGAGCGGGTCGAGGAGCAGATCCGGCTGCTCCTGCCACCGGGCGCCGAGCTCTCCGACCGGGAGACCTTCGAGCAGCACCGCGAGACCGGCCTCGCCAAGTCGTTCAACCTCATCCGGTACCTGCTGATCGGCTTCGCCGCCCTCGCGGTGGCGGTGAGCGCCTTCACCGTCGCCAACTCGAACGCCCTCGTGTTCGCCCGACGACGACAGGGCTTCGCGCTGCTCCGCCTGATCGGAGCGTCGTCGCGCCAGCTCTCGGCCGCCGCGGTCATCGAGGCCGCTGCCATCGGCGTGCTGGCCGTGGCGATCGGTGTGCCCCTCGGCCTCGTGATCGGCGCCGGGATCGAGGCGGCACTCGACCAGCTCGGCACCGCGATCCCCCTGGCCGGTCCTGCGATCACACCCGGGCTGGTCCTCGCCACCCTCGTGGTGGGCGTCGGCGTGACGACCCTCACCGCGCTCTTGCCCGCGCGTGACGCCGCACGGGTGGCTCCGATCGTGGCGCTCACCCGCAGCGATGCCGAGCCGCCGGACCGGCGTGCTCCCTGGACGGCGCCCGCGGTGGGCCTCGGTGTGGGCGCCGTGCTGGGCGCCGGCATCGGGCTGGCGGTCGTGGGGTTCGGCGGGCTCGGCACCGGGGCGCTGATCGGTGCGCTGGCCGGCCTCCTCGTGGTGATCGTCCCCCGTCTCCTCGCGGGAGTGGTCGCCGTCTCCACCCAGCTGCTCGTGGGGCGAACCGCGGCGGTCCGCTCGCTGGCCGCGCTGGGTTCGCGCCGGGCGCGCTCACGGGCCGCCGCCACCACCGCCGCCCTCGCGGTGGCGACCCTCGTCGTCGCGGGCCTCTCCACGCTCTCCGCGTCGTTCGTGGCATCGATCGACAACCAGGTCTCGGAGACGCTGAAGGCCGACCTCGTGGTCGACTCGGGCACCTTCACCCGCGGTGGGCTGCCCGCGTCGCTCCTCACCGAGCTCCGTGAGACCCCCGGGGTGACCGCGGTGTCGGGCATCCGCATCGGGAGCGCCATCGTGGGCACCGCCAGCGTGCGCATCTCGAGCATGGACGGCGACGACATGTTCGACCTGGTCGACCTCCACGTCGAGGCACCGCCCGACCACCTCGACCCGTCCCAGATCCTCATCTCGCGGCGGCTCGCCGACGAGCAAGGCCTGGGCGTGGGCAACCAGGTGCCGATCTCGATCTCCACGAACACGAAGTTCATGACGGTCGCAGGCGTGTTCGATCGACCGTTCGCGCTGCTGGGCGAGGCCGTGATCGACACCCGTGTGCTCGCCGAGCTGACGCCGTCGAGCTACGACCTGGTCGCGATGGTGCGGCTCGATCCCGCCTCGGCGGACACGGCACGCGTGGAGATCGAGCGGCTCGCAGCGGCGAGCGGCGTCGACTCGGTGCACAAGCCCGAGGGCCTGATCTCCGAGCGGACCGAGATCCTCCGCGGCTTCGAGCAGGTGATCCGTTGGATGCTGCTCTTCTCGGTCGCGCTGGCCGTCATCGGCGTCGCCAACACCCTGCAGCTGAGCGTGAACGAGCGCCGACGGGAGCTGGGGCTGCTCCGAGCCGTCGGCGGCTCCCGGGCGCAGGTCGTGCGGTTGGTGGTGGTGGAGGCGCTCGCCCTCTCCGTCGTCGGGGTGCTGGCCGGGACGCTCCTCGGCGTGGGCTTGGCGTACGGGTCGGTGCGGGCGCTGGCGTCGGTCGGGCTCGACCAGTTCCGGATGCCCTGGGGGGTGGTGGGCGGAACGGCGCTCGCGGCAGCCCTCTTCGGCGTGATCGGCGCCTGGCTGCCGGCGCGCCGCGCTGCCCGCTCCGGCATCCTCGATGCGATCGGCGACGGGGAACGCAGCGATCGGTCGCTGTTCCGGTGGAACCGCCCGGCGCGCCCCGAACGCCCGGCGCGCCCCGAGCGCCAGGCCCGCCGGGAGCGCCCGGCTCCGGAGCGCCCGGCTCGGGAGAAGGAGCCGGCACCGGTGGCAGAGGCTCCGGAGGCGGCACCCGTGGCAGAGGCTCCGGAGACCGCCACGGCAGCGGCATGGGAGCCCGCTCCCGCACCCACCGGAGCGAACCCGGAGACGACCAGCGCCGAGCCGGCCTGGGCGGCGGCACCCTCCCGTCCGCGGGAGGACGAGGCATCTTCTACCCTTCAGGGCCGCGCCCCGACGACCGACGGTCGGGCGGAAGGGGCGTCGACCGCTCCCGGCGACGGGACGGCGGTTCCTGCGGAGGAGACCATGGCTGCGCGCTGCTACCAATGCGGCAACGATCCGGGAGACGACGAGCGCTGCATGGTGTGTGGCGCAGCGCAGATCCGCGAGGCACCGGGCATCTTCTCGACCGCACCCACCGTGGCTGCGCCTGCCGCACCGCCGGCACCCCCCTCGATCACCCGCAACGTCACCCCGTCCGCCGACCTCTGGAGCACCGGACGCTCCAGTTCCGCCACGCCGGCCGACGAAGTGGACGAGCAGACCGTCGCCGCGGCCGCCGCTGCCGCCGTGCGTCGCGACATCGTGGACGCTGCGGTCGTGGAGGACGACGAGGACTGGCTGCACGAGGCGCTCGCCGACCGCCGGCCGCCGCCCCCCTCGGGGTTCGGGCAGGGGCAGGCATCGCCGCCGGAAGAGCCGGCCGCCGAGCAGGCCGCTTCGGCCCCGACCTCTGCCGACCGGACCACGTTCGGCGACGAGGCGGCAACCGGCGAGCCGTGGGCCGACGAGCCCTGGGCCGAGGACCCGGTGGACGAGGTCGAGTGGGAGGAGCCACCCCGCGCGCCCGCTGACGCCGACTCGGAACCGCAGCGGGAGGAGCCCGACCTCTCGACCCTCGCCTCGCCGTTCGCCCGGGTGGCCAACGAGCCGCCCGAGCAGACCCCCGGGGCGTTCCGGCCCGACGACACCTCCGAGGACGCCGACACCCGGTCGGGGTGGTCGGCCCCGTGGGCGCCCTCGCCGCGCAGCACCCCCGGCAACGTGCCCACGACCTTCGGGGGTACAGCGTCGGCGCCTGCGGTCCCCGATCCCGTGGAGGACGGGACCGGCATGGTCACCGCGCTCAGCCGGCTCTCCCGCCACTCCCAGCAGGCGGGTGAGGTGGCGTTCACCGTGGCCGGCGCCCTCATCGGTGGCGACGAGCGCGTCCTCGTGGCGGTCCAGGGCTGGTCGCTCGGGATGTCCACGGTGGCGGTCCTCACCACCCAGCGGATCCTCGTGGTCAGCGAACGCCGCTGGCGCCCGCTGGTGGAGGAGTTCTGGCTGCAGCCCGGCCTGTCGATCCTCGGCCGCCACGTCGACGACGCTGCGTCGCTCACCATCCAGTCGGGCGAGCAGGTCGTCAGCCTCGACCAGATCCGTGATGTGCCGCTCGCCGTCGAGCTGGCCACGACCGCTCGAACCCGTGCGGCCGGTACCGGGTTCTGAGCGTGTCGGCGGGCTTGCTACACTCGCCCCCGCTGCGGACGTAGCTCAGTTGGTAGAGCATCACCTTGCCAAGGTGAGGGTCGCCAGTTCGAATCTGGTCGTCCGCTCCACAGAAGCCCCCTGCCTGGCAGGGGGCTTCGTGCTCTACGGCGTCCCCTGCGCCGGCCGCTGGGGTCACACCACCTCGCCCCACCGACCGACCTTCCGAGAGAGGCTGACAATGCCACCTGCAGCTCCGGCCCCCACCGCCACCGCCCCGGGGACGCCTCCGGGCGGTGACCGCTCCACCACGGGAGCGATGCGGCCGTGCTGACCGACCTGACCGACTGGGTCTCCGACGTCATCGCAGCGCTCGGCTACCTGGGCGTCGGCTTCCTCGTCACCCTCGAGAACCTCTTCCCCCCGATCCCCTCCGAGGTGGTGCTCCCGCTGGCCGGCTTCGTAGCCGGTCGAGGCGACGCCAACCTCGTGGGCATGATCGCCGCTGCCACCGTCGGCTCGGTGGTGGGCGCCTGGATCCTCTACGGCGTGTCAGCGTGGATCGGGCCGGTGCGCCTCCGGGCCTTCGTCGCCCGCTACGGACGGTGGGTCGGCGTGAAGGAGGCCGACCTGACCCGTGCCGAGACGTGGTTCGACCGGCGCTCCCGTGCGGCGGTCCTGTTGGGCCGGTGCGTGCCGCTGGTGCGGTCCGTGGTGTCGGTCCCAGCCGGGTTCCGGCGGATGGCGGCGGTGCCCTTCACGGTGTGCACCGCCATCGGCAGCCTGATCTGGAACGCTGCGCTGATCGGCGCCGGTGCCGTGCTCGGTGACCGCTGGGAACAGGTCGGTGACGCGGTCGGCCTGCTGCAGGGCGCCGTCATCGTGGCGATCGTCGGCGCGGTGCTGGCCTTCGTGTGGTTCAGGCTGCTGCGCCCACGCTTCGTGCGGACGGACGGCTCGGTGGTCCCGGACGAGCAGCCCAGCGACCGGGGCGCTCCCTCCGACCCGATCTGATCACTCCGGCGACCGGCTGACGGCTGACGGCACCAGGCCGCGGCCTCACCAGTCGAGCTCGTCGCACCCCTGGTGGTCCGATGGCTCGACCTGGAGCGTTGCGTGGTGCACGCCGTAGCGGTCCTGCAGCAGCTCGCGCGCCGCGTCCAGCACCCCGTGGCCGTCCACGCCCTCGCCGTGCACGAGGTGTGCCGTGAGCACCTCCATGTCGGAGGTGAGGGTCCACAGGTGCACGTCGTGCACGTCGGTGACGCCGTCGATCGCTGCGAGCTCCGCCGAGAGCTCGCCCACGTCGAGGTGCGCCGGTGCCTCCTGGAGCAGCACCCGCAGGGAGTCGCGCGCCAGGCGGAGCGCCCTGGGCACGATGAAGAGCCCGATGCCGGCACCCACCACGGGGTCGATCCAGAGCCAGCCGGTGAGCCACATCGCTCCTGCGGCCACGATCACGCCCACCGAGCCCACCAGGTCGGCCAGCACCTCGGCGTAGGCCCCT
>JBIQID010000046.1:0-4982 GCA_044508215.1 Actinomycetota bacterium | reverse complement strand
CCGGAGAGGAGGGCTGCCACCACCTGGACCCCGAGGAACGCCAGGACGAGGCAGAGGGCGATCGCCAACGGTCGACGGTGGCGTTCGGAGGCCCGAGCCAGAGAGGTCCCGTGCGAGTGCCCGTGCTGACCTCCGTGCGAGTGCGAGCCCATCACCCCAGCATATATGCGACTTTCCGCATGTGTGATCGGTCGACCTGGCGGCGCCGAGGTCAGGAGGTGGGCTCGTCCCCCACCGGCTCGAGGAGGATCTCGTCGACCTCGGGGTCGTCCTGCACCTCCGGTTCGAGCTCTTCGGCCGGTGGCTCGACCACGCCCGCGCGACGGCGGCGCTCCAGCACGCGGCGCCACTCGGCCGTCTGGAACATCTCGTGGCGCAGCCGCGCCGCGAGCCCCGGCTCGGTGGCCTCGGCCTCGGCGAGCTCGTCGAGGTGGGTCGCCGCACCCGTGTAGCCCTGCTCCACCAGCGCCGGCGTCTGGCTGAAGTCGTCGTAGCGCAGGTCCGGACGATCGCCGGGCGGCAGCACGACCACCTCGGCGTTCTTCGGGATGGTCGCCAGGTCACGAGCGAACCGGGCGTTGCGGGCGATCCAGTAGGCGGTGAGCGCTGCGTCGATCGGGCGGCGGATGTCGACCTCGGGACGCCCGTGGAGGCCCACGTGCAACACGTAGATGCGCCTGGCTCCCAGTTCGAGCGCCCGGCTGATCGGCACGTTGTTCACGACCCCGCCGTCGAGGTACCGGCGGCCGTCGATCGTCACCGGCGGGTACACCGACGGCAGCGCGGCCGACGCCAGGATCGGCTCGACCAGCGGACCAGAGGTGAACCAGTGCTCCATCGCGGCGTCCATGTCGGTCGCCACGCACTGGAACGGCACCTCGAGGTCCTCGAACGCGGTGCGACCGCCGAGGAACCGCTCGATCCCGTTCCGCAGGCCCTCGTTCCGGTAGAGGGACGTGCCCTTGCGGACCAGCTGGATCGGGCTCGGGATGCGGCTCGACGGCATCAGGTCGGGCGCACCGGTGGACCGCCACAGCGACTCGAGGTGCCGCACGCCGACCAGGGTCGGGTCGGTGGCGTAAGCGGCGCCGTTGAGCGCACCGACGGAGCATCCGATCACGAGGTCGGCCATGATGTCGCGCTCTGCCAACGCCCGCAGCTGTCCCACCTGGATCGCTCCGAGGTTCCCGCCCCCGGAGAGGACGAAGACCACACGAGGTCGGCGACGACGAGGCAGTGCAGGCACGTTTCGATGGTAGGACGCGGGCACGACCCCGCGGCTGCTCTCCGCGATCGCGGCTCGTAGGGGCCCGTCGAGCAGGTCGCGTCAGGCTGCGAGCGGTGCCCGGGCCCGCGCCGCCAGCGCGAAGCGGGCGAACTCGACGGAGTGGGTCAGGTGGGCGCCGTGGGTGGCTCCCTCGACCTCGTGGAGCGTGGCCCCCTGCACCTCGGCCGCCACGGTGGCGGCGGAGCGCCGGAACCGCTCGCTGCTCTCCGAGCCGCACCCGGCGACGACGGGGACGGGGACCGTGGAGAGGTCGAGCACCGACGACGGGTCGGCCACCAGTGCCAGGTCGGCGCGCAGGGTGACGCCCTCCGACCGTCGCTCCTCGCGGAAGCTGCGCGGCAGTCGCTCCCAGAGGCGGTTGCCGATCATCACGCGCATGAACCGCTCCGCTGCGTCCGCCGGGTCCTCGTCGTCGCCCACGATCCCCGCGTCCTCGGCGTCGGCCCGGTACCAGTCGAACCACGGCATCGGCGGCTCCCACGCCCCCACCGACAGCACCCGGTCGGGGTGGCGCACCGCCGCGTGGAGGGCGATCAGCGCGCCGAGGCTGTGCCCGACCGCGACCACCGGACCGGTGGTCACGGCGTCGACCATGCCCAGGAGGTCCGCCACCTGCTCGTCCATCGAGGTCGAGCCGTCCCCGGCCCCGAGGGACCGCGCGTAGCCCCGCCGGTCGTAGGTCAGCACACCGACGGGCTGCACGGCACGCACCGAGCGTCGCAGGCCCGCGGAGCGGTCCATCGTGCCGTGGACGAACACGATCGGCGGCAGCTCACCCTCGAACCAGGCACCCTCGAGGTCTCGCGCCCGGACCTGCCGGGACCTCATCGGGTCACGGGACGGTGACCAGCCTGAGGAGGTCGGTCGCCTGGCCGCCCACGTCGTGCTTCGACCGGACGCCGGCGAGCACTGCGACGGTGTCGCCCCGCCGGACGTGCCCCTGGTCCCGGGCGATGCACACGAGGTCGGCCATCGTGTCGAGCGAGTTGACGCCGGAGGGGCCGGGGAGCGGCGTGGTGCCCCAGCTGACGGTGAGCTGGTTGACCGTGCGGGGGTTCGGGCTGAACCCGAGGATCGGCATCGAGGGCCGGAACCGGGCGATCGAGCGCACGGTGAACCCCGTGTCGGAGATGCAGATGATCGCCGCCGCGCCGACCTCGGTGGCCGCACGCCACGCGGCGCCGGTCATCGCGTCGGTGATCCGGCCGGTGCCGTGGCTGGTGCGACGGTTGAGGCTCTGCACCCGCCGGGCCCAGCCGTCGTAGTCGAACTCGAGGTCGGCCCGCTCGGCCACGCGGGACATCGTCGCCACCGCAGCGACCGGGTCGTGACCGATCGCCGTCTCCGCCGAGAGCATCACCGCCGACGAACCGTCGAACACGGCGTTCGCCACGTCGGTCACCTCGGCGCGGGTGGGTGCCGGCGAGTGGACCATCGACTCGAGCATCTGCGTGGCAGTGATCACGGGACGGCCGAGGGCGATGCACTCGCGGATGATCCGCTTCTGGAGGTGCGGCAGCTCCTCGATGCCCAGCTCGATGCCGAGGTCGCCGCGGGCGACCATCACGGCGCCGGCGACCTCGACGATGCCCTCGAGGTTCTGCACCGCGGCGCGGGTCTCGATCTTCGCCACGATGAGCGGACCGCGCGGAGCGGGCTCGACGCCCACCCGGCGGATGTCGTGGGCGGACCGCACGAAGCTGATCGCGACCATGTCGACGCCCTCGTCGACGAACGCGTCGAGCTTGTAGATGTCCTCGGCCGTGGGCGTGGCCATGGTGAGGCGGTCGGAGGGGACGTGGAGGCCGGGGCGTCCCTGCACCGGACCGCCGTGGAGCACCTCGGCCTTGGCGTCGTCGCCGTCCACGGAGGTGAGGCGCAGCCGGACGGTCCCGTCGCCGACGGCGAGGAGGTCGCCCGCCTGCACGTCCGAGAGCAGGTGCTGGTAGTCGACGCCGAGCGACGTGGCGGTGCTCTGCTCGACGCCGGGGCGGAGCACGACCGTGGAGCCGGTCTCGAGCATCGCTCCGCCGTCGGGAAAGGCGCCGAGGCGCACCTTCGGGCCGGGGAGGTCGATGAGGACGCCGACAGCGCGACCCACCTCGGCGGCGACCTGCTTCACCCTGCGCGACCGTTCGATGGCGTCGCCCAGCGAGCCGTGCGCGAGGCCGATGCGGGCGACGTCCATGCCCGCCTCGATCATCATCCGCAACGTGGCCGGATCGTCGCTCGCCGGCCCGATCGTTGCGATGATCTTCGTGCGGCGGCCCATCCGCTCAGGCTATCGGCGGGCCTCCGGCAACCTACGGATGCGCGTCAGGAGCGCGGGACCTGGCTCCAGGGCAGGTCCTTGTCGGCCCTCACGTCGCCGGGCAGGCCGAGCACCCGCTCCCCCAGGATGTTCCTCATCACCTCCGAGGTGCCGCCCTCGATGGAGTTCGCCCGGGCGCGGAGGAAGTTCTTCGCGAGGTCGTCGGTGAAGAGGGCCATCTTGGGCTGGTGCATGTCGTAGCTCGAGAAGAGCAGCCCCTCTGCGCCCATCAGGTCGACCGCGAAGTCGTAGATCTCCTTGTTCAGCTCGGCCATCGCCAGCTTGGAGACCGAGCCCTCGGGCCCGGGAGTGCCTGCCTGGCGGGCCGCGGCGGCGCGCATGTTGGTGAGGCGGTTCACCTCGGCACGGATCCACAGCTGCGCCATCCGGTCGCGGGCCACCGGGTCGTCGGCGCCGAGGCGCTCCCAGAGGCCGACCAGCTGACCGATCGGTCCCGATCCCTTGGCGGGCACTCCCCCGCCGATGGACACGCGCTCGTTCATGAGGGTCGTGATGGCGACCGCCCACCCACGCCCCTCGTCGTCGACCCGGAGCGAGTCGGGGATCCGGGCGTCGGTGAAGTACACCTCGTTGAACTCGGCCTCGCCGGTGATCTGCCGCAGCGGCCGGGTCTCGACGCCTTCGGCCTCCATGTCGACCACGAACGCGGTCATGCCCCGGTGCTTGGGCTGCTCCGTGTCGGTCCGGGCGACGAGAAGGCCGTACCTCGAGATGTGGGCGAGCGTGGTCCACACCTTCTGGCCGTTGACGATCCACTCGTCGCCGTCGCGCACCGCCCGCGTGGCGAGCGACGCCACGTCCGAGCCTGCGCCGGGCTCGCTGAACAGCTGGCACCAGATGTGCTCGTTGGTGAAGAGGGGGCGGAGGTACTCGTCCTGCTGCTCCTCGGTGCCGTGGACCACGAGCGCCGGTGCGCACATGCCGTAGCCGATCGGGTTCTTCGCACCGCCGATCGGGCCGCCCGCGGCGAGGATCCGGCTGATCCAGGCGCGGTTCAGCTTGGGCGAGAGGCCGAGACCGCCCTTGCCCTCGGGGAACTGGACCCAGGCGAGCCCCAGGTCGTACTGGCGCCCGAGGAACTCACGCTCGGGTGTCTCCTTGGGAGGGCACTCCTCGAGCAGCTGGTCGACCAGCGCGTGGACACGGGCCTCCTCGGGGTCGAGCCCCGACCGGCTCTCGTCCGTGGTCACGTCGTCGGTCACGGCCATCGTGGCTACCCCCTGGAGATCTGCGGTCCGGCACACTCGGGCCGGGTCGGCCGCCGAGCCTACGCAGCCTGGCGACCCTCCACGCCCCGGCCAGTCGGGGAGGCCGGGTAGCGGAGGACGAAGAAGCGAGCGCCAGCGAGTGAAGCTGAGCCGG
>JBIQID010000045.1:16284-20509 GCA_044508215.1 Actinomycetota bacterium | reverse complement strand
GTTGCTGTGGAGCGACCCGGTCTGCACCGTCGAAGGCTGCAACCGCACCGTCCACTTGGAGAACGACCACAGGGAGGGGTGGGTGAAGACGAAGACCACCCGCCTCGATGACACGGACCGGCTCTGCAGCCATCACCACGACCTCAAGACCTACAAGAACTGGGCCCTCGTCCCCGGCAAGGGACGCCGGCCGATGGTCCCACCCGACGACCCACGACACCCCAACAACACCGGCCCACCTCCCCTTGAGGGTCACCGGGACCAGCAGGCAAGTCCGCACGACGACGCCGACGACGCACGGCTCGCCCGCAGCGGCGACCGGGATGCCCGGTGGAGCGGTGGGCCGCCCGGAACCCTGTTCGACCCCGGCAGTTCGTAGGAACCTGTGCCCAGGCCCGAACAAGACACGGTTCTCAACTAGCCTGCGGTCGCATGAGTGAGCTCGAGCCCGGTTGGTACGACGTCCCGGGTCAGCCTGGGATGCAGCACTACTGGGATGGCACCCAGGTCGTCGCCCAGCGTCAGAACCCGGCGGCCGGGGCGCCCTCCTCACCGTCAGCTGAAGCACAGACCGCGCCTCAGCCCGCACAACCTCCGCCGGGGTACCCGTCTCCCCCCGTTCCTCAGCAGATCCCGGCTCAGCCGGGGCAACCCCTGCCCGGGTACCCGTATCCACCCGTTCCACCGAAGAAGGGGCTGTCGACCGGCGCGATCGTAGGCATCGTGTTGGGCTGCGTCGCGGCTGGGTTCCTCGTCCTGTTGCTCTTGATCGGGTTCGGCGTCTTTGCTGCTGGGAACTCGACCGACAGGGCTCAGATCTCGGCCTGCGAAACCGAGCGCTCATCGCTTCTCACGGCGTGGTGGGCCGCCGACACAGCGAACCAGGTCTCAGGCTTCGACGAATCGTGGCGCGACTACCTGGAAGCCCCGCTCGTGTACTTCGGGGAGCCGACGGAGTCAGGTGCCGACCGGATCAAGACCGACGCCGTCAGTGCTGACGACTGCGCCGCCATCAGCGCCGACGAGTTGACTGACTTCTGACGGACGGAAGTTGTGAGCCACCACCCGCAGTAGCGGAGACGCCCTGCCCCTCGGCAGCCCCGGATCGGGGCGGTCCAACGGGTAGGGTCGCGGGCGGCCGCGCCCCCCGCCGGTCCGCCACGACGGCGTACTTCCCCCACGGCCCCGCACGAGGCCCCACGAGACGATGAGCGACGCGACCTCCCCCTCCCCGACAGCATCCGCCGCCCCGACCGCCGACTCCGAGAACGACGTCGACGACGTCGTGATCATCGGCGCGGGCCCGGCCGGCCTGACCGCCGCCTACCAGCTGGGCAAGGAAGGCCGCACCGCGACCGTCCTCGAGGCCGACGACGTGGTCGGCGGCATCAGCCGCACCGTCGAGCGTGACGGCTGGCGCTTCGACATCGGCGGCCACCGCTTCTTCACCAAGGTCGAAGAGGTCGAGGAGCTGTGGCACGAGATCCTCGACGACGAGGACTTCCTCCTGCGCCCGCGCAAGTCCCGCATCTACTACGACGGGAAGTACTTCGACTACCCGCTGCGAGCGTTCAACGCGCTCGGCAACCTCGGCATCGTCGAGGCGATCAAGTGCGTGATCAGCTACGCGGCCGCCCGCATCCGGCCGCCGAAGGACCAGAGCAACTACGAGAACTGGCTGGTCGCCCGCTTCGGCTGGCGCCTCTACCGCACCTTCTTCAAGACCTACACCGAGAAGGTGTGGGGCGTGCCCGTCAGCGAGATGCCGGCCGACTGGGCCGCCCAGCGGGTGAAGAACCTCTCGCTGTCCAGCGCGGTGATCAACGCGCTGATGCCCAAGCGGAACCAGAAGGACATCACCTCGCTGATCGAGGAGTTCCAATACCCCAAGTACGGCCCCGGGATGATGTGGGAGGTCTGCCGCGACAAGGTCGAGAAGCAGGGCTCCACGGTCGTCATGGAGGCGCCGGTCACCAAGATCCTCCACGAGGGCGGCCGCGCCACGGCAGTGGTCGCCGGTGGCACGACGTACCCGGCCGACCACGTCATCAGCTCGATGCCGATGTCCCAGCTCCTGCAGGTCATGGAACCGCCGGTGGACGACCGCACGGCCGCCGCGGCGAAGGACCTCGGCTTCCGCGACTTCCTGTCGGTGGCACTCGTGGTCCCCGAGGTCGACAGCTTCCCGGACAACTGGATCTACATCCACGACCCGAACGTGAAGGTGGGTCGGATCCAGAACTACGGCTCGTGGTCGCCGTACATGGTCAAGCCGGGCTACACGTGCCTCGGCCTCGAGTACTTCGTGTTCGAGGGCGACGAGATGTGGAACTCGCCCGACGACCTCCTGATCGAGCAGGCCAAGCGCGAGCTGTCGGTCCTGGGCCTCGCCGAGATCCGCGACATGGAGGCCGGCTACGTCGTGCGGATGCCGAAGGCGTATCCCTTCTACGACCAGCACTACCAGGCCAACGTCGACGTGCTGAGGGAGTGGCTCGCCGCGAACGCTCCCAACGTGTGGCCGGTGGGCCGCAACGGCATGCACAAGTACAACAACCAGGACCACTCGATGCTCACGGCGATGCTCACCGTGGAGAACATCGTCCACGACGCCGGCCACGACATCTGGGCGGTGAACGTGGACGAGGAGTACCACGAGGAGAAGTCGGACGGAGCGAAGGGCACCGGCGGCACCGGGCGCGACGCACCGATCCTCCCCCGCCGGGCCGCCAGCTGATCCGTGCGTGAACCTGGGCGCCCGACGCGGGGGTTCCTGGGCGTCCTCCTGCTGATCGTCCTGGTGGCCCTCGGCATCAGGGTCACCTACGTCTGGCAGGTCACCCGCCACGACCCCCCGCTGGGGGACCAGTACTACTACTCGGCCCTCGCGACCACGCTCGCTGAGGGCCGTGGCTTCGCCGAACCGGACGTCACCGACCGGGCGATCCCATCAGCCGACCACCCGCCGCTCACATCGATCGTGGCGGCGCCCGCGTCGTGGATCATCGGCACGGGCGGCGACGACGCGAAGGCGCACCGCCGCCTGACCGCCCACCGCCTCGTGATGGCGGGGGTCGGCGCGGCGACGGTCGCTGCGATCGCCATGGCCGCCCGCCGGCTGGGCACCACCCCGGAGTCGTCGAACCGCCTCGGCCTCATCGCGGCAGCGATCGCGGCGGTGCACCCGGGGCTCTGGATCAACGACGGGCTGGTGATGAGCGAGAGCGTCGGTGCGCTCACGATCGCGCTCCTGATATGGGCCGCCCTCGCGTGCCTCTCGCAACCGACCGGCTGGCGGATGACGGCGCTGGGCGTCGCGGCCGGGCTCGCCGCCCTCGCTCGGTCCGAGGCGCTGCTCCTCATCCCGCTCTTGGTGGTGCCCGTCGCGTTCACACGCCGCGGCGACCCGGACCGACGCCCCGTCTACCCCCGGGTCCGCTGGCTCAGCGCCGCAGCGGTGGGCTGCCTCCTCATCCTCGGACCGTGGGTCGTCCCGAACATGCTGCGGTTCAACCGGCCGATGCTCATGTCGACCAATGACGGGCTCACGCTCCTCGGCACCAACTGCGACGGGGCGTACCGGGGCGACAGCCGCGGCCTCTGGCTCCTCCAGTGCATCGAGGCAGTCGACACCGACGGCGACGGCGTCGACGACTGGACCGAGTTCCAGGAGCAGACGCCGATGCTCGGCCGCGACCAGGACGAGTCGGACCAGTCGGCGCTCTACCGGTCGGCCGCCATCGAGTACGCCCGGGAGCACCTCGACGAGCTGCCCAAGGTGGTGCTCCACCGGATCGGCCGGGTGTGGGGCGTGGTCGACCTGCACCAGCAGACCGACTTCTACAACGAGGGCGAGGGTCGTCACCGCTGGGTGAGCCGGGCCGCGGCGTACTCGTTCTTCGGCCTCGCAGCGATCGGCCTCCCCGGCCTGGTGATCCTCCGCCGTCGACGCCTCCCGGTCTGGCCGCTCGCCGTGCACCTCGTGTCGACCACGATCGTCGCTGGCCTCTTCTACGGCCTGCTCCGCTTCCGCATCGGCGCCGAGGTCGCGCTGGTGGTGGCGACCGCCGTCACCCTCGAGGCCATCTGGGCTCGCCTCCGACGCAGGCGCGCCCCCGACGGTCCCGACGACGGAGGACCCGACACGCCCGACGACGAGCCGCCGCAGTCCGACCCGGACGCTGCCGACGACCCGGACGCTGCCGACGACCCGGACGCTGCCGAC
>JBIQID010000045.1:11857-16184 GCA_044508215.1 Actinomycetota bacterium | reverse complement strand
ACCCGGACGCTGCCGACGACCCGGACGCTGCCGACGACCCGGACGCTGCCGACGAGCCGGAGCCCGTGACCAGCGGGACGGCCTCGTCGTGACGATCGACCGCCGCCGAGCGGGGCCGTTCCCCACGCTGGACGCCTTCCGGGGCATCGGCAGCGTGATGATCATCGCGTTCCACGTGGCGTTCGCAGCCGGCATGAGCGGCAAGGCGGAATACCTGAACCGCTACCTCGCACGGCTGGACGTGGCGATCCCGATCTTCTTCCTGATGTCGGGGTTCCTCCTGTTCCGGCCCTTCGCACTGGCGCTCGTGGGCCAACGGCGCTGGCCCGCGCTCCGCAGCTACGCCCGCAACCGTGCGTTGCGGATCCTGCCCGTCTACTGGCTGGCGGTGATCACGGTGATGCTCTGGTTCGGGGTCCCGGAGGTGGACGCCGGCCCGTTCAGCGTCGACCCGTGGGGCGGGCTCCTCTACTACCTGCTGCTCCTCCAGACGTTCGGCGCCCAGTACTTCACGGGCTTCGACCAGCTGAACCAGGCGTGGAGCATCGGCACCGAGGTGACCTTCTACATCGCTCTGCCGTTCGTCGCGATGGGGCTGAGGAAGCTGTGCGCGGGTCGCTCCCCCCACGCCGTCGTCCGGACCGTGCTCGCCGGGTGCGCGGCGGCATGGGTCGTGGCGCAGCTCTGGCGCAGCGGGATGGCGGGCCTCGACCCGTCGTGGGCACCGTCGGCCGCATTCTGGCTCCCTGCACACCTCGACTCGTTCGGCCTGGGCATGGCGCTCGCGGCGTGGAGTGCGGGCGCCGCCGCGGGGGTGCCGCTCCCCCGCTGGCTGGAGCCGCTGGGCCGGCACCCGTGGTGGTCGTGGGGCATCGCGCTCGCGCTCTGGCTGGCGACCGTCGACGCCCTCGGGATCTTCGGGGTGTTCGAGATCCGCCCGTCCCCGGTCGACTTCAGCTCCGAGTACGTGGCGAAGATGTGCTGCTACGGCCTCGCTGCCTTCTTCACGGTGCTGCCCGGCGTGATCGGCCCGCAGCGCGAGGGCCGGGCGCGGGCGGTGCTCGCCAGCCGGCCCCTCGCCGCGCTGGGGACCGTCTCGCTGGGCACCTACCTCTGGCACAAGGCATGGCTGAGCCAGGCGGAGCGCTGGACCGACGCACCCCCGTTCGGCGGGTCGTTCCCGACGCTCCTCCTGATCACCCTCGTGGGCGGCGTGGGCACCGGCGCCGTGGTGTACTGGGCGGTCGAACGGCCGCTGCTGGCGCGCAAGCGTCCCCAGGTCCTCCCCGATCCCGAACCGGTGCCCGCATGACCCGCTCTCTCGTGATCATCCCCGCGTTCAACGAGGAGGAGGCGCTCCCGTCGGTGCTGGCCACGCTCGGCCATGAGCGCCCGGACCTCGACGTGCTGGTGGTCGACGACGGGTCGAGCGACGCGACCAGCGCGGTGGCCCGCACCGCCGGCGCTGCGGTCGTGACGCTGCCCTACAACTTGGGCATCGGCGGCGCCCTCCGCGCCGGGTTCCGGTACGCGGTCCGCAACGGCTACCAGCGCGCCGTGCAACTCGACGCCGACGGGCAGCACCACCCGTCGGCCATCGGAGCGCTCGAGCGCTGCCTCGACGAAGGGGCCGACCTGGTGATCGGCAGCCGCTTCGCGGCGTCGAGCGGCGACTACCGCGTCGGCCAGACCCGCGGGTTCGCCATGGGGCTCCTCCGCCTGTTGGTCCGGGGCCTCACCGGGCAGCGCTTCAGCGACACGTCGTCAGGGTTCCGGGGCTTCTCCGCCGAGATGCTCGAGTTCTTCGGCCTGCACTACCCGGTGGAGTACATGGAATCGGTCGAAGCGCTGATCCTGGCCCACGGGGCGGGGTTCCGGGTGGTGGAGACGCCGGTGTCGATGAGCGAACGCGAGGGCGGGACCGCGTCGAACCGGGGCCTCCGCCTCGCCTACCACTTCCTCCGGGTGCTGGTCGTGATGGCGGTGTCGAAGGGCGCGATGCGGCGCCCGGGCCTGCCGGGCGCGTCCAGCACCGAGGTCCCGAAGGAGCGCCGATGACCGAACGAGCACACCTCCTCTGGGTGGTCCTCGCGGTCGTCCTGCTGGTCGCCATCGGGGTGATCCTCACCCTGGTGCGCCGCCGCCGCCTCCGCGGCAAGTACGGCCTCCTCTGGCTGGCCGTCGGCGTGGCGCTCGTCCCGCTGGCCGTCTTCCCCGACGCCGTCGACCGGATCTCCGAGGGGATCGGCGTGCACTACGCCCCCACGGTGATCATGCTGGCCGCCATCGGGCTCCTCCTGCTCCTGGCGATGCACTACTCGTGGGAGCTGTCACGCCTCGAGGAGCGCAGCCGCACCCTCGCGGAGGAGATCGCGCTGCTCCGGGCGGAGCTCGACGAACGGGCACCCGCCACACAGGCACCCGCCGAACGGCCACCCGCCGAACGGGCCGGAGATCGTGCCCAGCCGGCGCAGGGCGAGGACGTCACGCCGCCGGCGTGAACTCCTGCAGCCCTTCGAGCGCAGCGGCGCGCTCGGCGAGCGGGGCACCTGGGTTCGCGGCCAGCAGCGCGGCCACGCGGGAGCGGACCCTGCGGCGGTTCACCCACTGGAGCGGGCTGAACAGCGGGTTCGCGTCGCGCACCACGTAGAACTTCTCGCCCGGGTCGAAGTCGTAGGGGTGGAGGTAGAGCCAGGGCACGTCCCCCACCTCGGGGCCCTCCAGCAGGCGACGGGTGACCGCCAGGGGGAGCAGCCGGAAGTAGACCCCGCCGAGCGGGACGCGCACCTTGCCGCGGCCGAGGAGCGGTGCCGGCAGCTCCACGAGGCCCGACGACCAGCGGAACGGACCGATCGGAGCGCCGGGGAAGCCGAAGAGCGGGTTGGCGGTCGGGAGGACGCTCGACGAGTAGCGGAAGCCGGCCTCTGCCAGCACGTCCGCCGCCCACGCGGCGTCCCGGACCAGCGAGAACTGCGGCGCCCGGAAGCCCACCACCGCAGTGCCGCTCGCCTGCTCGAGCACCTCTCGGCCCCGTCGGAGGTCGGCCCGCAGCTCGTCGGGTGAGAGCGATCCCACCGGCACGTGGCGATGGCCGTGGAGCGCCACCTCGTGGCCCGCGGCCGCGATGTCGGCCACGAGGTCGGGATGTCGCTCGGCCTCCTCGCCCACCACGAAGAAGGTGCCGCGGATGCCGTGCTGGCCGAGCCACTCGACGACCTCCCGGGTCACCCGCGGGAACCGCAGCTCGGCGTGCGGGCCGGGACGGTGGTCCTCGACGTCGATCGTGAACGTGATGGGGGCGACCACGGTCAGTAGGCGTCCATGTCGAGGAACTCGAAGGTCTCGAGGCGGAACCCGAGCTTCGGTGCCTTGTCGGTGAGGCTCCGGTAGATCAGGTTGAGCGGCGACGGCTGCACCTTGCGGGGAGGCGCGATCCCTCGGAGCCGGACCCGACCGTTGAACCCGGCGTAGACCGCGAACGGAGCCCGGTGGTAGCGGCAGATCGCCCCCACGATGCGTTGTGCGGAGACGGTGGCGCCGGTCGCCAGCGGACGGCGCGGCATGAGCTTGAGCACGACCGCTGCCTTCACCGGACCGGTGGCGTCGGTGGTGCTGACGGCCACGAGGTCACGACCCACGTGCACGTGGAACGGCACGGTGTTGGGGGAGGCGAGCCGCCAGCGGAGGTACTCGGGGGTCGCCATGTTCCGCCACCCCCACTCGACGGGGTGGTCGAGGCCGTCGAACACCTCGTCGGCAGCGGTGGACGCCAGCCACTCGGCGGTCACCTGGACCGAGTCCACGTCTTCCGCGGGGCCGGCCGGCACCACCCGCACGGGCAGCGGGCCCAGCAGGCGGAAGTCCAGCTTCTTGACGACCGGCGGCGTGGAGTTGTCGTTGGAGACGCCGATGACGCCCTGGGCGCCGTACTCGGCGAGGTCGCGGGCGTACAGCTCCTCGGCGATCGACCAGAAGTGCCCCTGCCGCTGGGCCACCGAGCGCGTGACGGCGTTCAGGGAGAACATCATCCGCATCGGACCGTCGGGCGTGCGGTACAGCTGCGGGATGTTGGCGTAGTGCGCGTCGACTCGGTCGTCGGTGAGGCGGAAGCCGTAGATGCCCGGGCCGTACGGGTTCGCGTGGTACAGCCACTCGAGGTGCGACGCATCAGCCCACCGCTGGTGGTGCAGCTCGGCGTCGAGCAGCTCCGTGGCCTCAGCCAGCGTTGCGAGATCGTCGGTCCGTCCGAGGTCGGCTGCTGGTTCCACGACCACGGAGGCTAACGCCGGCCTCGAAGCAGCGAGCGCAGCGAGTGGAACTGAGGCGT
>JBIQID010000045.1:2934-11757 GCA_044508215.1 Actinomycetota bacterium | reverse complement strand
GCTGGCCCGGCGCAGACAAACGCGCCGGGTAGCGAAGCTCGAAGCAGCGAGCGCAGCGAGCGGAACTGAGGCGTAGCTGGCCCGGCGCAGGTCAGGAACGGAACTAGCTTCGGACACCGTGCTTCGGAGACCTCGGACAGCGTTGCGCGCCCTTGAACCGGGCGTCCTGGCGCTCGCGGTCGTCAGCTACGTGCCGCTGCTCCTGACCCACGTCGGGAAGGTCGGCGCCGACACGAAGCAGTACCTCTACCTCGATCCGGGCCAGCTCATGGGGCGCTCGGTGTCGATGTGGGACCCCGGCGTGGGCCTCGGCACGGTCACGCACCAGAACATCGGCTACCTCTTCCCGATGGGGCCGTACTACTGGCTGATGGAGGCGGTCGGCGTTCCCGACTGGGTGGCCCAGCGGCTCTGGATGGGGACCATCCTCTTCGCTGCAGGCATGGGCGTGCGGGCCCTCTTCCGCTCGCTCGCGTGGACCGGTCCGGGCCGGACGGTGGCGATGTTCGCTTATGCGTTCAGCCCCTACGTGCTGCACTACGTCTACAAGCACTCGGTCATCCTCCTCCCGTTCGCCGCCCTCCCCTGGCTGCTGCACTTCACGATCAGAGCGATCCGGCGGGGCGGCTGGCGGGACCCGGCGTGGTTCGCCCTCGTCACCCTGATCACCGGGGGCATCAACGCCACGTCGTTGCTGTTGGTGATGCTCGGTCCGTTCCTCTGGGTGCTCCACGCGCTCGTGGTGGAGCGCGAGATCACGCTGCGGAAGGTCCTCCCACCTCTCCTCCGCATCGGTGTGCTCACGCTCGCCACGTCGCTCTGGTGGATGGCCGGCCTGCTGCTGCAGGGCCGCTACGGCATCGACATCCTCGCCTACACCGAGACGTACCAGACGGTGTCGAACGCCTCCTCCGCCACGGAGGTGGTGCGCGGGCTGGGCTACTGGTTCTTCTACGGGACCGATGCGCTCGGCCCGTGGTTCGAGAGCGCGGTGACGATGACCGAGTCGGTGCCGGCCGTGGCGCTGAGCTTCGCGATCCCGATCCTCGCGCTGGCGGCCGCGCTGTGGACCCGATGGCGCTACCGGGTGTTCTTCGTGGGCATGGCCGTGGTGGGGCTGGTGGTCTCCGTCGGCGCGTACCCCTTCGACGAGCCGTCGCCGTACGGGTCGCTGTTCGCCGCGTGGACCCGCACCAGCTCGGGCCTCGCCTTCCGGTCCACCCCACGGGCCCTCCCCCTCCTAGCGCTGGCCCTCGCGGTGTTCCTCGGGGCAGGTGTCGCCGCGATCGCCGCACGGCGGCCGTCGATCCGGCTGGTCCCGGCGGTCGGCGCCATCTTGTTGGTCCTCGTGAACCTCTCACCGATGTGGACGGGCGACCTCCTCGACGCGTTCCTGGAACGAGGCGGCGACGTGCCCGGGTACTGGCGGGAGGCCGCCGACGACCTCTCCGAGGGCGACCACGAGACACGGGCGCTCGAGATCCCGGGGATCGAGTTCGCCTCCTACCGCTGGGGCTCGACGGTCGATCCGATCACCCCGGGCCTCACCGACCGGCCCTACGCAGCCCGCGAGCTGGTGCCGTGGGGATCCCCTCCGTCGGCCGACCTGACCAACGCGGTCGATGCCCCGTTCCAGGACGGCAGCTACGACCCCGCCGGCTTCGCCACGCTGATGCGCCTCTTGGGCGTGGGCGACGTCGTGGCACGCAACGACATCGAGTACGAGCGCTACCGCTCCCCTCGACCCCGGATCCTGACCGCCTGGCTCGACCGGACGCCCGGCCTCGGCAACCCCCGGAAGTACGGTCCGGCTGCCCCCAACCGTGCGGTGGCCACCAATCCGATGATCGACGACGTCGAGCTGGCGATCCCCGACGACGCGCGCCACCCCGCCGCCGTCGAGATCCGCTCGGTGCAGGACCCCGCCGACATCGTCCGCCTCCTGCCGGCCCGCGATCCCGTGGTGCTCGCCGGCAGCGGCGCCGGGATCGTGGCCGCCGCCGATGCCGGCGTCATCGATGCTTCGAAGGCGATCTTCTACTCCGGCGACGTCTCCGACGAGCGAGGGCTGCTCGACGACCTGCTCCGCGACGGGGCGACCCTGGTGGTCACCGACTCGAACCGCAAGGCGGCGGTGCGCTGGGGCGCCCTGCGGGAGACGCGGGGGTACACCGAGACCGCGGACGAGGAGCCTCCCTACGACCCCACCGACAACCGCCTGCCGCTGTTCGGTGAGCGCAGCACGGATCCGGCCACGCAGACCGTCGTGGAACACCGTGGCGACGTCACCGTGAGGGCCTCGGGCTACGGCAACGAGCTGACCTACACCCCCGGCGACCGCGCCGCCGGGGCGGTGGACGGCGACCTGTCGACGTCGTGGAAGGTCGCCGCGTTCGCCGACCCCCGCGGTGAGTGGATCGAGGTGTCCTCCACCACCGGTCCGATCACCACCGACCAGATCCGCGTGGTGCAGGCGCAGAACTACGTGAACCGCCGCATCACGGACCTCGACCTGAGCTTCGACGGCGGCGCCGCCGAGCGGGTGCGCCTCGACGAGTCGTCGCACTCCGATCCGGGGCAGGTGTTGCGCTTCGAGGAGCGCGAGTTCACCACCGTGCGGCTCACGATCCGCGGCACCGACGTCGGACCTCGCGACCAGTACCGGGGCATCAGCGGCGTCGGCTTCGCCGAGATCGATCTCGACGGCCGCACGATGGCGGAGGTGGTCCGACCGCCCACCGACCTGCTCGACGCGGTCGCCCGCCGGGCCGCCGACCACCGCGTCGTGGTGCTGCTCAGCCGCCTCAGGTCCAACCCGGCCGAGCCGGTGGTGCGCAGCGACGAGCTGCAGCTCCTCCGCGTGGTCGACCTCCCGGTGCCGCTGCGCCTCGGCGTGTCCGGGATGGCACGGCTCTCCAGCCTCCGCAGCGACTCCCAGATCGACGAGCTGCTCGGCCGGGCGATGGCCGGCGTCACCATCAACTCGTCGGGCCGGCTGAACGGCGACCTCGCCCACCGCGGATCGGCGGCGTTCGACGGCGACGAGACGACCTCCTGGCAGTCCTCCATCGGGGATCCGGCCGGACACCACCTCGAGTGGTCCTCCCCCGCACCTCGCACGTGGACCGTCGAGGAGCTGGTGGTCAGCGACGACGACCGCCACTCGGTCCCCACGTCGGCCCACCTCGTGGTGGATGGCCAGGCCGGGCCGTCGTTCCGCCTGGATCCCACGGGGAACGCCCGCTCCGGCCGGCTCCGGCTCCAGCCCGCGGACGGCCCCCTGGACGCCACGGGATCGACCGTCCGGCTCGTGTTCGACGAGCTCGACCAGCGCACGCAGCCCGACTGGCTGACGAAGCGGCCGATCGTGATGCCGGTCGAGGTCGCAGAGGTCGCGATCTCGGAGGCAGGCCAGGCGGTGACGCTGGCCGGTGCCCACCCGGGCCGGTTCGACAGCGGATGCCGCGACGACCTCCTGACGGTGGACGGCACGGCGGTGCCCCTCCGGGTCACCGGTTCCACGCAGGCTGCCCAGTCGGGCATGCCGCTCGACGTCGAGGGCTGCGAGGCCGAGGTCGACTTCGCCCGGGGCAGGACCGAGATCCGCTCCGAGCGCGGAGCGACCACCGGGATCGACCTCGACCGGGTCGTGCTCGACAGCGGCGAGGTCACCAGCGCCGCTGCGGCTCCCGAGGGCGATGACGAGGTCTCGGAGCGCCTGGCCCAGGTGCGGATCGTCGACTCCGGTCGCACCTGGTTCGACCTCGCGCTGGGTGGCCTCGACCGGCCCGGATGGCTGGTGCTGGGCCAGAGCCTCAACGACGGATGGAAGCTCACCGCCGACGGCGTCGACCTCGGTCCGCCTCGCCTCATCTCGGGCTACGCGAACGGCTGGCTGCTCGACCCGTCGGAGCTCGGGCGCGACGTGCGCCTCGAACTGCGCTGGACACCGCAGCGCACGGTGTGGATCGCTCTCGCGCTGTCGGGCGCGGGCCTCGTGCTCTGCGGGGTGCTCGCGTTCCGTCGGCGAGGACCTGAGGACCCGAACGGCCGTGTCGTTCCGCTCCGCCCACGCTGGATCGGGCTCGTCGACGGCTTCGGCAACGGCCTGCCGTGGGTGACCACGGCTGTCTGCGCCCTGGCGGCTGGGGCGGCCACGTGGATCGTGGTGACGCCGGCGTGGTGGGCGATCCTCGTGGGCCTGCTCACCGGCGCAGCCGCTCGCTGGGGCCGCGCGTGGGCCCTCCTGCGCTTCACGAGCCTGGGCCTCCTGGGCCTCGCTGCGGCGTTCGTGGTGGCACGGCAGGTGCGGAGCGGGATCCCGGTCGACTTCGACTGGCCGCTGCGCTTCTCGGTCGTGAACCCGCTCGTGATGTCGGCCTTCGTGCTCCTGGCCGCAGAGGCCGTGATCGAGGCGCTACGGGCCGGCTGGCGCCGGGACACCGGCCTCGACGGCTGACGGCCTCAGCGCTTCACGAAGGGGAGCTCCACGACGTTCGCTGCGGTCGTCCCGCCGCGTGCGTCGACGATCTCCACCTCGTCGCCCGGTGACAGCTCCACGGTGACGAACGCCAGTGCGATCCCGACGCCGAGCGTCGGAGAGAAGTTGCCGCTGGACACCCGGCCGACCTGCTCGCCGTCGCGCACCACGCCCTGATCGGCACGCGGCGGTCGCCGGCTGGCGGTCTGGAGCCCGACCAGCACGGGGGACGGGCCCTCGGCGCGCTGGCGTTCGAGCGCTGCGCGGCCACGGAAGTCGCCCTTGTCCCAGCCGACCACCCAACCGAGACCGGCGTTCAGCGGGGTGAGGCCGTCGCCCAGCTCGTGGCCGTGGAGGGGGAACCCGGCCTCGAGGCGGAGGGTGTCACGGGCACCGAGGCCGGCCGGCTCGATGCCCATCGACGTGAGCGCCCGCCAGACGTCGGTCGCCCGCTCCACGGGCACGGCGATCTCGAACCCGTCCTCGCCGGTGTACCCGGTACCGGCCACGAGGCACGCGTCGCCGTCGAACTCGAACGGCTGCACCCGGAACCGGCCCACCGCAGCGGCGTCGGGGATGACCGCCTTCGCGAGCTCCCGCGCGGTGGGACCCTGCACCGCCAGCACGGCGCGCTCAGCGGTGACGTCGCGTGCCTCCACCCCTGCTTCGCCCGAGACCAGCGCATCGACGACGCGGTCGGTGTTGGAGGCGTTCGGCATGACGTCGAACCGCTCGTCCTCCACCCACCACACGATGATGTCGTCGAGGACCGAACCGTCGTCCTCGTCGAGCAGGTGCGTGTACTGGCACCGCCCCGGCGCGATCTTCCGCAGGTCGTTGGTGAGCTGGCGCTGCAGCGCGTCGAACGCGCCCGGGCCCTCGACCCGAACGGTGCCCAGGTGGCTGACGTCGAACACCACGGCAGCGGTCCGGCACGCTGCGTGCTCCGCGAGCGTGCCCGGCGGGTAGCTCAGCGGCATCTCCCAGCCGCCGAACGGGGTCATCTTCGCGAGCAGCTCGCGGTGGACTGCGTCGAGGGGTGAGCGCTTCGGCTCCTGCAGGTCGGTCACGACGGAGATGCTGTCACATCGCCGTCAGCTCGCCGCGCAGGCGGTCAGAGCGCGGCGGTGCCGGGGACCGGCGGCTCCTCGTGCGCCGCAGCGGAACCCACGCTGTCGGGCCGCAGCTCGACGATCTTCGCGTCGAGCTCCTCCTTCACGGACCCGAGCGGCAGGACGGAGAGCACGCCCTGGCCGCCGCGCAGGGCGTCGACCAGCTCGTCGCCGGAGCGGACCAGCACGCTGCGCTTGCCGTTCAGCACGATGTTCGCTGCGGCGATGTCCTCGCCGAGGTGCTCGCGCACGAAGGAGAAGACCTGGCGCACCTGCTCGAGCTTGATGCCGCTGTCGAGCAGGCTCTTCACGACCTTCAGCTCGAGGAGGTCGCGGTAGGAGTAGGCACGGCGGGTGCCGGAACCGGCGGCGTCGGCGAGCGACGGACGGATCAGGTCCGTGCGCGCCCAGTAGTCGAGCTGCCGGTACGAGATGCCCACGATCTCGGCGGCGCGACGCCCGCTGAAGCCCTCTGGATGCTCCTGGCTGACCATGGTTCCTCCCACTTGACGACGCAGTGCCCGGACAGATCCACGACGATCCGGCGGAGCCCGAAACGGGTGAACTCCACCAAGATAACTACAACGGTGTGCCGGAGCGAGGGCGAATCCTACCGATGTCACGCGCGGAGAGCAAGCACCCTCGCGCGGAGCGCGCGAAACCCCGGATCAGGAGGCGAAGTCGTCCGGGTTGACGTTGTCGATGAACGCCCGGAACTCCTCGACGACGTCGTCGGGGTCGTCCAGGAGGGCGTCCTCCTCCTCCACGATCTCCTCGACGAAGCCCACCGCGTCGACGAGGTCGCGTCGGGCGTAGATCGGGCAGTTCACCCGAGCTGCGAGGGCGATGGCATCGGAAGGTCGGGCCGAGACGATCCGCTCCCCTGCGCCGGCCTGGAGGTGCAGCTCGGCGTAGAAGGTGGTGTCGCGCAGCTCGGTCACGACCACCCGCACGAGGCGGACGTCCAGCTCGGCGAGGACGTCGCACATGAGGTCGTGGGTGAGCGGCCGCGGCGTCTCGACACCTTCCAGGGCGAACGCGATGGCGGTCGCCTCTGGGCCGCCGATGAAGATCGACACGTTGCGACGCCCGTTCCGCTCCCTCAAGAGGACGATGGGGGTGTTGGACGGAAGCTCCACCCTCACACCCAGGAGCTCGACTTCCACCAGCTCGGAGTCGCTCACGGGAGCACCCTATCCGCGCCGCGGTCCGAACCGAACGACGTCAGCTGCGCCGCAGGTGGGCACGGAGGGCCTGCGTGATGAGCGCCTCCCTCAGGGCCTGGCCGATGGCGATCATCTCGTCGAGCGTGTCCTGCGCCTGCTGCCGTGCCTCGGGGTTGCGCTGGCGGAGCAACGGCAGCACGAGCTGCTCGAAGAGGCCGACCTCCCGCTCGGCGGCGAGCTTGTAGCCGCGGAGGTGGCGGGCCTCCACGCCGCGGCCGAGGATCGACGAGGCCGCCTTCACCACGGCGAGGCCGGCCTCGTCGAAGGTGGCCTCACCCGCGTACTTGCCGGCCACCAGGAGGCCGAACTCCTGCAGCTGGAGGACGACGTCGAGCTCGACGCCTGCCTCGGTGGCGAGCTGCTCGGCCGTGTACGTGGTCTCGGGCAGGTGGGTGGCCAGGTCCGTGATCCGGGGCGTGCGCTCGGGTGGGGCAGCGGTCGGGTCGGGTGCGTTCGGGTCCGGGGACTCCTGCAGCGCAGCCAGCCAGGCCGCCGGGTCCTTGGCGTCGCCCTGCGCGGCCCCTTCGCCCTCCTCGGAGCGCGCTGCGGCAGGCACCGCAGACGCAGGATGCCCGGTCGCCGGTTGCTCCTTCGCCGGGGAGCTGCTCGTGCCCTCGCTCCGCGCCCGCGCCGGGCCAGGCGGATCGGCTGCCGGCTTCGAGGCGGCGCTGCGGTCGCTCGGGCCCGTGGCGGTGAGCGCAGCGACGATCGGATCCTCGCCCGGCGGGTCGACCGAGCCGTTGTCGCCACCGTTGTCGCCACCGTTGTCGCCGAACAGCGACGGCTGCTCGTCGGTGCCGGCGAGGTCGTCGGCGGGGGGCTTGCCCTTCTGCCCGTCGAGCTTCGCCTTGATCACCTTCAGGGGCAGGAAGTGGTCCCGCTGCTGGCGGAGCACCCAGCGCAGCGTCTCGATGTCGGCGTCGAAGAACTTGCGGTAGCCCGACGGCGTCCGCTCCGGGACGATGAGCCCCTGGCTCTCGAGGAAGCGGATCTTCGAGATCGTGATGTCGGGGAACTCCTCGCGGAGCAGGGAGAGGACCTCCCCGATCGACATGTGCTCGGAACGGGCGTCAGGCGCTGGCATCTGGAGCCCCGACGACGACGAAGCGGTACTTGCCCACCTGGATCTGGTCCGAATCGCTGAGCGCCGCCCGCTCGATCCGCTCCCCGTTCACGTACGTGCCGTTGAGCGACCCCACATCGGCCAGCTGGTAGCCGGTGGCGTCGGAGGTGATCTCGGCGTGGCGCCGGGACACGGTGACGTCGTCGAGGAAGATGTCGGAGTCCGGGTGCCGGCCGATGCGCAAGCGGTCGGAGGTCAGCGCGTAGCGCGACCCGGCGTTCTCACCTCGGACCACCACCAGCACCGGCGGCTCGTCCGGGTCGAAGCTCAGCGCCGAGTGCTGCTGCGTCCGGTCCTCGGTCCCCTCCGACTCCACCGCCGCACCGCAGACGGTGCAGAAGTTCCCCGCCGGCGGGATGGCAGCCCCGCACTCCGGGCAGATCCGCTCCTCCATCCCCGCTGATCAGCCCGCAGTGAGCTCGCGGTAGCCGGCTGCGTCCATGGTGGCCGCCTCCAGGTCGCCACCGCCCGGACGGATCACGCAGATCCACCCGTCGCCGTAGGGGTCGCGGTTGAGGAGCTGCGGATCGGACTCCAGCTCGGCGTTCACCTCGACGACCTCGCCCGACACGGGGGTGTAGAGGTCCGACACGGACTTGGTCGACTCGACCTCGCCGAACGACGTCCCCGCCTCGACGGTGGAGCCCACCTCGGGCAGCTGCAGGTAGACCACGTCGCCGAGGTGGTCCTGGGCGTAGTCCGTGATCCCCACCCGGATCGTGTCACCTTCCACTCGGGCCCATTCGTGGTCCGACGAGTAGCGCAGGTCCTCGGGGATGTTCATGGCCCGAACGCTACCCCTTCAGCAGAGGTCGAGGTTCCCCATCACGCCCGAGGCGGCCCGATGGCACCCAGCGAAGCATGCGACCGCGTGACGCAGCG
>JBIQID010000045.1:0-2834 GCA_044508215.1 Actinomycetota bacterium | reverse complement strand
ACGCCCGAGGCGGCCCGATGGCACCCAGCGAAGCATGCGACCGCGTGACGCAGCGCGGCCGGGTAGCGAAGCCGAAGAAGCGAGCGCCAGCGAGGCAGGCTCGGGTAGCGAAGGACGAGGAAGCGAGCGCCAGCGAGCGAGACCGAGCCGGAGCTGGCCCGAGCAATCGAGACAGCCTGAGCCGGAGCTGGCCCTGGCCCGATGGCCCAGCGCCGCTGGCGACCGCGTGACGCAGCGGGGCCGGGTAGCGAAGCCGAAGAAGCGAGCGCCAGCGAGCGAAACTGAGCGGAGCTGGCCCGGCCCTATCGAGACATTTGCCGGACGCGGCGGATGTACTCCTGGGCCAGGGAGCGGGCCTCGGCCTGGCTGTCGCCTTCGGCGTAGATGTGGGTGAGGGGCTCCTCGGGATCGGGGAGCATCAGCGCCCACCCGTGGTCGTGGTGGATCTTCACCCCGTCGACCAGCTCGATGTCGCGACCCTTGTTCTGCTCCACGAGCGACCGCATCACGGTGCCCTTCGACTCCCAGGGGGTCACCACCCGCTCGTGCACCACGTGCATGGGGGGCACGGCGGCGACGAGCTTCGAGAGCGCCTCCTTCCGGACCGCGAGGAGGTCGAGGATCTTCACGAAGGCGGCGGCGCCGTCGATCGCCGGGATGAAGCCCGGGATGATGAAGCCACCGGTCAGGTCGGCAGCGAACCCCACGCCGGGCTCCTCGGCCGCGGTGGCGAGGGCGCCGGGGGTCATCTTGGTCCACAGCACCTCGAAGCCCCGTTGGGCCAACAGCTCGGCGAAGCGCTTGCTGGCAGCCACCGGCAGGGCGACCTTGTTGCCCATCATCCGATCGGTGACCAGGTCGAGCATGCAGTAGAGGGCTTCCTCCGACGAGAGCACGTGCCCGGCGTCGTCGATCAGGGTGATGACCTCGCCCGACGGGTCGATCACGGCGCCCAGGTCGGCGTCGGAGGCCGTCACGAGGCGGCCGACGCCGGCTGCGTGGCGGTCGCGGTCGTAGTCGAGCATCCCCGCCGTGGAGGTGAACGGGTTCACGGCGAGCACCTCGGCGCCGAGCTTCGCGAGCACCGTGGGCATCGCGAGGGAGGCCGATCCGTAGCCGTAGTCGAGGACCGCCTTGAAGCGCTGCTCGGAGATCGCCTCCACGTCGACGATCGACTCGAGCGCCACCGCGTACTGCTCGAGCGCCCTCGACGGGAGGCCGATCTCGCCGATGTCGGCAGGCCGCACCCGGCGGAAGTCCTCACGGGCGAAGAGCCGCTCGATCTTGCGCTGCACCTCGGGCGCCTGGTCGCCGCCGTCCGCCGAGAAGAAGCGGATCAGCACCTGGTCCGGGTCGTCCTCGTCGAGGCGGACGGTGATGCCGGCCGTGACGTTGGCCTGGCGGCACACGAAGCGGGTCACCGGCACGGTGGCCACCTCAAGGTCCAGCACGTTCACGCCGCCGGCGTTGAGGCCGGCCATGATCGCCCGCTTCAGCATCCGAGCGGACCGCGACGAGTCGCGGCTGCACACCACGGTGGTGTCCTTCTTGAGCGACGTGGCGAACGCGAGCGCCACCTTGGTGGCCAGCTCGGGCGTCATGTCGACGTTCGCGAGGCCCATCACCCCGTTGCGGCCGAACAGCGTGCGGGCGCCCTTCGACTCCCACACGATCGACGAGTTGATGACGGCGCCCGCCTCGACCGTCTTGAAGGGGTACACCTTCACGTTCGAGGTGATGACGGCGTCCTCGCCCACGAACACCTCGTCGCCGAGGACGACGCCCTCCTCGCACCGCACTGCGCGGCGGAGGTCCGAGGCGCGCCCGACCACGGTGCCCCTGAGGCGGACCGCCTCCCCGAGGTAGGCGTTGTCGCCCACCACGGTGCGCTCCAGCTCGCTCGCGGCTCCCAGCCGTGCGCCGGTGCCGAGCACGACGTACTCGCCCAGCACCGCCCCGGCGTCGACGAACGCGTTGTCGCCGATCACGGCGGGGCCGCGGACCTCGGCGTCGGGGTGGATCTCGGCGCCCTCGCCGATCCACACGCCTTCCGACACCTCGAACCCGGGGACGCTGATGCGGACCTTCTCGTCGAGGATGTCCTGGTGGGCGCGGACGTACGCGTCGAGCGTGCCGACGTCCTCCCAGTAGCCCTCGGCGACGGCGCCGTAGAGCGGCTTCCCCTCGGCGAGCAGCCGTGGGAAGACCTCGCTCGAGAAGTCCACCTGCGTGTCGGGCTCGATGTAGTCGAAGATCTCCGGCTCGAGCACGTAGATGCCGGTGTTGATCGTGTCGGTGAACACCTCGCCCCACGTGGGCTTCTCCAAGAAGCGCTCGATCGAGCCGTCCTCCTTGGTGATCACGATCCCGAACTCGAGCGGGTTCTCGACCGCGACGAGGCCGATGGTGGCCATCGCCCCGGTGGCCCGGTGCCGGTCGACGATCGAGCCCAGGTCGATGTCGGTGAGGACGTCGCCGGAGATCACGAGGAACGTGTCGTCCAGCTGCTCCATCGCGTTCCGGACCGACCCGGCGGTGCCGAGCGGGGTGTCCTCGGAGGCGTACACCATCCGCACGCCGAACTCCGAGCCGTCGCCGAAGTAGTTGCGGATGGCGTTCGGCATGAACGCCACCGTCACCACGATGTCCTCGAACCCGTGGCGCCGGAGCAGTTCGACGATGTGCTCCATCATCGGCCGGTTGACGAGGGGCATCATCGGTTTCGGCGAGTTGGAGGTGAGGGGCCGCAGCCGGGTTCCCTCGCCGCCCGCCATGATCACAGCCTTCACGGCCCCGACGTTACCCAAGCCCACTCCGCCCCAGACGGAGGGGCC
>JBIQID010000044.1:9414-20595 GCA_044508215.1 Actinomycetota bacterium | reverse complement strand
GCCGTGCTGGCCCGAGGCTCGTTCCCCCACGACCCGACCGGACGCCGCTACCCCTGGCCGCTGGTCTAAGGCTCGGCCTGGCGGCCGATCGCCGGACGCGCATCGGCCGGCAGCGCGCATCACGATGAGCGATTTCCCCGACACCGCCCCGCGGGCGAGGGGTAGAACGTCGTGACGGCCTGAGGTCGCAGCAAGAACCGTCGCTGGCAGCGACCTGCTGCCAGCGACCACTCCTTGGAGGGAGACACCATGCGCAGTCTGTTCACGCGAAGTCGCGCGCTGCTGGTGCTGGCAGCCGGACTGACGGTCGTCGCGACCGCCTGCCCCACACCGCCGGGCGGAGGAGGTCCCAGCCCGAACACGCCGCCCACCGCGGTGGCCGAGGCGACTCCCAGCTCAGGGTTCGCGCCGCTCACCGTCGAGTTCTCCTCGGCGGGCTCCACCGACCCCGACGGCACGATCACCTCGGTGTCGTGGAACTACGGCGACGGGTCGCCCGTGGGGACGGCCGACGGCCCCCACACCTACACCGCGCCGGGCAACTACGTGGCGACCCTGACGATCGCCGACAACAACGGGGCGATCGACACCGACACCGTCGCGATCACGGTCACCGAGGCGCCGCCCGGCAGGTACGTGGCGACGACCGGCACCGACACCGGGGACTGCTCCTCGAACGTCTCGCCGTGCCTCACGATCAACTACGCGGTGGGCCAGGCAGATCCTGGTGACACCGTCTTCGTCGCCGCGGGGAGCTACCCCGAGGACGTCGTCGTCACGAAGGACCTCACCCTCAGCGGCGCCAACGCCGGCATCGCAGCCGGGACCGAGGCAGGCGCCCGTGGCCCCGAGAGCGTCGTGCGGACCATCCGGACCGCCGCCGACGGCGTCGGCACCGACTGGGTCGACCTGACGATCGACGGCTTCCGGATCGACCCCCAGGGCGACGTCGCGACCACCGATGCGCTCGTCCCGCTCGTGTACCTGCGCGGCGGCGACGACTCCGGCACCACGTTCGTGAACAACGTGCTGAGCGGTGGCCCGGCGTTCGTGCCCGGCTGCACCCCCGTCAGCACCTGCGGCATGGCGTGGACGGGCCTTCGCATCAACGGTGGCGCTGCCACGGTCTCGGACAACCACATCGAGAACCTCCGTTACGGCGTCCGCCTCCTCCAGACTGCCGGCGGCACCCCGTCGGTCGTCCCGCTGGTGGGCACCGTCGAGCGCAACGTGATCACCGGCGTGACCGTCCAGGGCATGAGCCTCGGCGGCGCCACCGGTCAGCAGCAGCCCGGCGCGACCGTCGTGGGGAACGACATCAGCTCGCCCGGGTCCGTCAGCGGACCGGGTGGCATCGTGATCACGAGCGCCGGCAACGCCATCACGGGCAACACCTTCGGCGAGGGTCTGGGTTCCAGCGTGTACATCAGCCTCTGCAAGAAGTGGGACACCCGGAACAACACCGTCGACGACAACACGTTCGGCAGCGCCGGCATCGTGATCACCACGAGCTTCGACGGCGGACAGTGCATCACCGGTACCGGTGGTGACACCGAAGGCGTCGGCAGCTGGGCCGTCGGCGGCGGCCGCTTCGACGGCTTCAACGCCAACGGCAACTCCATGGAGGCCGCGGTCGGCATCTCGGCGACCCCCCAGCAGCGCTGGGGCACCTCCGCCGTCCCGGTGACCGACGGTCCCATCGACGTCACCTGCAACTGGTGGAACAGCGCAACGGGCCCGACCACGGCCACGAACCCCGGAGGGACCGGTGCGTCGCTGACCTACGCCGGCGACCCGCACCCTGAGTTCACCTATGCACCGTGGGAGATCGCCGAGGACGGCGCCTGCACCGGCACGCCCTGATCGGGTCGAGCAGGACCCAACTGGAAGCTCCAGCGGAACCGGGGCCGGCGTGGCGACACGCCGGCCCCTTCCGCGCGCAGGGGCGCTGCGTCATGATGCAGACCGGCGCCCGTCGTTCCCGCTCTTTCGCAGACGATGTGGGCCTGTAACCTCATGACGGCGATGGAGCGCCCCTTGGGGACGATGAGTTGGGGTGTGAGGGAGAGGAGCGCCGGTGTCCGACGAAGAGACGGCAGACGGCTGGTGGCAGGCGTCCGACGGCAAGTGGTACCCGCCCGAGACGCATCCGTCGCGCCAGGACGCTGACGCGAACGGGTGGAGGCGCGGCACCTTCTCGGTGCTGCCCGACGAGCCCACCCAGCCCCGTGTCGCCGAGGCCGAGCCGTCGGACGAGGTGGCGGCGCAGCAGGCCGAGCCCCAGCCGGCTCCGAGCCTCTTCTCGAGCGTCCCGCTGAGCGGCTCCACCTGGGCGCCCACCGGGGGTGAGGCTCCCCCCGACGCCACGGCCGAGTCCTACCCGGTCGCCCCCGACGCCGGGATGGCGGACACCGACACCGACACCGACGTCGACGCGGCGGAGGCCGATGATCCGGCCGACGCGCCCAAGACGGGCCCGGTGCTCTCCGCTCCCCCGCGCTTCGTGCCGCCAGAGGGCGGGCCCGACCTCATCTACGGGTCTCCGCCCCCTCCCGGCTCCGTGCCTACGACGCCTCCCAAGGCGGCCCACGACATCACGATCGTCACCCCTCCCACGCTCGAAGCCGAGTCGGAGCCGCGGCGCTGGCCGCTGCTCGCTGGTGCAGCCGCCGCAGTCCTGCTGGTGGCCGGCATCGGCGTGTTCCTCCTGACCCGCGGCGACGACGCTCCCGACACCGACGACCCCGCGTCCGTCGCCTCCGCCACCACGGTGAAGGAAGCCGAGGAGGAGCCCAGCCCCACCACCGCTGGATCGGGTGACCCGGCGGTCGCCGCCGGGGACCCCGACGCCGCCTGCCGCGAGGCGCTCCTCGCCGACGACGAGGCGCGCCCGTTCCAGGTGTGCACCGCCTACCAGTTCCGCCGGCTGCAGCCGGTGGTCGCACCCGAGCGCACCGATCTCGACACGGCGTGCCGTGCCGAGACGCTCGGCGACGCCTGCATCTTCATCCCGACGACCCTCCCGGCCGCACCGTTCCAGCCGGCCACCCACTCGGGTCAGGGCAACGGCGCCGTCCCGATGCCGGCAGTGGCCACGGGCGCCATCGTGGAGGTCCAGTACAGCGGCAGCGGACCGATCACGCTCAGCACCGCCACCGGCCAGCTCGCCACCAACGGCGGCGCGTACACGGGGCGGCACTACGTGGGAGACGTCCAGACCGCCCAGTCGCTCCAGGTGGCCGCACAGGGCCCGTGGACGATCACGGTGCTCCCGACGACGTCCGCCCGTGACGCCACCCTGCGTGCGGTCGGGAACGGGCCGGACGTGCTCCGGATCGACAACCCCACCGAGAAGCAGGTCCGCTTCACCTACGACGGCGCCGACCACTTCAGGGTGATCGGACACCCGATGATGGGCACGGACCCCAACGGCGCCGTCGCCGTGGACCAGCCCGGCCCGGTCGACGCCACCGTCGTCCTCAAGGGAAACCTCATCGAGATCCACGCCACCGGCCGCTGGACGATCGTCCCCTCGTAGCGATCTCCGCCATCTGATCCGACGATCCGGCACATCCGGACAACTTGAAGCTGTCCGCATCCGGACAACCCCCGCGCCCACATCCGGACAACTCGAACCTGTCCACATCCCGCCGCCAGAAGAGGACAAGTCCGGATCCAGCCGCCACATCCGGACAACTTGAAGTGGTCCGCATTCGGACAACCCCCGCGCCCACATCCGGACAAGTCGAGCCTGTCCGCATCCCGCCGCCAGAAGAGGACAAGTCCGGATCCAACCGGCACATCCGGACAACTCGAACCTGTCCGCATTCGGACAACCCCCGCGCCCACATCCGGACAACTTGAAGCTGTCCGCATCCGGCGGCGAACGGCGGGGCGGCGGGCTGGGGCGAGACGAGTCGAAAAATGAAGGACCCCCGGGCGCTCGGCCCGGGGGTCCTCGGTTCAGCTCTGGGGAAGGCTCAGCGGCTCTTCAGCGTCTCGATGAGCTTGGGCAGGACCTTGTTCACGTCACCGACGATGCCGAGGTCGGCGACCGAGAAGATCGGGGCCTCGGGGTCCTTGTTGATGGCGATGATGTTCTTCGAGCCCTTCATGCCCACCAGGTGCTGCGTGGCACCGGAGATGCCGGCAGCGATGTAGACGGCCGGCTTCACGACCTTGCCGGTCTGGCCCACCTGGTAGCTGTAGGGCACCCAGCCGGCGTCGACGATCGCACGGGACGCACCGGGCGCACCGCCGAGGGCCTTGGCCAGGTCCTCGACGAGGGCGAAGTTGTCCTTCTCGCCCAGGCCACGACCACCGGCGACGACGATGTTCGCGTCGTCGAGCGACGGGCCCGACTTCTCCTCGACGTGACGGTTCGTCACGGTCGCACCGGCAGCGCCCTCGGGCACCGCCAGCGAGGCGACCGAAGCAGCACCGCCGCCGGACTCCTCAGCGGCGAACGACTTCGGGCGCACCAGGAAGATCTTCGTGGCGTCGCCAGTGAACTTCGTGAGCACGTTCTGCGTGCCGCCGAACACCGGCTCGACGCCGACGATGGCGCCGTCGCGCTCCTGGAGGTCGACCACGTTCGTGATCACCGGAGCGTCGAGCTTCGCCGACAGGCGGCCGGCCACGTCGCGGCCCTCGTAGCTGGTGGCGAACAGGATGGCCTCGGGGCCGTTGCCGGCCTGCACCGCGGCGGCGATGGCGGCGGCCACCGGCACACCGGCCAGCTGGTTGCCGAGGTCGCCCGTGGAGTGCACCGTGGTGGCGCCGTGAGCGCCGAGCTGGGCAGCGATCGCGTCGGCGTCGCCGCCGCCGTACACGGCCTCGACGGTGTCACCCAGCGAGCGGGCCTTGGTCAGCAGTTCGAGGGTGGTGGCGGACACGTTGCCGTCGGTGGCCTCTGCGTACACCCAGATCTTGGACAGTCCCATGATGTCTCTCTCTCGTTCGTTCGCGTCGGGCTCAGATGACCTTGAGCTCCTCGAGGAAGCTGACGACGCGGGCGTAGCCCTCGCCGTCGTCCTCGACGATCTCACCGGCCTCGCGAGCCTCTGCCTCGGCCACCTCGACGATCTCCTGGCGGGCACCGGCCCAGCCCACCGTCGACGGATCGACGCCCAGGTCGGCGAGCTTCACCTCGTCGACCGGCTTGGACTTGGCGGCCATGATCCCCTTGAAGGAGGGGTAGCGGGGCTCGACCACACCGGCGGTCACCGACACGAGGGCCGGCAGCGCGCTCTCGACCTCGTCGAAGCCCTGCTCGGTCTGGCGCTCCACCTTCACGGTGGAACCGTCGACGGTGATCGACTTGGCGAACGTCACCGACGGAAGGCCCATCAGCTCGGCGAGCTGCTCGGGCACCGTGCCGGTGTAGCCGTCGGAGGACTCGGTGGCGGTCAGCACGAGGTCGGCCTGGCCGGCACGCTCGATCGCCTTGGCGAGCACCTTCGCGGTGGAGAGGGAGTCGGAGCCGGCGAGGGCGTCGTCGCTCACGAGGACCGCCTTGGCGGCACCCATGGCCAGCGCCGTGCGGAGACCGGAGACCTCGCTGTTCGGCGCCATCGACACGAGGGTCACCTCGCCGCCGCCGGCCTTGTCGACGAGCTGGAGGGCCATCTCGACCCCGTAGCTGTCGGACTCGTCGAGGATGAGCTTCCCGTCCCGCTTCAGAGTCTTCGTGGAGGGATCCAGCTGGCCCGGGTCGGCCGGGTCCGGGATCTGCTTGACGCATACGACGACGTTCATGGGGCGCGAGTTTGTCGCGGCTACCCGCTGGTAACAAATGCCGACCGGCGTAGTGTCACGACCCGATGCGCGTCCTCCTGGTGGTGAACTCCGCGGCTTCCTCCGTGACCGCGCGCCGCCAGGTGCTGGTGAAGAAGATCTTCGCCGCCGACCACGACCTCGAGGTGGCCGAGACCAGCCGCCGCGGCCACGCGACGAACCTGGCGCTCGACGCCGCGCGCAGCGGCTGCGACGTGGTGGTGGTGCTCGGGGGCGACGGCACGTTGAACGAGGTCGCGAACGGCCTGGTCGGCACCGACTGCGCGATCGCCGCGCTCCCGGGCGGCTCGACCAACGTCTTCGCCCGGGCGATCGGCCTGCCCGACGAACCGACCGACGCGGCGCTCGCGGTGAGCGACGCGCTCAGCCGCGGGTGGATCCGCCGGATGGGCGTCGGCTCGGTGAACGGCCGCGCCTTCCTGTTCCACGTGGGGGTGGGTTGGGACGCCGCGCTCGTGGAGGAGGTGGAGCGGCACTCCGACCTGAAGCGGTACGCCGGCCACGCGCTGTTCGTCTACGCGGGGGTCCGCACGTTCTTCGGCACCTACGACCGCAGCCGCCCCCACTTCCGGGTGGTGCACGCCGACGGCACCGTGGTGGACGACGCCTACTTCTCGGTCTGCCTCAACCTGAACCCGTACACGTTCGTGGGCAACCGACCGTTCAACCTCTCCACCGAGGCGACGCTGGACCGCGGCCTCGCGAACGTGGCGCTCCGCTCGATGCGCACGCTCCCGTTCCTCGGCCTCATCGGCAGCGCGCTCGGATCCGGAGAGCGGCTGCGGACGGCGCGCTCGGTGGACTACCGGGCCGACGTCTCCGCCATCCGCTTCGAGGCCTTCGAGAACGTCCCGTACCAGGTCGACGGCGACCACATCGGCGACATCGACGTGCTCGACATCACCCACCGCCCCGATGCGCTCTCGCTCGTGGCACCGCCCTCGGGCCGCTTCGACGCCACCTGATCCCCTCACCCCTCGGTTGACTCGCCGCCGGGGGTGTGGTCGAGTGTCGGCGACGAAGAGGACCGGGGAAGTCGGTGCGAACCCGACGCTGTCCCGCAACCGTGATGGTCGCCTCCGGGCGGCATGAGCCGGAACACCGCCCTCCAGTCGCTCCAGCACACCGTCGTGGACAGCGGTTCTTCGGGGCACGCCTCTTCGGAGGGGTCTTCCACACCGCGGGAGTCCACCCCTCCCGAGGAGGCCGAATTGGCCAGGTCAACCATCCGTCGAGCGGTCGTCCCGCTCGTCGTGGCGCTCGTCGCAGCAACGGGCGTCGCCGTCACCTCCGTGCCGACGGGCGCTGCGCCCGTCGCCGTGACACCCGCTGACGGCTCCACCGCTGCGTGGCTCGCCGACAAGGTCGGGGCCGACGGCCTCGTCCCCGCCATGGGCTACGGCTCGCTCGACAACACGGCGCAGACCGTGATCGCGCTCGCGTCGATCGGGCAGCACCGTGACGCAGCCGAACGGGCCACCGACGCGCTCGAGGCGCAGGTCGAGGACTACGTGGTCGCGACGGTCGGCGGCATCACCGGCGACCAGCCGGGCCGCATCGCCCGGCTGATCCTCATCGCCGTGCTCATGGACCGCGACCCCACCGACTTCGGTGGCGTCGACCTGCCGGCGCGCCTGGCCGGTACTCGCCAGGGAGCGGGCCCCGATGAAGGCCTCTACGGCCCAGCCGACATCTACAACAGCGCGTTCAACCAGGGCATGGCACTCCTCGCGCTCTCCGCGATCGGTCAGAGCGACCCGGGGGCAGCCGCGTGGCTGGTCGACCAGCAGTGCGCCGACGGCTCGTGGATGGGCTACCGGGCCGACACCTCCCAGCCGTGCGCGTTCGACCCGATGACCTTCGCGGGGCCCGAGGCCAACGGCACGTCGATGGCGGTGGTCGGCCTCGTGGCGCAGGGGACCTCCCCCGCCGTCGATCCCGTGGCCTGGTTCGAGTCGCTCCAGGCAGCGGACGGCGGCTTCCCCTACGCAGCCGGTTCGGATCCCGATCCGAACTCCACCGCGCTCGTGATCGACGCGCTGCTGGCCCTGGGCGTCGACCCCGCTTCGGGGACGTTCGCCTCGGGGACACCGTCGCCGATCGAGGCGCTCGACGCGTTCCGGTTCGATTGCGAGGCGGACGAGGCCGACCGGGGCGCCTACTGGATCACACCGTTCGACCCGGCGGATCCCATCGCGGCCAACTTCCTCGCGACGGTGCAGGCCCTTCCGGCCGCTGCCGGGCGGGGACTGCTCGTGACCGGACCCGCCGAGTGGGGCACCGCCGCCGCCGACGAGTGCGCCCTCCCCACCACCACGTCGACCAGCACACCCACCACGACGGCGCCCGGTCCCGTGCCCTCCGCCGACGATCCGTCCGCCGGCGGCCTGCAGGGTCGCCCGATCGCGTTCGCCGGATGACGACGACGGGCCGCCGCCGATGGGCCCGACAGGGCGGATCGGCGGCGGCCCGCGCCCTCGTGGTGGTCGCGATCCTCGTCGTGGGCACCACCACGGCCGATCCCGCCGCCGCGATGACCTGCCCCTCTGCGGGCCCTGGCCAGATCCGCGTGGGCGTCGTGGTCGACCAGGGAGCCGGTGCGGTCGGGGTCACCTGCGTGGTCCTGCCCGAAGGGAGCGACGGGCTCGACGCGCTCCACGCCCGAGCCGAGGCGCTGGGACGGCCCCGCCCCCGCCTCGACGGTTCCGGGCTGCTCTGCGCGATCGACGGGACCCCGGCCGAGCCGGCGTGCGGATCGCCGAGCGGCGGCGGCTTCGCGTACTGGTCCTACTGGGTCGGAACGGACTCAGGTTGGACGTACTCGAACCGAGGCCCAGCCTTCCGGACGCTCCGCGACGGCGCGGTCGAAGGCTGGCGCTACCTCGACACCGGCGAGGGCGCCGGGTCGGAGCGGGCGCCGAGGGTGCCGGTGTCCGCAGGGCGCCCACCCGCAGCGCCGCCGCCGACCACCGCAGCGCCGCGACCTCCCCAGGGTGCGGGCGGCGCGAGCCCACAGCCGCCGAGCCCACAGCCACCAGGTCCCAGCCCCTCCCCGGGCGCCCGACCCGGTCAGCCCACGGTGAGGGAAGCGCCCAGCACCGCGCCCGCCGTCACGACGACCACCCCTTCTTCAACGACCGCCCCCGCGCCCACCACCTCCGCAGCCGGGAACGACGGCTCCTCGACCACCACCACCGAGCCGCTCGCGCCGGTGGTGGACGAACGGGCCACACCCACCGCCCAGGTGGAACAGGACCGCGGCGCCGGCAGCCCTGCCGGAGCGATCGCCGGGGGCGCGCTGATCGCAGGCCTGGGGGCTATGGGTTGGGTGTTGCAGCGGCGCCGCGCCCGAGCGTGGTCCGAGCGAGCCCCGGGCGGTTCGTGACCACGCCGTCGATCTCCCAGCCTCGCAGGACGGCGATGCGCTCGGGGTCGTCGACGGTCCACACGTTCAGCTGGACGCCGGCGTGGCGGGCGCGCTCCACGACGTCCGGATCGACCATCGGGTCCCACGGGTGCACGGCCTGGTGCCCGCCGTCGACGCACCGGGCGATGGCGTCGTGCGGCTCGTCGACGCCCAGCACCAGGTAGCCCGTGGGCACGGCGGGGTCGACCCGCTTCACCCTTTCGATCACCTCGAGGTCGAAGCTCGACACGAGGATCGGTGGACGCTCCGCCATCGCCTGCCAGCACTCGAGCACCTGGTCGGCCACCCGGCGGTCCTCGTCGAACGCGTCGGGATCGTCCCCGTGCTTGATCTCGACGTTCACGACCATGCCGAGGCAGGCCTCGAGCGCTGCGGTGAGCGTCGGAACCGTCGCCGGCAGATCCGAAGAGGACACCTGCGAGATCCGCGGGCCATCGGGTAGGTCGGGGTCGTGGTGCACCACGAGGACGCCGTCCTGCGTCCGCCGAACGTCGAGCTCCACGCCATCAGCGCCCTGTTCGGCAGCCCCATGGAAGGCATCGAGCGTGTTCTCGGGGTGGTCGTGCGAGGCGCCGCGGTGCCCGTAGATCAACATGGGGTGAAATCCTCAGAACTTTTGCTTTACAGCGGTAGGCTGACCGTATACCGTCCGCTTGTTCGGTTTTTCACAAGGCTTCGACCCGTGCGGGCGGAAACCTTCGGAGGGCCGGATGAGAAGAACTGGGCGGCACCCCCGCCGACGATCGGGATCCGGTCCCGACCACACCGACCCTGACTCTGCGCACTCCCCCGGAGGTTATCGTGGCCCTCACTTCGAGCCGCTCGCTCTCGCTTGCCGCCGACGACTGGCGCGATGTCGCCGCGTGCCAGGACACCGACCCGGACCTCTTCTTCCCCGTCGGCACCACCGGGCCCGCCATCGAGCAGATCGAGAACGCCAAGGCGGTCTGTGACACCTGTGCGGCGAAGGAGCCCTGCCTCGAGTTCGCGCTCATGACGAACCAGGACTCTGGTGTCTGGGGCGGCACCTCCGAGGAGGAGCGCCGCAAGCTGCGTCGCGCGTGGGTCGCGCAGCAGCGCCGCGCCGCCAGCTGATCCCATCCGGCGCCTGAGCTGGCGCCTGGTCGAAGCAGCCGGACCCCGCTCTCCCGCTCAGCCCCGCGAGGTGGCGAGCGGCACCTCCAACGCCACCCGGGTCCCCGGACGGCGGTCGTCCTCGCGCGCCCGCTCGAAGGTGATGGTGCCTCCCAGCTCCGAGGTGACCAGGCCGTGCACGATCGAGAGCCCCAGGTTCGCGGTGGTGAGCGGGTCGAAGCCGTCGGGCAGGCCGATGCCGTCGTCGGTGACCGACAGCGACATCCGCTGCGCCGAGCCCCCGAGCTCCACCTGGACCTCGACCTTCCGGTCGCCCGGCGGCCCGTCGTGGAGGGCAGCGTCCATCCCTGCCGGCACGGCGTGCTCCACGACGTTCTGCAGCAGCTCCGTGAGCACCACCGCCAGGGCCGTCGCCGTGGGCGACGCCACCACCGGCGCATGGCCCCGCACGTGCACCCGCACCGGGCGCTCCGCGGACGCCAGGCCCTCCTCCACCATGTGGACCAGCGGCCTGACCACCTCGTCGAAGTCCACGTCGTCGCCGGCGTCCCGGGACAGGATCTCGTGGACCACCGCGATCGAACGGATCCGTCGCACCGACTCCTCGATCGCCGCCTTCGCCGTGGGTTCGCTGAGCCTCCGGCCCTGCAGGCGCAGGAGCGACGAGATCGTCTGGAGGTTGTTCTTCACCCTGTGGTGGATCTCACGGATCGTCGCGTCCTTGCTCAACAGCAGGCGGTCCCGGCGGCGCAGGTCGGTGACGTCACGCAGCAGCAGCACCACACCGGCCGGCTCCTCGCCGCCCGTGCCGTCGTCGGCCGGCTGCCACAGCGGGAAGATGCGGACCGACAGGACCACCTCGG
>JBIQID010000044.1:0-9314 GCA_044508215.1 Actinomycetota bacterium | reverse complement strand
CCGTCGTCGGCCGGCTGCCACAGCGGGAAGATGCGGACCGACAGGACCACCTCGGGCGCCGGTTCGATCTCGGTCGAGTGCAGCCGGCGTGATGCCAGCGCCTCTCTGACGAGACCCTGGCCCAGCTTCAGCTCGCCCAGCGGGCGGTCTCGCAGGTTTCCGGTGACCCCGGCGCGGGTGAGCGCCGACGTGGCGTTCGGGGACGCGTACTCCACCAGGCCCTCGGCGTCGGCGACCAGCACGCCGTCGCCCACCCGTGGCGCATCGGGGAGCGGCTCGTCCGCGGACGTGTAGGGGAACGAGCCCGCCTCGATCATGCGGGCGAACGTGTCGAACAGGCGCCGGTAGGTGGACTCGAGCTCGCCGGGGTCCCGCTGGTGTGAAGCGGCCTCCTCGCGGGCGAGCACGGCGATGACCTCGCCGCGCTGGCGGACCGGGAACGCGGTCACGTTCAGCCGTTCGCCCGCCATGGCGCTGTCGACGGAGCCGCCGCTGGGCTGGCCGGACCCGAACGCCGCCGCGACCAGGGGGCGCTGGGCCGCCGTGCGCACCTCGCCCACGAGCTCGGCGTGGTAGACGGTCTGGCCTGTGGCGGGCCGGACGTGCCCGGCGATCACGAACGACGTGCCGCCGTCGAGCGGCAGGTACAGCACGAGGTCGCTGAAGCAGAGGTCGGCGAGCATCCCCCACTCCCCCACGAGCGCTCGCAGGTGCCGCCGCTCGTCGGAGCTGAGCCGCCCCTCGGCCGCGACGATCGCGCTCAGCGCCACAGGTGCTCGCCGATCCGCAGCAGGCCCGACAGGTCCGCCACGTCCTCGTCGAGCGCCGGCACCGTGGCCACCACGTCGGGGAGCCGGGCCATCTCGGCCCGCTGCTCGGCCTCCCGGGCGGCGACCACGGCGAAGTTGGCGAAGTTCTCGCCCAGCTCGCCGAGCACACGCTCGAGGTCGGCCTCGTCGCCCACGATCGGGCGCAGCGCCGCAGCGGCCGGTGCGGGGTCCTCGGTGAGCTGCCGGGCGGCCTTCGCGCCCTTCCTGTCCCTCATGAAGTCCGGGAGGACCTTGTTCAGCACCAGGGCGCCGAGGTGCAGCTTCCGCTCGGTGAGCAGCTCCATGAAGAAGCCGGCTTCCCGTGCCGGCGCCGCCTCCAGCGTGGACACCACCACGAAGCTGGTCGACGACGAGCCGAGCAGCTGCTGGACGGCCTTCGCCCGCTCCACGAAGCCGTCGTACATCGTCTGGAACAGGATGAAGAACTCGGCGATGTCCGAGAGGAACTGCGAGCCGAGGATGCGGTCGGCCACCGAGTAGAACGGCTTGGAGGCGAACCCCACGAGGCTCGACCGGTACGGGGCGATCAGCCAGCGGAGCAGCCGCGACGAGAAGAAGTCGGCCATCCGCTCCGGGGCGTCGAGGAAGTCGATCGCGTTCCGGGTGGGCGGGGTGTCGACCACGATGAGGTCGTAGCGGCCCGAGGTGTAGATCTCGTAGAGCCGCTCCATTGCCACGTAGTCGTGGCCTTGGATGAACTTCCCGGTGAGGTTGTTGTAGAGCGGGTTCGACAGGATGGCGTCGCGGGTCGCCACGTCGGGGGCGTGCTGGGCGATCAGGTCGTCCCAGCTCTGCTTCGTGTCGAGCATCGCCGCCCACAGCTCGCCGCGGGGCGTGACGCCCACCTCGGCGAACGTCTCGTCGGGGACGCGGTGTTCGGTGTTGCCGAACCGCTCGAGGCCCAGCGCGTTGGCCAGCCGGCGGGCAGGGTCGACGGTGAGCACCAGCACCTTGCCGCCCAGGTGGGTTGCGGCCATCGCACCGATCGCCGCGGCGGTCGTGGTCTTCCCCACGCCGCCCGAGCCGGTCGAGATCAGGATCTCCTTCGCCGCCGCGAGGGACTCGACGGTGCTCGCGCCCTCGGACCGCTTCGTCGCCATCAGCCCACCGCCCCGAGGCCCATCGCGGGACGACCGCTCACACGGCGCCCGGTCACAGGAGCTCCTGCGAGAGGAAGTCGGCCACCTGGCGGGTGGTGCGGATCCCGTGCGAGCGGGTGAACAGGTACGGGACGTAGAACACGGGCAGGTCCGACGGCAGTTCGGTACGCAGCCGCGACAGGTGGGCGGTCCTCGATCGGCGGAGGCCCACCGCCGTGCGCGAGGCGTCGACCACCACGCCGGCGCCCGGGCCGACCACGCCGGCGAGCGCCTCCCGCGCCTGGGGCGTGTCGATCCGATCGAACAGCGCCTCCTCCGCATGGGTGAACAGCTCGGGGAGCACCCGGTTCGCGACCACGCCGGCGACGTCGATGGTCGTCTCGGCGTGGAGGCGGTCGATCAGCTCGAGCGTCTCGTTGACCGGCATCTCCTCGGGCGTGGTGACCACGACGACCCCGGTGGTGGCCGGGTCCTTCAGGAGGTCGATCATCCACTCGGTCTGCTGGCGGACGACGCCCACCTTCACCAGGTCGGCCATCGCCACCGGCGACCCCAGCTGGCCGACCACGTGGCCGGTCGCCGACGCGTCCACCACGACGAGGTCGTAGTGGTCCTCGCGGACCTCCCACGTGAGCTTGCCGACGGTGAGGATCTCCTTCACGCCCGGCGCCGCCGTGGCCACGAAGTCGAACGTGCGGGCCAGCGGTCCCAACCTGGCCAGGAGCGGCACCTTCAGCTGGAGCCGCAGGTACTCCTTGAGCGACTCCTCGGTGTCCATCGCCATCGCCCACAGGTTCGGGGCGACCGAGCGGGGCTCGAACGAGAGCGGCTCGCTCCCGAAGAAGTTGTCGAGGTTGCCCTTGGCGTCGACCTCGCACACGAGCGTGCGGCGACCCTCGTTGGCCGCGAGCATCGCCAGGGCAGAGGCGATCGTGGTCTTCCCCACGCCGCCCTTGCCGGTGACGAAGACGAGCCGCCGGTCGAGGATCGGGACCGCGGCGGCCACCTCAGGAGTGGAACCCGATGGTCCGGTGCTCGGTGGGTGATCCGATCTCGACGTAGCCCACCTTCTCGGTGGGCACGGCGACCTGCCGCCCGCGGCGGTCGGTCAGCCACAGGACCTTGCCCTCGCCCGAGAGGGCCTCGTCGACCAGCGCCCGGATCTCTGCCGGGTCGGTGGCGTCGTCGAGCTCGATCTCGACCTCACGGATCGAGTTGGTGACACCGATGCGAACGTCCACGTGGGTCCTCCGAGGGGGTGGGTTGGCGGTGAATCTATTCGGTCTCCGAGCGCGCATCTCCCGGCGGCGGCACGCCGCGGCCCGGAGGTGCGCAGCGGAGCCGGCGGGAGCGGATCAGATGACGCGCAGCTCTGGGTGCGGCCGGCGCGTGGGGGCCAGCTCGGTGTCGATGCGCTCGGCGATCGCGGCGAACGCGGCCGCAGCTTCGCCGTCGGGCTCGGTGACGGTCACCGGACGGCCCACGTCGGAACCCTCCCGCAGCGCCGGGATCAGCGGCACCTGGCCGAGCAGCGGCACATCGATGCGGTCGGCCAGCTCCTTGCCGCCGCCGGCACCGAACAGCTCGTAGCGCGTGCCGTCGTCGCCGGTGAACCAGCTCATGTTCTCGATGACGCCCTTGACCTCGAGGTGCACCTTCTCGGCCATCGCCGCGGCGCGCTGCGCCACCCGCTGGGCTGCGGGCTGCGGCGTGGTGACCACGTACAGCTCGGCGCGGGGCATGTACTGCGCGATCGAGATCGAGACGTCGCCGGTGCCGGGAGGAAGGTCGACGAGCAGGTAGTCGGGGTCGTCCCAGAACACGTCGGTGAGGAACTGCTCGAGCGCCTTGTGGAGCATCGGACCACGCCAGATCACGGCCTGGTCCTCCTGCGCGAAGAAGCCCATCGACATGCAGCGGACGCCGTGCACCTCGGGCGGCACGATCATCTCGTCGATGATCGTGGGCGGGCGGGTGACGCCGAGCATCCGCGGGATGGAGAACCCCCACACGTCGGCGTCGACGATGGCCACCTTGCGGCCGAGCTTCGCGAGCGAGACCGCGAGGTTCGTGGTGACGGAGCTCTTGCCCACGCCGCCCTTTCCGGAGGCGATGAGCAGCACCCGGGTGCGGCTGGCGGGATCAGCGAAGGGGATCCGGCGGCCCTCGGCGTGGCCGTGGGCGGGTTGGCTGCCGGCGGTGGCGGCAGGGTCGCCGTGGAGGGTGCGGCGGAGCGTCTCGCGCTCCTGGTCGGTCATGTGGGTGAAGGTGAGGTCGACGGCCGACGCACCTGCGCCGACGATCGCCTCGGTGACGCGGCGCTCGATCTCGGCCTTCAGCGGGCACCCGGGGACGGTGAGCGCGATCGTGACGGCCACGCGGTCACCGTCGACGGAGATGTCACGGACCATGTCGAGATCGACGATCGAGCGGTGGAGCTCTGGATCCTCGACTGGACGCAGCGCTTCTCGGACATCGGAATCGGTGAGCACGACTGGCTCCTCCTGATCTGCTGGTGACGCCGCCAGGGGGCGCGGCGGCGGCCCGGGATGAACCGGGGACGCTTGTAGACTAGGCGCCGTGGCGCAGGTCCCACTCATGCCCGCCTCGCTGTCGCCCACGGAGTTCGAGTCGGCTGTGACGGCGATCACCTCGGCGTTCGGGGACCCCACCCGGCGGCAGATCTACCTGTTCGCACACTCGTCGACCGACGGCGTGACCGCGGCTGAGGTGGCCGAACGCTTCGCCCTCCACCCGAACGTGGCGCGCCACCACCTCGACAAGCTGGCGGCCGGCGGGTACCTCGAGGTGGCCACCGTGAAGCCGGCGTCCGGGGCGGGGCGACCTTCGAAGCGGTACGGGGTGCTGGCGCCCGAGATGCCCCTCGAGTTCCCCGTGCGGACCGACGACGTGATCATCACGCTGCTGGGCCGGGCGCTCGCAGCGCTGGCTCCCGAGCAGGCGGAAGCGCTCGCCGAGCAGGTCGGCGAGGAGTACGGCGCGGAGATGGGTGCCGCAGCCGGTGGCGCCGCCCAGCGGTCCGTCCGTGCAGCGCTCCACGCCGTCGCCGACGCGCTGTCGGCACACGGGTTCGCAGCCCGCCCCGAGCTCGACGGCGACGGTCTCAGCCTCGTGAGCGAGCACTGCCCGTTCGGCGACACGGTCATCGAACACCCCGTGATGTGTGCGATCGACCGCGGCATGGTGCGGGGCATGCTCGGGACCCTCTACGGAGAGACGCAGGTGGCGCTGTCGTCGTCGCGGTCGATGGGCGACGACCGCTGCGTCACCTCCGTGGCCCCGTGACCGCCCGTCGGGCGTACCTCGACCACGCCTCCACCTCCCCGATCCGCCCGGCAGCGAGGGACGCCATGGTGGAGGTGCTGTCGCGCACCGACCTGGGCGACCCGTCGCGGCTCCACCAGGAGGCGTTGGCGGCCCGGGCGATCGTCGAGGACGCACGCTCGCGGATCGCCGCAGCGCTCGGCGCCCGCCCACGCGAGGTCGTCTTCACCTCCGGGGCCACCGAGTCGATCGCTGCTGCCTCGTGGGGCGCCGCCCGCTCGCGGGGCCCTCACAGCGTGCTCAGCGCCGTGGAGCACTCGGCGGTCAGGGAGTGGGCTGCACGGGGTCCCGCCACGGTCGTCGGCGTCGACGCCGTCGGCCGGGTGGACCCGGCCCAGATCGCTGCCGCTGTCGGCGACCAGACGGGAGTGGTCCACTGCCAGTTCGGCAACCACGAGGTGGGCACGCTGCAACCCCTGGCGGAGGTGGTCGCTGCCGTGGACGGCCGTGCGCTCGTGCACTGCGATGCCACCCAGGCCATCGGTCGGGTCCCGTTCGACTTCGGCCGCTCAGGTCTGGACCTCGTGTCGATCGACGGTCACCTCGTGGGCGGGCCCGCCGGCATCGGGATCCTCCTCGTGCGCCGCGGGGTTCGGGTGGAGCCGCTGGTGGTGGGCGGCGACCAGGAGCGCGCCCGCCGAGCCGGGACCGAGCCCGTGGCCGCCGCAGCAGGGCTCGCCGCGGCGCTGGAGGAGGCCACCGCCACGCTGCCGGAGGAAGCCGACCGCCAGCGCGAGCTCACCGCTGCGATCGTTGCGTGGGCGGGGCGCGCCGACGGCGTTGCAGTGCTCGGGGACCCCGTCGAACGGCTCCCCCACCTGGTGTGCCTGGGCCTCGACGGCGTGGAGCCACAGCCGGTGCTGCTCGGCCTCGATGCAGCAGGGGTGGCGGTCCACTCGGGGTCGTCGTGCTCGTCGGAGGCGCTCGAACCGTCACCGGTGCTCGAAGCGATGGGCGCGGAGGCGCACCGTTCGTTGCGGGTCTCGGTGGGGTGGGACACGACCCTCGCCGACGTCGAGCGGTTCTGCTCGGAGACCGAGCGGATCGTCGCCGACCTCCGGGCGCTCGCCCGCGGCTGAGACGAGCGTCGGCTGGGCGCCGGCTCGGCGGTGCGTTCGGGGCCGTTACCCTCGCGGCTGTGACCGTGTACCTGGTCCGCCACGCGTCGGCCGGCCACCGCGACGACAGCAGTCCCCTCGACTCGGAGCGACCCCTCGACCCGACCGGGCAGGAGCAGGCTCGCCACCTCGTCGACCTCCTCAGCGGGGTCACCCCGGCGCGTGTCCTGTCCAGTCCAGCGCTCCGCTGCCTGCAGACGGTGGCGCCGCTCGCTGCTGCGTCAGGGCTCGTGGTCGAGCAGGCCGACGCGCTGTTCGAGGGCACCGACATCGAGGACTCGTGGGCGCTCCTCGAGTGGGCCGGGCGCCACGATGGCGACATCGTTCTGTGCAGCCACGGCGACGTGATCCCGGACCTCATCCGTCGGGCGCAGATGCGCGGCATGGAGGTTCCCGGCCGCTCCGGGTGCTCGAAGGGCTCGGTGTGGGAGCTCCGCTGGGACGGCGAACGCTTCGCCACCGGCCACTACACCCCCGTCGACGTCCACCGCTGAAGAAGTTCGCCCTTCGCCTCATCGAGGACCTTCCGCGCGCCGATCAGAAGAGGTCCTGAGATCCGAGGAGACCAACATGAACCGACGCTCGCTGCGCCTCGTGGCCGCACTGATCGTCCTCGGAGCAAGCGGCGTCGGCCTCGCTCCGTCGGCGGCCGCCGCCGACCCTGAGATCGCCGTGGGCTCCGGCCACTCGACCGATCCGGGCACGCCTGTGGCGCTCACCGGCGTGACGGTCGACGACGGCGGCCTCGCCACGTTGAGGGTCCGCCTCGAGGTCCAGGGCGGGGCCGGGACCCTCACCCTCACCGAGCTCACCGGACTGAGCTTCGACGAGGGCGACGGTGACGACGATCCGGCCATCGAGGTGCGCGGGACCGAGGCCGACCTCAACGCCGCGTTCGCCACCCTCGTGTTCAACCCCGACCCGGCCTTCGAGGGCGAGGCGAAGGTGGAGGTGTCGGTCACCGACGGCACCCTCGCCCACGACGGGCACTACTACGAGTACGTACCGGCGCCCGGCATCACGTGGGAGGACGCCCGCGACGCTGCCGCGGCACGCTCCTTCTACGGCCGCCAGGGCTACCTCGCCACCATCACGTCGCCCGAGGAGAACGCCTTCGCCGCCGCGAAGCTGACGGGCGAGGGTTGGATCGGAGCACGGGCAGAGACCATCGCCAACCGCCAGCACTGGCGCTGGGTGACCGGGCCCGAGGCGGAGCACCCCGACGCCGAGGGCGCCGGCATCGAGCGTGGACTCCCCTTCTACCTCGGCTCCGACATGACCCTGACCTGCATCATCACCCCCGGCATGGGCCCCGTCGGCGGCCAGTACAGCAACTGGCTGCCACAGGAGCCCAACAACTGCAGCGGCGAGTACGTCGCGCACTTCGTGATCCCGAGCGGCATGTGGAACGACTACGCGCCGACCAACCCCCTGATCGACGGCTACGTGGTCGAGTATGGCGACCTCCCGACCGACACCCCGACTGCGCTGCCGAGCGCGACCGCCACGATCTCGGTCCGAACCGGGGTGGTGGGCTCGAGTGGCGGTCAGACCTCCACCACCTCGACGCCGCCGCCGACGATCGCTGACGTGGTCGATCCCGCCGCGCCGGGAACGCCGCCCGCGGCGCCTCCGCTCCCCCGGGAGGCGGACGCCGCCCGTGCCCGCGACCTCGCCTTCACCGGCGGTTCCACCGGGATGCTGGCGGCCGTCGGTGCCGCGCTGATGGCAGCCGGAGCGGCGATGGTGCGGAGCCGCCGAGCTCGGGCCGCCTGACCGCCGCGCCGGTCGCGAACTGGAGGGCGCGCCGGTACCCGCCGGTGGAAGGATTCCGGCATGACCTCCATCGCGATCGCCCTCTTCGACGACTTCACTGCGCTCGACGCGATCGGGCCCTACCAGGTGTTCCAGCACCTGCCTGATGCGGAGGTGAGCTTCGTGGCGGCCGAGGCCGGCACGATCCACGACGACAAGGGCCTCCTTCGTGTCGAGGTCAACCGGACGATCGACGACGAGAACGATCCCGACGTGGTGGTGATCCCGGGCGGGCTCGTCACGCGGAAGCTGGCCGTGGAGGGCGACCCGCTCGTGGAGTGGGTCCGCCGGGTGCACCCGTCCACCACGTGGACCACGTCGGTGTGCACCGGCGCCCTGATCCTCGGAGCGGCTGGCATCCTCGACGGCCTGGAGGCGACCACGCACTGGTTCGCCTACGACGAGCTGGCGTCCTTCGGGGCCACGCCGACCTCGCAACGGGTCGTTCGTCAGGGGAAGGTGGTGACCAGCGCGGGCGTCAGCTCGGGCATCGACATGGCCCTGACCCTCGCGGCGGAGATGGCCGGGCCCGACGTCTCGCAGGCCATCCAGCTGGCGATCGAGTACGACCCGCAGCCGCCGTTCGACTCGGGCTCGAAGGAGAAGGCACGGCCGGAGATCGTCGAGCTGGTCACCGCCGTGACGGCCCAGCAGCGGGACGAGCTCCTCGGCTCCTGACCCGCCCCCGATTCGCGGGAGGGAGGGTGCGATCCTCCACCTTTGGCGGGCGGCAGAGCGCCATTCCTGGACGGGGAGCGCGTTCTACCACCCGCGAATCCGCAGCCCACGGACCCGCTCGCAGCTCAGCGTCGGATCCCGCCCACTTCTTGAAGGCAGCGCCGAAGCGGCGCCGATGTTCCGGCGTGTCGTCATCCAGATCGACGACGATGGCAGCTTCCGGGCCTCCGACGAGCGGCTCGCTCATGTAGGACGCCACTCGCCCGGGAGCACCATCGGCAGCATCAGGGGCTCGCCCTCGACCAACACCGTGCGCTCATTCGACGACAGGTCGATGCGGACGAGGCGGCTCGTGTCGGGCGAGCCCGACGGCGACAGGTCAGCCGCGATGATGCTGCGTCCATCCGGTGTGAACGATGGCGAGGTCC
>JBIQID010000205.1:0-2784 GCA_044508215.1 Actinomycetota bacterium | reverse complement strand
TGCTCGCCACCTGGCGACCCGAGCCGGAGCGGATCCGGGAGCAGGCCCGGAAGGCGGCCCGCGAAGCCAAGGAGCGGACCTCGTGGCTGGCAGTGGACGAGGAGTACGAGGCGCACCTCGACCGCCTGGTCGACACCCTGTTGGCGGACCCCGCGATCACCGAGGGGCTCGACCGGTGGGCCGCCGAGCTCGTCGTGCACGCGAGGACCACGTCGCTGGCGCGAAAGGCGATCCAACTCATGGCACCCGGTGTGCCGGATCTCTACCAGGGGAGCGAGCGGTGGCTCGCCCGACTGGTCGACCCCGACAACCGGTTCGCCTACCAGGTGCCGCCCGAGCTGCCCGCAGCGATGCCGCCGCTCGGGGAGGACGACGAGGGCGCGGCGAAGGAGCGGCTGGTTCGGGCGGTGCTCGGCCTCCGCAACGCCGAGCCGGACTGCTTCTCCCCGGGCTCGTACGCGGCGCTGTGGGCCCGGGGGCCGTACGCCGACCACGTCGTGGGGTTCCTGCGGGGCGAGCGGACGGCGCTCGTCGCCCCCCGTCGCGTGCTGGCGGTGGCCGACGGGTTCGGCGACACCACCGTGGAGCTTCCGGAGGGCACCTGGACGGACGCCGTGACGGGCGCCTCCCGCTCGGGTGACGTCGCGGTCGACGATCTGCTCGCGGAGTTCCCCGTGGCGGTGCTCCGGCGGGAGGCCGGGTGAGCGAGGCGGCGGGCGACCTGCCGGCGCTGGGCCAGCCGGGCACCGTGTGGGCGCCGAACGCCGAGCTCGTCGAAGCGGAGGTCGACGGAGCCCGCGTGGCCCTCTCGCCGACCGGCGGAGGTTGGTGGACCACCTCGGCGCCCCTCGTTCTGGGGTCCCGCTACGGCTATCGGGTCGACGGTGGGCCGTTGCTGCCCGATCCACGGTCTCGCTGGCAGCCCGACGGCGTCCACGGGCTCTCCGAGGTGGTCGACCTGGCGCACGGGTGGACCGACGAGGGCTGGCGGCCGACCCCGTGGTCCGACGCGGTGGTGTACGAGGCCCACGTCGGGACGGCGTCGCCGAGCGGCGACTTCCGCGGTCTCGTCGACCGCCTCGACCACCTGGTCGACCTCGGCGTGACCCACCTCGAGCTGATGCCGGTGGCGGCGTTCCCCGGCCGGTTCGGGTGGGGCTACGACGGCGTCGCCCTCTGGTCGACCTTCCCCGGCTACGGCCACCCCGCCGACCTGTCGCACCTCGTGGACCAGGCGCACGCCCGTGGGATCGCCGTGATCCTCGACGTGGTCTACAACCACCTCGGTCCGGACGGGAACCACCTCGGGGCCTTCGGGCCGTACTTCACCGATCGCCACGCCACGCCGTGGGGTGACGCCGTGAACCTCGACGGGCCCGGGAGCGACGAGGTCCGCCGCTTCATCGTCGGGAACGCGCTGATGTGGATCCGCGACCACCACATCGACGGCCTGCGCCTCGACGCCACCCACGAGCTGCGTGACGACCGCGCAGTCCACCTCCTCGAAGAGCTCGCCGAAGCGGTCGACGCACTCGAGCGGGAGCTGGATCGGGAGGTGGTGCTGATCGCCGAGTCCGATCGCAGCGACCCACGGCTCGTCACCCCTGCCGACGCGGGAGGGGTGGGCCTCGACGCCCAATGGGTGGACGACCTCCACCACGCGCTGCACGTCACCCTCACAGGGGAGCGCCGCGGCTACTACGAGGACTACGAAGGCGTCGACGACGTGCGGCGTGCGCTCGAGGAGACGTTCGTGTTCTCCGACCGATGGTCCGAGCACCGTGGTCGCCGCCACGGTCGCTCGGCCCTCGGGGTGCGCACCGAGGCGTTCGTGGTGTCGCTCCAGACCCACGACCAGGTCGGCAACCGGGCGGGGGGCGAGCGGCTGCACCACCTGGTCGGCGTCGAGCGGACCTGCGGCGCGGCGGCGCTGGTGCTGCTCTCGCCGTACGTGCCGATGCTGTTCCAAGGCGAGGAGCTGGCGGTGGTCGAGCCGTTCCCGTACTTCGCCGACCACTCGGGCGAGCTGGGCGACGCTGTGAGGACCGGGCGGATGGCCGAGTTCGAGGGGCACGGCTGGGATGCAGGTGCCGTGCCCGACCCCACGTCGATCGCCACGTTCCAGTCGGCGGTGATCGACTGGGATCGGGCGGAGGCAGAGGGCTGCGAGGTGCTCGACTGGTACCGCTCCCTGCTCGCGCTGCGTCGGAGCGAGCCGGACCTCCGCGGGGGAGGCCCCCGACCGGTGGTCCGCGTCGCCGGCGCGGTGGTGACCATGGAGCGGGGCGACGTGGAGGTGGTGGTGAACCTGGGTGAGGACGCGGCCGAGGTGCCCGAGGGAGTGGACCGGGTCCTCCTGTCGCGTGGGTTCGACGCGGGGTCACCGGCGGGCCTGGCGCCTGGGGGTGTGCTGGTCCGACGGTTCGGCCCGGGTGTCTCCCGGGAGGGCGCCAGCGGGTAGTGGACGGCCATGGCCGATGAGAACCTGACCGCCGAGATGATCGACCCGGACGAGATCGGCGACGACCCCACGGGCACGCTGGACTACCCGCCGGACCGCTACCAGGGAGCGCTCGACCCCACGAACATCGACGGCGCATCCGACTCCGTCGTGGACCGGATGGCCCGCGAGGTCCCCGACCAGCAGGCCGACGACGAGGATCGGGTCGGTCGACCCGTCGCCGAGGACGAGGCGCCCGACGCGTCGGTCGACCTCGAGGGCGACGTGCACTCGGCGCCCGACCTCAGCGCCGAGGAGGTCGCGATGCACTACGTGGGCGAGAC
>JBIQID010000204.1:0-2790 GCA_044508215.1 Actinomycetota bacterium | reverse complement strand
ATCCGCCAGACGCTCCGCGACGCCGACACGGCCTGCCGGATGGCGAACGGCAGCTTCGCGATCATCCTCGAGGACACCCCGGAGAACGGGGCCGTCTGGACGGTGGAGCGCATCCGCCGCAACCTCACGAGCCGCCACGGCAGCCACACGATGTGGGCCGGTGTGGCCTGCTACCCGGCCCACGCCTTCAGCACCGACGAGCTGCTGGACCAGGCGGGCGTCGCGCTCGACTCGGCGCGGGAATGGAAACAGGACCGCATCGAGATCGCCACCGCCGACTGAGGCGGTCGGCGGCCGCCCTGGTGGCGGTCGGCGAAGCGTCGTCACGGGCGCGCACGATGACGCTCTCCCGCTGACCGGAGCGACGATCGGCGCGGAAGGCTGGCGTCCGCCGTCGTACGGTGTCGCTCGTGAGCGAACCACGTGCCGAACGTCCGATGATGCGCGACTACGGGGTCGACCCGGCGACGTGGTCGCCGCTCCCCTGGTCGTGGGCGGCCGAGCGGCTGGTCCCGAACCGGAACTTCTGGGTGGTCACCGCAACAGCCGACGGGCGGCCGCACGCGCTGCCGGTGTGGGGCGTGTGGGACGACGGCGAGCACCGCTTCGCGTTCTCGTGCTCGCCCAACTCGCGGAAGGCTCGCAACCTCGCCGCCAACCCACAGATGGTGGTGACCATCGACGACACCGTCGAGGTCGTCTCGGTCGAGGGCCGGGCGACGCTCGTGGAGGACGACGCACGCATCGGGACCTGGATCGACCGCTACCTCGCGAAGTACCGGCCGATCGAGCCGGAGCTCGACGGCGAGTTCATCGCGTCGCACGCGCTGTTCGAGCTCGTCCCGGACCGCGCCATCGCGGTGATCGAGCGCGTCCCGGAGTTCACGACGCGGCCGACCCGCTGGGTGTTCGACGGCTGACCTGACCGGTCAGGCGGTGTCCATCACGAAGCAGCGGTCGTCGAGCGCCCCGAACGCGTACAGGTGGTAGACCCCGCCGAACATCTCGCGGGTCGCCTCGCTCCACTCGAGCGCCTCGGGTGTGGAGATGCGGTGGTGGACCTGCATGATCCCGCCCTCGAAGACCCGGTATTCGGCCCACGTGCCCGGGAAGTCCTTCACGCACGCCACCTCCACGAAGGGGACGTCGCCGGTCTCGGGGTTCACCCGCTTGAGGTTCCGGTGGGTGTGACCTGCCGCGTAGCCGACGATCCGTGGACGTCGGGCGATCAGGTCGATCAGGGCGCGGCTGTGGTCGGGGCGGATCCCGAAGAAGTCCGGCGCGTCGGGGTCGGTGCCGGGGTGCCAGGCGTTGTGGTGGCCGAGCACGAGGACGGGCCGGTCGGCCTCGGCCCCCAGGGTGTCGAGCCACTCGAGCTGGTCGGCCGAGAGCGAGCCGCCCACCTGGTGCTCACGAGCCGTGTCGAGCAGGGCGATCGTGACGCCGGGCAGATCGACGCGCTGGTACTCGAACGCAGCGAACGAGGCGCCGTGGTACGAGTCGTGGTTGCCGCGGACGTACGTGAGGCGGTCACCGAACGCCGGCTGGTAGGCGTCGAGGAACCGGTGGAACTCCTCCTCGGTGCCGTTCGACGTGAGGTCGCCCTTCACGATCACCGCGTCCGGGTCGATCCCGGAGATCTCGGCGATCGCCCCTCGGTTCATGAAGTCGGGGTACGGCTCGGAGCCGTCCGGGACCGAGAACGTGGGGAAGATGTCGTCCGCTCCCATCGAGCCCGCGACCGTCTCACCGAAGTGCACGTCGTTGACGGTGGCGAAGCGGCACAGCAGCTCGCCGCGCCGCGGGAGGGTCCGGACCTCCACGCCGTCGAGGTCGTGGACGGTGTCGGGGCGCAGCTCGTCGTAGCGGCGGAGGGTGCGGTCACGGAAGACGACAGCTTCGTCGTCGGCGACCGTGGTGATCTCGGCGCTCACATCGCCGAGCCTACGGTCGCGTCGCCTCGGATCGGTGGGGCTCCCGGGCCAAACGGAGCGAGGCCCGACGGGCCGCTACCAGGGACGCTGGCGACGCAGCGGGATGGGCTTCGACCACCAGCGGCCGCTCCAACGCCACCGCGACACTGCGTCGCGCTCGTCGCCCGCCACGACGCGCGGGCGCGTCACCTCGAGCGCAGCGACGATCGCGGCCGCCTCCTCTTCGGTGGGTTCGGGCGAGACCGCCACGTCGTCCATCCGAGCGCTCACAGCGGCATGTTGCCGTGCTTGCGGGGCGGGAGCTGCTCCTTCTTGGTGCGCAGCACCTCGAGGCCGGCGATCAGCTTGATGCGGGTGTCGGCCGGGTCGATCACGTCGTCGACGTAGCCCCGGTCGGCGGCCTCCCACGGGTTGCACTTGCTCTCCGTGTACGCCTCGACCAGCTCGGCGCGTCGCGCCTCGCGGGCCGTGGTGTCCTCGATCTCGGCGAGCTCCCGCCGGTTCACGATCTCGACGGCGCCGGAGGCACCCATCACCGCCAGCTCGGCCGACGGCCAGGCGAAGGCCAGATCGGAGCCGATCGACTTCGAGTCCATCACCACGTAGGCGCCGCCGTACGCCTTGCGGGTGACCACCTGGATGCGGGGGACGGTGGCCTCGCAGTAGGCGTAGAGCAGCTTGGCGCCGTGGCGGATGATGCCGCCGTGCTCCTGGTCGACGCCGGGGAGGAAGCCCGGGACGTCGCAGAAGGTGACGAGCGGGATGTTGAAGGCGTCGCAGGTGCGGACGAACTTGGCGGCCTTAGACGACGACTCGATGTGGAGCACCCCGGCCATCACCATCGGCTGGTTGGCCA
>JBIQID010000203.1:0-2795 GCA_044508215.1 Actinomycetota bacterium | reverse complement strand
ATCTGCCCTCCCCCGCCGGCGGGGCCGCGCGCCCCGTGTCCGCGCAGACCCTATGCGTCGGATGCGGCTCGGTGACGCGGTTCCGTCGCGCTCCCTGCCACATGCCCGAGGTCCCGGGTGGGACCGGGCTGCCGTCTATCGCGGGGCACATCGGGTACGGACGCGGTCGGCCGCGGACGCGGCTCGGAGGGAGGAGCGCCATGTCCACCTGCACGCTCTGCGAGGGCCGATGAGCGCCACCGGCACGACCGCTGACCGTGAGATCACCGCAGCGGTGGTGCGCGAGAAGGGTGCCTTCACCCTCGAGACGGTGTCGATCTCTCCGCCACGGGACGACGAGATCCTCATCAAGGTGGTCGGCGCCGGCCTGTGCCACACCGACCTCGTGGTGCGCGACCAGCTCTACCCGGTGCCACTGCCGATCGTGCTGGGCCACGAGGGCTCCGGGATCGTCGAGGCAGTGGGAGCCGACGTGCAGAAGGTGGCACCCGGCGACCACGTGGCCGTGAGCTTCATCAACTGCACCCACTGCCGGCCGTGCCTCGACGGGTCGCCCGCCAGCTGCGCCAACTTCAACGACATGAACTTCGCGGGACAGCGCCCGGACGGGTCCCATGCGTTGACCGGGTCCGACGGCGCCCCGATCAACGACCGCTTCTTCGGCCAGTCGTCGTTCGCGACGTACGCCATCGTCCACGAGCGCAACACCGTGAAGGTGCCGAGCGATGCTCCCCTCGAGCTGCTGGGGCCGCTCGGGTGCGGGATCCAGACCGGCGCCGGCACCGTGCTGCGGGCGCTCGAGGTCGACGCCGGCTCGACCTTCGCGGTCACCGGGGCCGGAGCGGTCGGGCTGAGCGCCGTGATGGCGGCGTACGTCGCCGGTGCCACCACGATCATCGCCGTCGACGTCGTCCCGGCCCGCCTGGAGCTCGCACGTGAGCTGGGCGCCACGCACGTGATCAACGGCAAGGAGACCGATGCCGTCGAGGAGATCCGTCGGATCACCGGCTCGGGGGTCGACTACGCGCTGGACACCACTGGCATCCCTGCGCTGATCCGCCAGGCCGTCGACGGGCTCCGCCAGCGCGGCAAGGCGGCGATCCTCGGGGCCTCGGATCCAGCCGCGACCCTCGACATCCCGGCGAACGCGTTCATGCAGAGCTGCAAGACGCTGATGGGCGTCGTGGAGGGGAACAGCGTCCCCGACGTGGTCGTGCCGCAGCTGCTCGAGCTGTACTCGCAGGGCAGGTTCCCCTTCGACCGGCTGGTCACGTTCTACGACTTCGACCAGATCGAACAGGCGGCGGCCGACACCGAATCCGGCGCCACGGTCAAGCCGATCCTGCGCGTCTCCTGACCGCCTCGGGATGCCCCACAGAACTGCGTGCGCGCGGCGGGCGATGGGTGGAAACTGACGCCATGAGCTTCAACCCGTACTTGTTCTTCTCCGGCGACTGTGCCGAAGCCTTCGCGTTCTACTCCGAGGTCTTCGGGGTGAAGGCGCAGGTGATGACCAACGCCGACCTTCCCGAGGGGGCGGAGCCGATGCCCGGCGCCGACGCCACGAGCGTGATGCACGCGTCGATCGAGCTCGGCGACTCCTACCTGATGGGCTCGGACGACCCGACCGGGACCGGTGGCCCCAAGGAGGGGTTCGCGGTGTCGTACAGCGCCCCCGATGTGGCCACCGCCAACCGCGTCTTCGAGGCGCTGTCCCAGGGCGGCGAGGTCGGGATGCCGATGAGCGAGACCTTCTGGGCGCCGGCGTTCGGGACCCTCAAGGACCGCTTCGGGGTGTCCTGGATGGTCGACACGTATCCCGAGGAGAGCTGAGGGCCGCGGTCCACGCTGGCATCGTCCACCGGACGCAGTAGCCACGGCGCGACATGGACGATCAGACCCCGGCGCTCGACGAACACCGAGTCGCTCTGGACACCTACGACGAGCCCGGCGTCCAGTGGAGCTTCGCCGTGTGCGCCTGCGCTTGGGAGGGTCCGTTCAGGTCGCAGCGTGAGCAGGCGTGCATCGATGCGGCGCGGCACCTCCACGACCCCGGTCGGGGGCTCTACGGCGACGACTGGAACGTGAAGGTCGGTGAAGCACGTCGCCGGATCTACGCGATCTTCCGCCCGGTGTTCGACGGCACCTACGACAGCCTCCGGGACCGGCACTGACCCGTGTCGACCGCGGGCTTTCGCCGCCTCCGGCGAGCACTCGTGAGGCTGGGTCTCGTCCGACCCCTCGCTGGGAGGCTGCTGCCCGGTCACAAGCTGATCGTGGGAGCGGACGGTGTCACCGACGCCGAGGCCCGGCGGGCGCTGGACGGACTCAGCCTCGGCGACGTCCTCACCGAGGGCCGGGAGGTGGTCGTCGAGGTGCGGCGAGAGGTTCCGGCCGGGACGACGGTGGCGCAGGCTCATTCGACGTGGCTCGAAGAGTTCGTGGACGGAGCGGCAACGCCGTTCGGTCTGCCCAGGCTCCCGGTCGACGAGGTGGTCGGCGGCGGGACCTTCGAGGTCACCGTGGAGCTGATCGACCAACGGGCCCAGGGGATGGGCCGGCACTTCGGGTTCGAGGGGGACTTCGTCAGCCTGCTCGTCCAACTCGGCTCCGGCCGGGTCGTCGATGCTCGAGCTGCCTTCGACGTGACCTGAGCGCCTGCGGGCTGCTCAGTAGGCCGGGTAGCGGAGGATCGCGTCGAGCAGCACCGCTCTGCCCCCGGGCATCGCCAAGAGCTCGAGGGCGCTCCTGTCGCCGAGCGCGGGCACCGGGCTGTGCACCCAGCTCAGCGAGCT
>JBIQID010000043.1:13973-20659 GCA_044508215.1 Actinomycetota bacterium | reverse complement strand
AGGGCGCTTCGGTCACGGTCGACGTCGAGGGCGGCGACTTCGTCGTCCGCTGACCTCCCCCTGGTCTGGCTCTCCCCTCTCCCCCCAACCCACCGTTTTGTCATGCAGGGTGCGACGGAACCATCGCACCCTGCATGACAGAACCAGGGTTTCGAGTCGCACCACGCAGGACAGAACCAGCGGTGTCAGGCCCGGACGGCGCCGGGCGTGTCGGGGGTGATCGTGAACGTGGCGTCGACGGCGAGCGGCGAGCCCTGCACGTGGTTGTCCTCGACCATCCGGAACTCGGTGGTCCAGCGATCCGCCGTCACGTCGCAGCGGGTCCACCCGCGCTGCGACGAGTTGACGTACTTGATGGCGGGCACCGCCGAGGTGACCAGGTCCTCGGTCCCTTCCGGCAGCAGCCCGTTCGACGAGATCGACGTGCCCACGAGCTCGGTGGCGACCACCTTCCGGTCGGCGCCCGTGCCCACGGTGAGGTCGCCGATGCCGCCGAGGTGGATGTCGCCGGTGATGACCACCACGTTGGTCATCCCCTTCGAGTCGATGTGCTCGAGGATGGCCTTCCGCTCGGCCGGATAGCCGTCCCACTGGTCGTAGTTGAGGATCGACTGGCCGACCGTGATCGGCGTCATCACCACCTCGTTGGCCCACACGCGCCACGTGGTGTCGGCGGTGTCGAGCTCGTCGAGCAGCCACCCGAGCTGCTCCTCGCCGAGCATCGTCCGGCCCTCCGACTCCTGCTCCCCGCAGGCGGGGCCGAAGTCCAAGGTGACGTCGTCGCAGGCCTGGTCGGTGCGGTACTGCCGCTCGTCGGTGAGGAGGATCGACGCGAGCGTGCCCCAGCGGAACGAGCGGTGGATCCGGTAGTCGGCGCCCGACGGCGGGTCGAGCCGCACCGGCGTGTGCTCGTACCAGGCCTGGTAGGCCGCGGCTCGCCGGGTGCGGAACTCCGCCGGGTCGACGAGGTCCTCGCTCATGTCGCCGGCGTAGTTGTTCTCCACCTCGTGGTCGTCCCAGATCACCATCCACGGGCAGTGCGCGTGCGACGCCTGGAGGTCGGCGTCGCTGCGGTAGAGCGCGTAGCGGTTCCGGTAGGCGGCGAGGTCCTTGATCTCGTCGGAGTTGTGCGAGCGGACCGTCGAACCGGGCGTCACGGGAAGCGCTCCGTACTCGTAGATGTAGTCGCCCAGGAAGACCACCAGGTCGAGGTCGGCGTCCGAGGCGATGTCGCGGTGGGCGTTGTACCAGCCGGACTCCCAGTGCTGGCACGACGCGAAGCCGAAGCGCAGCGCCTCGACCGCCTCGTCCCGGTCGGGCGCCGTGCGGGTGCGGCCCGCCGGGCTCGTGTACTGGTCGCCCACCGCGAACCGGTACCAGTACCAGGTGTTCGGTTCCAGCCCGCCTGCCTCCACGTGGAGCGAGTGCGCCCACGCCGCCTCGGCGATCGCGACGCCGGACGCCACGATGTCGCCGAACCCCTCGTCGGAAGCGACCTCCCACTGCACCGGGACGGGGTCCTCGGGCATCCCGCCGCCCTCGAGCGGCGTGGGGGCGAGCCGGGTCCAGAGGATCACCGAGGTGGGGTCGGGATCGCCGGAGGCCACGCCGAGGGTGAACGGGTCGGCGGGGAGCGGCGGGATGGGGATGGTGGTCGTCGTGGTGGTCGAGCCGGTCGAGCGGCCGCCCGACGAGGAACCCTCGTCGTCGCTGCACGCCGCCAGGCCTGCGGCCGCGGCACCCCCGGCCCCGAGCGCGATCAGGAACCGTCGTCGGTCCAACACAGCTGCCTCCCCTCGCTGAAGGCGCAGATCGTAGAGCGGGTTCTCAGGTGAGGAGGGGAGGCTGCCGATCCTGATGGCGCCCTGCCCCCACACGAGACGCGCCCACACATGACCGCACGAGACGCCGCCGCCCCCGAGCTCCCGGACCTCCGGACGCCCCTGCGCCCCGAGGCGATGGGCCTGCGGAGCAGCCTGATGGAGGACATCGTCCTCCGACGCCTGCTCCTCGAGGGCCGTGTGGCGATGACCCACCTGGCGGAGGCCGTCCACGCGTCGATCAACGTGGTCGAGCCGTTGCTCCTGGGTCTGAGAGACCGCAAGCTCATCGAGTTCGACGGCATGGACGGTCGGGCCTACGTGGTCACCTGCACCGAAGCGGGCAAGGCGTTCGCCGCCGACCGGTCACGGGAGTGCAGGTACTCCGGCCCGATGCCCGTGCCGCTCGACCTCTATGCGGAGACGGTGCGCGCCCAGCGTCCCAACCTGCAGCTGGACCGGGATCGCCTGACCAACGCGTTCAGCGACCTCGTGATCGCCCCGGACCTCCTCGACCAGCTGGGTCCGGCGATCCACGGCGGCGGCGCGATCTTCCTCTACGGGCCTCCCGGGACCGGCAAGTCCTCGGTGGCCGAGCGGATGATCCGTGCGTACGAGGACGTGGTCCTCATCCCCTACTGCGTCGAGGTGGACGGGCAGATCGTCTCGGTGTTCGACCCGACGCTCCACGAGCCGGTGGACGAGCAGCCGACGGGCATGGACCGCCGTTGGATCGCGTGCCGGCGCCCCGCTGTCATCACCGGCGGCGAGCTCCACGGCGGGATGCTCGACCTGCAGCTCGACCTCGACACCGGCGTCTACCACGCGCCCCTGCAGTTCAAGGCGAACAACGGGATCCTCGTGATCGACGACTTCGGACGCCAGGCGATGACCCCCGAGGCGCTGCTGAACCGCTGGATCGTGCCGCTCGACCGGCAGCTGGACTACCTCACCCTCCGGGGCCGGAAGTTCGCCGTGCCCTTCGAGCTCAAGGTCGTGCTCTCGACCAACCTCGACCCGTCGCACCTCGGCGACGAGGCCTTCTTCCGCCGGATCCACAACAAGATCTACATCGGGGCGATCGACGACGAGCAGTTCGACTGGATCCTCGCCCGGGTCGCCGAGGCGAAGGGCATCGAGGTCGACGCCTCGTCGTGCGCCCACCTCCGCCGCATCGCACGCGACCGCGGCGACGGCGAGCTGCGTGCGTACCTCCCAGGCGTCGTCTGCAGCCTCGCGATCAGCATCTGCCGCTACGAGAACGTGCCGGTGCACCTCACGCCCGACCTCGTGGACCAGGTGGTCGACCTCTACTTCACGAAGCTGACCACCCCGGCGGCGCCCGGGGCCGCCGGTGGGTCGACCATCGGTGCCAGCCCGAAGAAGGGTTCGGGCCAGGCGCCGGCGCCCGCTCGGCTGGCCGACATCCTCAGCGCGGCCAGCTCGTCCCGCCGCTGACCACGGCCGGCCGATCCGGACCGGTCCGCACCTGGGCGACCCCTCCGCCCAGATGCGGACGAGCTCGGCGGAGAGCGTGGCCGGATCGGGGCCGGGAGCCGCGAGTAGCTAGGCTCTCACGTCCGCATCTTTCGGTCATGCGTGCCGTCGCGCGCTGATCGCGGATCCGTTGGAGGATCCACCAGACCCCAAGGAGAGAGTGGCGTGCCCGCGACGATCGTGGTCGGAACGCAGTGGGGGGACGAGGGCAAGGGGAAGCTCACGGACCTCATCGCGAAGGAGATGTCGTACGTGGTCCGCTACCAGGGCGGCCACAACGCGGGTCACACCCTGGTGGTCGACGGGGAGTCGTTCGCCCTCCAGCTCATCCCCTCCGGCGTCCTCTACGACCACATCACGCCCGTGATCGGCAACGGCGTGGTCGTGGACCCCGTGGTCATGCTCGACGAGGTCGCGGGGCTCGAGGCGAGAGGCGTCGACTGCAGCCGCCTCCGGGTCTCCGGCAACGCCCACCTGATCCTCCCGTACCACCAGGAGCTGGACCGCCTGATCGAGCGGCACCTGGGCAAGAACAAGCTCGGCACCACCAAGCGCGGCATCGGCCCGACCTACGCCGACAAGGCGTCGCGGGTGGGCATCCGGGTGCAGGACCTGCTCGACCCCGACATCTTCCGGGAGAAGTTGAGCGCCGTCCTCGCGGAGAAGAACCTGGTCCTGGCCAAGGTCTACAACCGCCTCGGCTACGACGCCGACGAGCTGGCCGACCGCTACCTCGACGAGGTCGCTCCCCGGGTCGCGCCCTACGTGGCCGACACGGTGACCCTCGTGCACGAGGCCCTCGAGCGCGGCGAGCACGTCCTCTTCGAGGGCGCGCAGGCCACGTTCCTCGACATCGACCACGGCACCTATCCGTTCGTCACGTCCTCGAACCCGGTCGCCGGCGGCGCCTGCGTGGGCGCCGGTGTGGGGCCACGCCACATCGACCGCGTGGTGGGCATCGCCAAGGCCTACGTCACGCGGGTGGGGTCCGGGCCGTTCCCGACCGAGTTGTTCGACGAGACGGGCGACCGCATCGTGGACATCGGCCAGGAGTACGGCGTGAACACCAAGCGCCGTCGTCGCCCCGGCTGGTTCGACGCGGTGATGATGCGCCAGGCGGTGCGCCTCAACTCGTTGAGCGAGCTGGCGATCACCAAGCTGGACATCCTCGACACCTTCGACACGCTGAAGGTCTGCGTGGCGTACGACGTCCGCGGCGAGCGCCACACGTCGATGCCGTACCACCAGAGCGACCTGTTCGACGCCGTGCCGGTGTACGAGGAGCTGCCGGGCTGGAAGTGCGACCTCTCCCGCTTCACCGAGGTGCAGCAGCTGCCCGCCGAGGCGCGCAACTACATCGGCTTCCTCGAGGACCAGGTGGGCGTGCCGATCACCTTCGTCGGCACTGGCCCCGGCCGCGAGCAGTACGTCCAGTTCTCATGAGGCCGGGCCGGCGGCCGGCTCTCGCTGAGGGAGGCGGGCGGGCCGTCCGCTAGAAACTGACCCCATGCGGGTCTGCGTGGTCGGGTCGGGCGGTCGAGAGCACGCGCTCGCGGCGACCCTGGCGCGCTCCGCGGAGGTGGTGGTGAGCAAGGGGAACCCCGGCATCCCCGGCTCGACGCCCGAACCGCCCGAGGAGATCGACGCCGACCTCTACGTGATCGGCCCCGAGCAGCCGCTGGTCGAAGGGCTCGCCGACCGGCTCCGCGCCCAGGGCCGCCTCGTGTTCGGCCCCGGCGCCGACGGCGCCCGCCTCGAGGGCTCGAAGGCCTGGATGAAGGACCTCCTCGCCGAGGCGCGGGTCCCCACCGCCGAGTACGGCACCTTCACCACGGAGGAGCCGGCGCTGGCGATGCTCGACCGCATGGCCCCGCCGTACGTCGTGAAGACCGACGGCCTGGCCGCCGGCAAGGGGGTCGTCGTCACCGACTCGCTCAGCGAGGCGCGCAACGCCGTCGGCGACTACCTCGCGGGCACCGCGTTCGGTGACGCCGGCCGCACCCTCGTGATCGAGGAAGGCCTCGTCGGGCCCGAGCTGTCCCTGCTCGCGGTCTGCGACGGTTCCCGCGCGGTCCCGCTCGCTCCCGCCCAGGACTTCAAGCGGCTGGCCGACCGCGACGAGGGCCCCAACACGGGCGGGATGGGCGCCTACTCGCCGGTGCCGGTGGCTCCCGCCGAGGTCGTCGACGAGGTGATGGACCTCTTCGTCGAACCGACCCTCGCGGCGCTCCGCGCTCGTGGCATCGACTACCGGGGCGTGCTCTACGCCGGGCTCATGCTGACCGCTGCCGGTCCGAAGATCCTCGAGTACAACGTCCGCTTCGGCGATCCCGAGTGCCAGGTCGTCGTCCCCCGCCTCGCATCCGACCTCGCCCAGCTGCTGGCCGAGGCCGCCGAGGGGCGGATCCGCAGCGAGCCTCGCTTCACCGACGAGGCCCAGGTCACCGTGGTCCTGGCGTCCGAGGGCTACCCCTCGTCGCCGCGCACCGGCGACCCGATCGACGGCATCGACGCGGCGTCCGCGCTCGACGGCGTCGACGTCTACTGCGCCGGAGTCGGGCGCGACGACGCAGGCCGCCTCGTCACCGCCGGAGGCCGAGTGTTGAACGTGACCGGCCGGGGCCCGACCATCGCCGTCGCCAGGGAACGTGCGTACGCGGGGGTTGACCTCATCAGCTGGCCGGGCATGCAGCACCGGACCGACATCGCCCAACGAGCAGCCGCACAGGAGCAGTCATGACACACAAGGTCGCCGTCCTCATGGGTTCGCCCAACGACATGGACAAGATGACCCCGGCGAAGGAGACCCTCGAGCGCTTCGGCATCGAGGCCGACGTGCGGGTCATGTCGGCGCACCGGACCCCGGCGAAGGTCGCCGAGTTCACCCGCTCGGCACGCGCTGAGGGCTACTCGGCGATCATCTGCGGCGCTGGGATGGCCGCCCACCTCGCGGGTGCCGTTGCTGCGAACACCACGCTGCCCGTCATCGGCGTGCCGCTCTCCGGTGGCGCCCTCGACGGTGTGGACGCCCTCTACTCCACGGTCCAGATGCCCCGCGGCATCCCGGTGGCGACCGTGGCCGTGAACGGCTCGATGAACGCAGCGCTGCTGGCGGCGCAGATCATCGCGGTGGCCGACGCGGAGGTGGCGAAGCAGCTCGAGGCCCACCGCGAGGAGATGTCCGGCGCCTGAGGCGGAGCTGGCCCGGTCCGTCAGGATCCTGACCGGGTCTGGCCCGGTCCGTCGGGGAGTCAGCTGAAGAGGGGCTCGTCCGGGTCGAAGACGTAGTCCGACGCTCGTGCCGGTGCTTCGATCCGCGGGGCGGGGCGCTTCCGTCCGAACCGCTTCCGGCCCGCCGGCGCCTCGGCG
>JBIQID010000043.1:7314-13873 GCA_044508215.1 Actinomycetota bacterium | reverse complement strand
CCGCGGGGCGGGGCGCTTCCGTCCGAACCGCTTCCGGCCCGCCGGCGCCTCGGCGGGCCGCCCGGCCGCGCCTGGGCGCACACCGGCGAAGGCCAGGGCGCATCCGATGCACATCGGCGGGCGTCCCTCTCCGAACGGGAAGACCAGGCAGTCCTCGCAGAAGCTCCCGGCGCACTGCCGGCACGCGCCCGCCGACACCGACGAGGGGTGTCTCGTGCACCCGCTGCTCATGGACTGACCTCCCCAGTGGCCACCCACGGATGATCGGCACGATCCCGCACCCACCTTGAGCCCCCCTCTAGAGCGAGGCGCTGCAGCCGCAATAGGGTCGCGGGCCGTGAGCGACGGCGAAGTGGTCCCCAACGTCCTGGCGGAGCGCTACGCCAGCCCCGAGATGGTCGGCATCTGGTCGCCGGAGGCGAAGGTGCGCCTCGAGCGCGAGCTGTGGATCGCGGTGATGCGGGCGCAGCGGTCCCTCGGCGTCGACATCCCCGATGGCGCGATCGCCGCCTACGAGGCAGCGAAGGACCGCGTCGACCTCGCGTCCATCGCCGAGCGCGAGCGGGTGACCCGCCACGACGTGAAGGCCCGGATCGACGAGTTCTGCGCGCTGGCCGACCACGAGCACATCCACAAGGGGATGACCAGCCGCGACCTCACCGAGAACGTCGAGCAGCTGCAGGTGCGCCGCGGCCTCGAGCTGGTCCGCGACCGGATGGTGGCCGCGCTCGTGCGCCTCGCCAGGAGGGCAGGGGAGTGGCAGGCCCAGCCCCTCACCGGCCGCACCCACAACGTGGCGGCGCAGACCACCACCCTCGGCAAGCGGTTCGCCAACGCCGGCGAGGAGCTGCTGGTCGCTCTCCGACGGGTGGAGGAGCTGATCGACCGCCTGCCGCTCCGTGGCATCAAGGGCCCGGTCGGCACGCAGCAGGACCAGCTCGACCTGCTCGGCTCGCCCGAGGCGGTCGCGCAGCTCGAGGCCGAGGTCGCCCGGCACCTGGGCTTCGCGCAGACCCTCACCAACGTGGGCCAGGTGTACCCGCGCAGCCTCGACCTCGACGTGGTCTCGGCGCTCGTCCAGGCCGCCGCCGGCCCGTCGAGCCTGGCCACCACCCTCCGGCTGATGGCCGGCCACGAGCTGGCCACCGAGGGCTTCCAGCCGGGCCAGGTCGGCAGCTCGGCGATGCCGCACAAGATGAACAGCCGGAGCTGCGAGCGGATCTGCGGCTTCGCAACCGTGCTCACGGGCTACCAGACGATGGTCGCCGGGTTGTCGGGCGACCAGTGGAACGAGGGCGACGTGTCGTGCTCGGTGGTCCGGCGCATCGCGCTCCCGGACGCGTTCTTGGCCATCGACGGGTTGTACGAGACGTTCCTGACCGTGCTCGACGACCTCGGTGCCTACCCGGCGGTGATCGACGCGGAGCTGCAGCGCTACCTGCCGTTCCTCGCCACCACGAAGATCCTCGTGGCGGCGGTGAAGGCGGGTGTCGGGCGCGAGCAGGCGCACGAAGCGATCAAGGAGCACGCGGTGGCCGTGGCGCTCGACATGCGTGAGCACGGCTCGGCACGCAACGACCTGGTCGACCGCCTGGTGGCCGACCCTCGCCTGTCGCTCGACCGCGCCGACCTCGAAGGCGTACTGGACGACCCGCTCGCCTTCACCGGCACGGCCGCGTCGCAGACCGATGCCTTCATCGCCGCCGTTGCGGGTATCGCCGAACGGCTCCCCGATGCAGCGGCGTACGATCCCGGCGCCATCCTCTGAGCGCTCGTCGACCAGCGTCCGGCAGCCCATCCCGTCCCACCCCTCGAACCGAACAGCGAGGCACCATGCCGATCGACCTGCCCCACCGGTACTCCGGAAAGGTCCGCGACATCTACGACGCCGGTGAGGGCCGGCTGCTGATGGTCACGTCCGACCGCTTGAGCGCGTTCGACGTGGTCATGGCCGAACCGATCCCCGACAAGGGGCGAGTCCTCACCGCGATCAGCGCCTTCTGGTTCGAGCAGTTCGCGGGCACCGTCGGCTCGCACCTCATCTCGACCGACATCGACGACGTCGACGGCGTATCGGGCGACAGCATCGACGACCTCCGCGGCCGCGTCATGCTCTGCCACGAGGCCGAGATGCTGCCGATCGAGTGCATCGTCCGCGGCTACCTCAGCGGTTCCGCGTGGAAGGAGTACCGCACGTCGGGGACCATGCACGGCACTCCGCTCCCGGACGGGCTGCACGAGTCCTCCCAGCTCCCCGAGCCGGTGTTCACCCCGTCGACCAAGGCCGACGAGGGCCACGACGAGAACATCTCGTTCGACGCAGCGGTGGACCTGGTGGGCCGTGAGATGGCCGAGCGCGCCCGTGACGTGTCGCTCGAGCTCTACCGCCGCGGCGCCGAGCTGGCCGCCCGCCGCGGCATCATCATCGCCGACACCAAGTTCGAGCTGGGTCTGGTCGACGGCGAGCTGGTGCTGGCCGACGAGGTCCTCACGCCGGACTCGTCACGCTTCTGGCCGTCCGACCGCTGGGCGCCCGGCTCCACGCCGCCGAGCTTCGACAAGCAGCCGGTGCGCGACTACCTCGACGGGCTCGACTGGGACAAGCAGCCCCCGCCCCCGCCGCTCCCCGACGACGTGGTGGCCACCACGAGCGCCCGGTACCGCGAGGCGTACGAGCGGATCACGGGCCGCGACTTCTCGCAGTGGCCGGGTGTCACAGGGTGACGGAGCCGGCCGCAGTGTGTGCGAGGCTGGGGCCATGAACTTCGATGTCTCCGTGGAGGTCACGCTGAAGCCCGGGGTGGCCGACCCGCAGGGCGCGACCATCGAACGATCGCTCCCGGCCCTCGGCTTCGACGGCATCGAGGACGTGCGGGTGGGCAAGGCGATCCGCTTCACGATCCAGGCCGACGACGAGCAGGCAGCTCGCGCCGAGGTCGAGGACATGTGCAAGCGCTTCCTCACCAACCCCGTCATCGAAGACGCCCGCATCGAGGTGGTGGCGGCCTGATGGCGGCGAAGATCGGCATCATCCGCTTCCCCGGGTCGAACTGCGAGTTCGACGTGGCCGAGGCGCTGGAACGGCTCGGTGGCGAGACCACCCTCCTGTGGCACGAGGACGACGACCTCGGCGGCGTCGACGCCGTCGTCGTCCCGGGCGGCTTCGCTCACGGCGACTACCTCCGTCCCGGGGCGATCGCACGCTTCTCGCCCGTGATGGGCGCAGTGAACCGGTTCGCCGCCGACGGCGGTCCCGTCGTCGGCATCTGCAACGGCTTCCAGGTCCTCACAGAAGCCGGTCTCCTGCCGGGTGCGCTGCAGAAGAACGCAGGCCTGAAGTTCCGCTGTGAGATGGCCGAGCTCAGGGTCGAATCGACCGATTCCGCGCTCACGAACCTGTGCGATGGCGGAGAGGTGTTGCGCATCCCGATCAACCACTTCGAGGGGAACTTCACGTGCGATGAGCGCACCCTCGAAGAGATGAAGGAACGGGATCAGATCGTGCTGCGGTATGTGGAGAACCCGAACGGATCCACCGATGACATCGCGGGGATCTGCAACGCCGACCGCAACGTGGTCGGGCTCATGCCGCACCCCGAGCGCGCGTCGCTCGACCTCCTGGGGTCGACCGACGGCGTGATCCTCTTGGGTTCGCTGCTCGCGGCGGCGGGTGCGCGGGTGCGCACCGGCGCCGCCGTCGGCTGATCCGCTCGGCGCCTCGATCGCCCGATCCGGGCAGCGCCGAGCGTCGGTTCAGCGGCCCGAGCGGCTGATGCCGGCGCGCCGCAGCACGTCAGCGGGAACACCCGCCTCGCGCCACGCCGTGTAGCTGAGGCCCTTCGACTCCGAATAGGCCTTCGCCACCTCGACGAATGCATCCTCGAGCTCGCTGATGTCCACGACCTGCTCCATCGACGCGAGCTCGTCCTGGAGGTCGAGGCGCTCCTGGATCAGGTTCACCCTCTTCACCGCATCGGCGGTGGTCAACGCCTCCTCGATGGCTTCCAGGCGAGCGGTGATGCTGTCCTTGGTGCGCTTGCGGCCACGCTTCGGTCGGTTGCTCTCGAGCGCTTCGAGATAGCGCTTCACCGACCGCCCCATAGCGCGACCGGCGGCAAGCGCAGCCTTGTGCTCATCGGACATCCGCTTCTTCGTCTTTGCTGCCATGTGGTCCATTCCATCATCGGAGTCGGCGCGATGCCAACCATGGGCATTTCAGATCATGCACTCTTCTTCTCAGGAAGTCACCTCCCCATTCAGAGAAGGAGGCTGAACGCATTTCACGAAGAAGTGGCCATGCAGTCCGACTTGGCCGGACAGGTAGCGTGGGCCGCATGGCCCCCGACGAGTCGATCCCCGTCCACCAGGCGCTCGGACTGACCGACGACGAACTGGAATCCATCCGGCGCATCCTCGGTCGGGATCCCAACCACCTCGAGCTGGCCATGTACTCGGTGATGTGGTCGGAGCACTGCAGCTACAAGTCCTCCCGCGTCCACCTCGGTCGGTTCCCGACGGAGGCGCCGTGGGTGCTGGTCGGTCCCGGAGAGGGCGCCGGGGTCGTCGACGTCGGTGACGGGATCGCAGCAGCGATCCGCATCGAGAGCCACAACCACCCGTCCGCCATCGAGCCGTACCAGGGTGCGGCCACCGGCATCGGTGGCATCCTCCGTGACATCTTCTCCATGGGGGCGCGCCCGATCGCGTCCATGGATCCGCTGCGGTTCGGCCCCCTCGACGACGCCCGCAGCCGCTGGATCGCCGAGGGCGTGGTCTCCGGCATCAGCGGCTACGGCAACTCGGTGGGCGTGCCCACCGTGGGCGGCGAGGTGGTCTTCGACGAGACCTACCAGGACAACCCGCTGGTCAACGTGTTCAGCCTCGGGGTGCTGCCCCACGAGCGGCTCGTGCTCGGGAGGGCGTCCGGCACCGGGAACCTCGCGGTGCTGCTCGGTTCGTCCACCGGTCGCGACGGGATCGGCGGCGTGTCGGTGCTGGCCTCGGCCGGCTTCGGCGACGAGGAGGAGGATGCCGAGAAGCGGCCCAGCGTGCAGGTGGGCGACCCGTTCGAGGAGAAGCGGCTGATCGAGGCCTGCCTCGAGCTGCTCGACGCCGGTCTCGCCGTGGGTGTCCAGGACCTGGGCGGAGCTGGCCTCACGTGCGCCACCTCCGAGACGGCGTCCAAGGGTGGCGCAGGGATGGACGTGTACGTCTCGCGGGTCCACCAGCGCGAGCCGGGCATGGAGCCGTTCGAGGTGATGACCTCGGAGTCGCAGGAGCGGATGCTCGCCATCGTGAAGCCGGAGGACCTCGACGAGGTGCTCGCCCTGGCGCGCCGGTGGGACGTCACCGCCTCGGTCGTCGGTCGGGTGACCGGATCGGGTCGGCTGCGGATCCTCGACCATGCCCCCGAGGACCTCGATGGCGGCGCCGAGCCCGAGGTGCTGGGCGACGTCCCGGCTCGCTCCCTCGAGGAGGACGCCCCGAAGTACCGGAGGCCGATGGCCCAGCCCGCCGACCTCGACGCCCGCCGCGCGGATGGGGCCGATCGCCTGCCCGCCCCGACCGACCCAGGGGCCGACCTGCTCGACATGCTCGTCGACACCAGCTGGGTGTGGTCGCAGTACGACCACCAGCTGTACCTCAACACCGTCGTCGCTCCGGGCGCCGACGCCGCGGTGCTCCGGCTGAAGCACCCGGAGTCGGGCGAGGACACGGGCCGCGGCCTCGCGCTCAGCTCGGACGGCAACCACCGCTGGTGCGCGATCGATCCCCGGGGCGGAGCTGCGGCGACCGTCGTGGAGTCCGTGCTGAACCTGGCCACCGTCGGCGCCCGCCCCGTCGCCCTCGTCAACTGCCTCAACTTCGGCAACCCGGAGCACCCCGAGGTGATGTGGCAGCTCTCGGAGGCGGTCGACGGCATCTCCGACGCGTGCCGCGCCTTCGACCTGCCGGTGGTGGGCGGCAACGTCAGCCTCTACAACGAGAGCCGGGGTCGAGACATCGACCCGACGCCCATCGTCGCCACGCTGGGCGTCATCGACGAGCTGGTCCGCCGTCCCCCGGTGCCCCACCTCACCGAAGGCCACCGGATCATCCAGGTGGGCGACGGGCCCGTCTCCCTGTCGGGCTCCGAGTGGGCGCGCCAGCAGGGCCATGCGAACGGCGTCCTGGCGCCCCTCGACCTCGACGCTGCCCGCCGGGTGGCCGACGTGGTGCGTGGCCTGGTGGCGGACGGCCTCCTCTCGGGGGTCCACGACATCAGCAGCGGCGGTGTGGGCCTCGCCCTCGCGGAGATGGCCGTGGCCTCCGGAGTGGGCTTCACCGTCGCCCGCATCGCGGACCACCAGGCGCTGTTCGGTGAGTCCGCCGGCCGGGTCCTCGTCGCCGTGGCGCCCGAGGACGGTCCGGTGGTGCTGGAGCGTTGCGAGGCAGCGGGCGTGCCGGCGGTCCGCTTGGGCGTCGCCGGGGGCGACCGGCTGGTGGTGAAGGACCTCCTCGACGTGCCGCTCGCCGACGCCGTGCACAGGTGGCGGTCGAAGCTGCCCGAGGCCCTGGG
>JBIQID010000043.1:3605-7214 GCA_044508215.1 Actinomycetota bacterium | reverse complement strand
CCTGCCCCACCGGGTCGGCTGCCCATGCCCTCCTTCCGCGCCCTGCTCCTCCGTTCGCTCGCGCTCGCCATCGGCCTCGCCGCCGGCGCCCTCTGGGCGCTTGCCGCCGCCGAGCCGGCAGCGGCGTCGCCGGCGTCCCCCGCCGCTGCCCGCCAGGTCGACCGCCCGCCGGTCGGGCACTGGGACGCGACCGTCACCGCGGAAGGCACCGCGACGTTCACCGGTTGGGCCTACGACGCCGACGCTCCGGGGAGGGCGACCGTCGCGGTCCTGACACCGAAGGGCTTCGCGGTCGGGCACACCAGGGTGCACCGACCCGACGTGTGGCTGCCGGGGCCCACCGGCTTCTCGATCACCGTCACCGGGCTGCCACCCGGTCCGTCCGCTGCGTGCGTCGGCGTGGCGAACACGGGGCCACGCGGCGGAAGCGTCGGCTTCGGGTGCCGGGCGTTCACCGTGCCGGCAGGTCCGGTCGGCTCGATCGACGTGGTGCGGGTCGAGGGCGACCAGGTCGTCGTGGGCGGATGGGGTGCGGTGCCGGGGTCCGCCGAGTCGCTCGAGGCCAGGATCCTCGTCGGCGGGCGCGTCACCTCGGTCCGAGCGGACCTCGCTCGCCCCGACCTCGTGCGAGCGGGCTTCGTCGGCGAACGCCACGGCTTCGCCGTCAGGTCGCACGCGCTCCCGCCGGGCCGCTACCCCCTGTGCGTGGCGGTCGCGTCGAGCGCCAACCCAGCGGGGGTCTTCCTCGGTTGCCGGGAGGTGGTGCTCTCCCCGCCGACCGGGCGGATCGACGTCGTCGACCTGTCCACGGCTGACCCGCCGACCATGCGGGTCGCCGGTTGGGCGGCCGATCCCGACCTGCCTGCCAGCTCCCTCGACGTGTCGATCAGCGTGGATCGTCTCGAGGACCTCACCGAGCCGCAGGTCGTGCGCATCCGAGCGGACATCCCGCGCCCCGATGTCCACGCCGCCCTGCGCATCGGCACCGACCACGGCTACTCGCGCACGTTCGGCCCGCTGGCGGCGGGCACCTACCGCGTGTGCGTCGAGGCGCACCCGGCCGGGCTGGGTCCGGTGGTGCAGCTCGGTTGCCGCAACGTGGTGGTGGCGGAGGTCTCGCCGCGGGGTTCGCTGGACGCCGTGTCCTCGCCGTCGCGGGGCTCGGTGCGCGTGCGCGGTTGGATGCGGGACCCCGAGACCGCGGCGTCGATCCCCGTGACCGTCCGGGTCGGCGCCCAGCAGGCCACCGTGATGGCCGCCGTCCCGCGACCCGACGTCGCCGCGCTGCCGGGGGCAGGGCCGGCGCACGGGTTCGACGTGACGATCGCCGGTGTCCCCGACGGCGTCCACCAGGTGTGCGTCACCGCCACGGGAGTCGGTCGGGGCGGACCCACGACCCTGCCCTGCGGCACCTCGGTGATGGGGCCGGTGCGGTTCTCCACCGGGGGTCTGGTTGAGGCCACGGGCGTCGGGCCGTCCGCCTCGTCCCCGCTCGCCGGCATCGACCGCGACGCCGGCATCAGCACCCGGCTGTCCGACGGGTCGGTGCTCTGGCTGTTCGGTGACAGCGCGGAACCGCTCGCCGGTGGCGGCTTCCGCTACTTCGTGAACAACACGGCGGCGTGGGCGCCGGCCGCGAGCCCGGCGGTGACGCGCGACGGCGTGGCCGCAGGGAACCGCCCGGTGCGGTTCGCAACGCCCACCGCCTCGTTCCCCACCTGTCCGTCGTGGGCACCGAACCCGGCGATGTGGCCGCTGTCCGCGGTGAGCATCCCGGTGGCCGGCCAGCAGCGGGACCGAGTGCTCGCGTACTTCCAGAACGTGTGCCTCGGCCCTGAGCACGCCGTCGAGAGCCGCGGCGTCGCTCTCGTGGAATGGACCTACGACCGCTCCGGCCCGCCGATCGGGCGGGCCATCGAGGGCACCGTGGTGGAACAGCGCCTCTTCGTCGACAACAGCTACGGGAACGCAGCGGTGGTGGGCGAGGACGGGCGGGTGTACGCGTACGCCTGCGAGGGGTCGGACGGTGGGTGGCTCCCCGATGCGTTCGGCGAGTGCACCGTCGCGCGGGTCGATCCCGCCGACGCGGCCGACTCCTCCGCCTACCGCTACTGGGACGGCTCCGGTTGGAGCCCCGATCGCGACGACGCCGCCACGATGCCGATGCCCGACGGCGTGGAGGGCGTCACGAACCCCGTCGCCACGCTCACCGTCACCCGGGATGCGGCGCTCGACGTGTACGTGATGGCCTACAGCCCGTGGCCCGGCTACACGCACAAGGTCGCGGTCCGCCTGGGAACCTCTCCCGTCGGTCCCTGGACGGCGCCGGCCATGATCGAGCTCCCCGGGTGCGGCGACGAGCGGGGCGGGACCACGCACCTCTGCTACGCAGCCACCGCCCAGCCGGCGTTCTCGCGCAGTGGCGCCGACGCTCGTCTCGGCGTGGGGTTCTACGACCAGCTCGTGGCGGTCGCGCCGAACCGGGGTCAGTACCGGGCCGGCTCCGTCGCGGTCCACGTCGTCGTCGAGCCCTGACACCACGGCCGGGTGTGACGTGCGTCGGGATGAATGCGCGCTCCGTCCCGGCGTGTGCAACGATGGCTCCGTGAGCGCCCCGGTCAGCGAGGACCTCGACGCCGGAAAACCTCGAGAGGCCTGTGGCGTCTTCGGCGTCCACGCCCCCGGCAAGCCGGTCGCCCACCTCTGCTACCTCGGCCTCTTCGCGCTGCAGCACCGCGGCCAGGAGTCGGCAGGCATCGCGACCTCCGACGGGCAGGACATCACCGTCGTGAAGGACATGGGGCTCGTCTCCGCCGTGTTCGACGACCGCACCCTCGCCGTGCTCGAGGGCGACCTCGCGGTCGGCCACACCCGTTACTCCACGACCGGCTCGTCGAAGTGGCAGAACGCCCAGCCCATCTTCCGCGACACGGGCCGGACCCGTTTCGCCCTCGGCCACAACGGCAACCTGACCAACACCGCGGAGCTGGCTCGCCAGGCCGGGATGTTCGACGGTCTGGTCGGCTCCGACACCGACGTGGTGGCAGAGCTGATCGCCCAGGAGCTCCCCTCGCACGACCACTCGGTGGAGGACGCGCTCGCTGCGGTCGTGCCGAAGCTGGCGGGCGCCTACTCGTTCGTGCTGTGCGACACCTCGAAGGTGATCGGGGTCCGCGACCCCAACGGCTTCCGACCGCTCTGCCTGGGGCGCCTCGACGGAGGGTGGGTGCTGGCGTCGGAGTCACCGGCGCTCGACATCGTGGGGGCGCACTTCGTACGTGAGATCGAGCCGGGCGAGATGGTGGTGATCGACACCGACGGCGTCCGCTCGATGCGGCCGTTCGGGGCGGACCGCGTCGATCCACGGCTCTGCGTCTTCGAGTTCGTCTACTTCGCCCGCCCCGACTCGGTCCTCTACGGGCAGAGCGTCCACCAGGCTCGCGTCCGCATGGGGGAGCACCTCGCCGAGCAGGCTCCGGCCGAGGCCGACCTGGTGGTGGGCGTGCCCGAGTCGGGCATCCCGGCTGCCGAGGGGTTCAGCCGGAGCAGCGGCATCCCGTTCGGCCACGCCCTGGTGAAGAACCGGTACATCGGCCGCACGTTCATCTC